>DASUMP010000121.1:0-6739 GCA_036277635.1 Acidimicrobiia bacterium | reverse complement strand
GTGCTCGGCGCCGCGCACGTCGACCCGCACGACCGCGTCGAACGCGGGCGCGAGCAGGTCGCACAGGTGGGGGTCGAGCCCGAACGGGTCGGTGGGGTACCGCCCGCCGAAGCGGCGTCGCAGCGCGGCCGCGAGCGCGTCAGGCGGACCGCAGCGATCGGCGTCGAGACCGAAGTCGCGCGAGTGGAGCGGGCTCATGCGACTTCCTCCGCCACGGGCGCGAGCGGCACGATCGCCGCCCATTCGTAGAGCTCGGTGAGCACTTGCTGGGTGGGCTTCAGGTCGTCGAGCCCGAGCTCGGCGACCGCGCGGCTGCCCGACGCGGTGCGGCCGAAGCGCAGCACCTCGACGATGTGCGGGGCGATGGCGGCGCCGGCGAGCTCGGCGATCCGACCGGCCCACCGCCAGCCGGGACCCACGATCGGCACCGGCACCCGGCCGCCGAGGCGGGCCGCCTGCCACGGGCTGGCCGCGCCCGGTCCGACCACGTTGAGCGGACCGTCGACCCGGCGGATCAAGGCTTCGGCCATCGCGGCGGCGGCGTCGTCGGGGTGGAGCAACGAGAACGGCGGGTCGGCGAAGGCGGGCACGGGCACGGCGGGGAGGCGCAGCAGCCGCCCGAGCGGGCTCGGGACGTGCGAGCCCACGACCGGCGCGTAGCGCAGCGCGGCGACGGGCAGGTCGTGGCGGCGGCCGAGGCCAGCGGCCATCGCTTCCACGCCGAGCAACGACATGCCGTAGGGGGTGGACGGCGCGGGCGGGACCTGCTCGTCGGGGACCGACGCGCGCGGCGAGCGCCGCCCGTAGACCTCGAGACCGCTGCGCACGACGACCGCTTCGAGCGCGCCGCCGCGCGCGGCCGCGCTCAACGACGCGATCGTCGCGAGCTCGGTGCGCTCGGCGGCCGACGCCGGGCTCATGCGCGACGCGGGCTCGTACACGCCGAAGTGCGCGAGGCCTTGCGGCGCGAAGTCGGCGACGAACTCGACGAGGCGCTCGCGCCGGCGCGGGTCGATGCGATGGAACTCGGTGCGCCGGAGTCGGCGGCGGGGCGGCAAGAAGTCGACGCCGGCGATCTCGGTGACCTCGGGGCGCTCTTCGAGCAGCTGCGCGACGCGCGTGCCGAGCTCACCGCCGAGTCCGGTGACGAGGACACGCATCCTTAGTCGGCCTCCGGTCGCAGGTGCGGGAACAGGATCACTTCTCGGATCGACGATACGCCCGCCAGGAGCATCACCACGCGGTCCACGCCGATCCCGAGCCCGCCGGTGGGCGGCATCCCGTACTCGAGCGCCCGCACGTAGTCCTCGTCGACGCCGTGCGCCTCGACGTCGCCGAGCTGCTGCAGGCGGGCCTGGGCCTCGAACCGGCGCCGCTGGTCGACCGGGTCGTTGAGCTCGGTGAACGCGTTCGCGAGCTCGCGCCCGCGCACGATCACCTCGAAGCGCTCGGTCAACAGCGGGTCGGCGCGGTGCTCTCGCGCCAGCGGCGACACCTCGCGCGGGTAGTCGCACACGAACGTGGGGCCCGCGATCGCGTGCTCGGTCGTCTTCTCGTAGATCTCGAGCACGAGCTTGCCCGGACCCCATTCGGGCTCGTGGGGCACCGCAAGACGCTCGCAGATCGCGACGAGCTCGGCGCGGTCCATCCCCGGGTGCACGCGCACGCCCGCGTGCTCTTCGACGAGGTCGAGCAGCGCGCGGCGCGGCCACGGCGGCGCGAGGTCGACGTCGGCGCCTTCCCACTGCACGACGGTGGATCCGGTGGCGACGCGAGCCGCGTGCGCGATCAGCTCTTCGGTGAGTCGCATCATGTCGTGGTAGTCGGCGTACGCCTCGTACAGCTCGAGCATCGTGAACTCGGGGTTGTGGCGCGTCGAGAGACCCTCGTTGCGGAACACGCGCGCGATCTCGAAGACCTTCTCGTAGCCGCCCACGATGAGCCGCTTGAGGTAGAGCTCGGGCGCGATGCGCAGCGACAGCTCGGCGTCGAGAGCGTTGTGGTGCGTGACGAACGGGCGCGCCGCCGCGCCGCCCGGCACGGGTTGCAACACCGGCGTCTCGACCTCGAGGTAGCCGCGTTCGGCCAGCCACGAGCGCATCGCGGCGACGGCGCGGAAGCGCACGTCGAAGATGCGACGCGCGTCGTCGTTGGCGATGAGGTCGACGTAGCGCTGGCGGTAGCGCGTGTCGACGTCGGCGAGGCCGTGCCACTTGTCGGGCATCGGTCGCAACGCCTTGGCGAGCAGCGTGCACTCCTCGACCCGCACCGACAGCTCGCCGCGCTTGGTCTTCATGACGGTGCCGGCGACGCCGACCCAGTCGCCGAGGTCGATGTCGTCGAAGGCGGCGAACGCGTCGTCACCGACCACGGCGAGCGACACGAACAGCTGCACCGAACCGGTGCCGTCGCGCAGCGTGGCGAACATCAGCTTGCCCTGGCGGCGGCGCAGGAGGATCCGGCCTGCGACGCGCACGCGGTCGTCGGTCTCGGTGCCGTCGGCGAGCGCGTCGTAGCGCTCGTGCAGCGCCGCCGCGGTCGCGTCACGGTCGAAGCCGATCGGGTACGGCTCGATGCCGGCGGCGCGCAGCGCGTCGACCTTGCCGAGGCGCTGGGCGCGCTCGGCGGCGGCGAGCCCGTCGAGGTCGGGCGGCGCGCCGCGCTCGTCGGCGCCGGTCACTGGTTCCGCTCGAAGATCAGCCGGAGGCCCTTGAGCGTGAGCCACGGCTCGTAGTGCTGGACGGTGCGCGTGTGCGGGATGATCTGCTCGGCGAGACCGCCGGTCGCGATGACGGTGCACGGGCCGAGCTCCGCCTCGAAGCGGTCGACGAGCCCGTCGACCTGCGCGCTGAAGCCGTAGAGCGACCCCGACTGGATCGACTCGACGGTCGACTTGCCGATGACGTGCTTGGGTGCGATCAGCTCGACGCGCCGCAGCCCCGCGGCGCGCCCGAACAGCGCGTCCATCGAGATCTCGATCCCGGGGAAGATCGCGCCGCCGAGGTACTCGCCCTTGTCGCTGATCGCCTCGATCGTGGTGGCGGTGCCGAAGTCGACGACGATCGTGGGTCCGCCGTAGATGTCGAACGCGCCGACCGCGTTCGCGATCCGGTCGGCGCCCACTTCCTTCGGGTTGTCGTAGAGCACGGGGATGCCGGTCCGCACGCCCGGTTCGAGCACGAGCGCGGCGAACCCGAAGTAGCGCTGCGTCATCTCGCGCAGCGCGGCGGTGACGCGCGGCACGCCCGAGGAGATCGCGACGCCGGTGACGTTGTCGGTGAACGAGAACCCGTGGAACCCGAGGAACTGCTGGATCATGAGGGCGAGCTCGTCGGAGGTGCGCTCGGCGTCGGTCGCGATGCGCCAGTGGTCGGCGAGCTCGGCGCCGTTGAACAGCCCGACCACGGTCTGGGTGTTCCCCGCGTCGATCGCCAGCAGCATCTCGTCCCGTCCTCCGGCTTCAGCCCGTGATGATGTCGAGCCCGATGTCGAGCGTACGCACCGAATGGGTCAGCGCGCCCACGGCGACGTAGTCGGCGCCGGTGTTCGCGTACTCGGCCACGGTGTCGAGAGTGATCCCGCCTGAGATCTCGAGCGCGGCGGTGCCGTCGAGCACCTTCACGGCTTCGCGCACCTCGTCGGGCGTCATGTTGTCGACGAGGACGATGTCGGCGCGGGCGGCTCGCGCGTCGGCGACCTGGTCGAGCGTGTCGCACTCCACCTCGATCACGCGGCCGGGCCAGCACGCGCGGGCCTGCGTGACCGCGTCGACGATCCCGATCGCGCTGAGGTGGTTGTCCTTGATCAGTACCGCGTCGGAGAGCGAGTCGCGGTGGTTCACCCCGCCGCCGGCGCGCACCGCGGCCTTCTGCAGCGCGCGCAATCCGGGAATCGTCTTGCGGGTGTCGCGCACCCGCACGGGGACGGCGCGGCGGACGAACTCGGCCGTCGTGGTGGCGATCCCGCTGCAGTGCGTGAGCAGGTTCAGCGCGGTGCGCTCGGCCAACAGCAGGGAGCGCAGCCGGCCGCGCACCTCGCCGACCACCTCACCCGCGCCGACCGCGGCGCCGTCGGCCGCACTCCACACGACCGAGACCTCGGGGTCGACCTGGGCGAACACCTCGCCGGCCGCTCGCGTCCCCGCCAGCACGCCCGGCTCCCGAGGCACGAAGGCGCCGGTGCCGATGGCCGACTCGGCGACCGTCGCGATCGACGTGATGTCGCCCATCACCCCGACGTCCTCCGCCAGCGCGCGCGCGACCAGGGCACGGATCGCGGCGAGCGGCGGGTCGAAGTCGCTCACGTGGCGACCCGCTCGCTCGCAGGCAGCGGGACGAAGACCGGCTCGGTGCCGCCGACGTGGACGAACCGGCCCGCGAACGCGTCGCTCGTGTGGGGGTGGTCGGCGCGCGCGTGTGACCCGCGGGTCTCCTCCCGTGCCAGCGCGGCGCTCACGATCGCGGCGGCAACCGTCGCGAGGTTGTCGACCTCCTGGCCGGCGATGTCGGTGGCGGCCGCCGAGCGCCGTGTCGTGTCGGCGACGACGCGCGCGGCGCGGGCGAGGCCGATCGGGTCGCGCAGCACACCGCAGTCGGAGGTCATGGCGAGCTGGAGGTCGGACCGGAGGCGAGTGGCGTCGGGGGTGAGGTCGGAGGACGCCGCCGCGATCCGAGGCGCCGACGCGGTGGTCGGCAGGTCGCGGATGCGCCGCATCGCGCCCGTCTCGAGGGCTCCGGTGCGTCCGGCCGCGATCGCGTCGACGACCCGGCCGCCGAAGACCAACCCGTCGAGCAGCGAGTTCGACGCCAACCGGTTGGCGCCGTGCACGCCCGAACAGGCGACCTCACCCGACGCCCACAGATGGGGCAGGGTGGTGGCGCCGTCGAGGTCGGTGACCACGCCGCCGGAGAGGTAGTGCGCGGCGGGCGCGACGGGCAGCCAGTCGCGCGTGGGATCGAGGCCGACGGCGCGGCACGCGGACCAGATCGTCGGGAAGCGACGCGCGAACTCGGCGATCGACGTGGCGTCGAGCCACACGTGCGACGCGCCGGTGTCGCGCAGGCGCGTTGCGATGCAGCGCGACACGACGTCGCGCGGCGCGAGGTCGGCGAGCGGGTGCTCGCCCTCCATGAACGCCACACCGTCGGCGTCGCGCAGCACCGCGCCTTCGCCGCGCAGCGCCTCGCTCAGCAACGGGCGCGGCATCGCCGGGTGGTGCAGCGCGGTCGGGTGGAACTGCACGAACTCCACGTCGGCGCACGCGACCCCGGCGCGCAGCGCGAGGGCGATGCCGTCGCCGGTCGACAGCTCGGGGTTCGTGGTCACCGCGAAGCACTGGCCGGCGCCACCGGTGGACAGCACGGTGTGCGCCGCGCGGATCTCGTGCACCTCGCCCGCCGGGTCGGTCGCTCGGATCCCCGCGCACCGGCCGTCGTCGATCACAAGCGCGCTGGCGAACCACCCCTCGCGCACCGCGGCCGCGGTCGCGTGCGTCGCGGCGACGAGGGCGCGCTCGATCTCGGCGCCCGTCGCGTCGCCGCCGGCGTGCACGACCCGAGCGAGCGAGTGGCCGCCCTCGCGGGCGAGCAGCCACGACGTGCCGTCGGCGTCGGTGTCGAACACCGCACCCATCGTCGCGAGCTCGAGCACCCGCGCCGGCCCTTCGGTGACGAGCACGCGCGCCGCGTCGACGTCGCAGAGTCCGGCGCCCGCGCTGATCGTGTCGGCCAGGTGCAGCTCGGGCGAGTCGGGATCGGCGAGCGCCGCGGCGACGCCGCCCTGCGCGTAGCGGGTGGCGGAGTGCGACAGCTCGCCCTTGGTCACGACGACCACCGACATGCCGGCGCGTGCGGCGCGCACTGCGGACGTGAGTCCGGCGATGCCGCTGCCGAGCACGAGCAGGTCGATCATCGGTGGAGCCTACGAGGCCGTCGCCACGACGCCGAGATCGACGTCGACCCGCGCGCCGTCGATCACGAGGTGGGCGTTGTCGATGAGTCGCGTCGCGCCGACGCGCGCCGCGACCGCCAAGAGCAGGCGGCCGTCGAGTCGTGCGACCGGCTCGAGCTCCTCGGCGTCGCGCAGCTCGACGTACTCGGTCTCCACGAGCGCCTCCGCCGCGAGCACGTCGAGGACCCGCGCCACGACGGGTCGGGGGTCGCGCTCGCCGCGCACCACCAGGTCGACACCCTCGCGCAACCCGCGCGACAACGCGAGCGCGGCGCGGCGTTGCTCGGGGGCGAGGTACGCGTTGCGACTCGACAACGCGAGGCCGTCGGGCTCGCGCACCAGCGGGCACCCGACGACCTCGACCGGGAGGTCGAGGTCGCGCGCCATGCGAGTGACCACCGCGAGCTGTTGCGCATCCTTGCGTCCGAAGAACGCGGTGCACGCACCCACGATCGAGCAGAGCTTCGCCACGACGGTCGTGACGCCGTCGAAGTGCGTCGGGCGCGAGACGCCGCACAGCGCGTCAGTGAGCCCGGCGACGTGGACGCTCGTGACGAGCGGTCGCGGGTACATCTCGTCGACGGTCGGCGCGAACACGACGTCGACACTCTCCGCTCGACAGGCCGCGAGGTCGCCGTCGAGGTCGCGAGGGTACCGATCGAGGTCTTCGTTGGGCCCGAACTGCAGCGGGTTCACGAAGATCGTGACGATCACGAGATCGGTGGCGGCGCGCGCGGCGCGCATGAGCGAGCGATGGCCCTCGTGCAAGTAGCCCATCGTCGGCACCAAC
>DASUMP010000120.1:0-14253 GCA_036277635.1 Acidimicrobiia bacterium | reverse complement strand
CATGTCGAACGCGAAGTACGTGATGCCCTTGTGCTTGGGGAGGTCGGGATCCGTGCGCGCGATGAGCATCCCGAGGTTCGTGAGCTGCGCGGTCGAGGTCCACACCTTCTGCCCGGTGATCACCCACTCGTCGCCGTCCTTGACGGCCTTCGTCTGCAGGCTCGCGAGGTCGGAACCGGCGCCGGGCTCGGAGAACAGCTGGCACCACGCGTCCTGGCCAGTGAGGATGCGCAACAACAGCGTCTGCTTCTGCTCCTCGGTGCCGTGCGCGGCGATCGTGGGCGCCGCGAGCAGGTAGCCGAGGCCAGCGGGCGGGCCGATCGCGCCGTGCTCGTCGATCGCCTCACTCACGACCATCGCGAGATCGCGCGGCCAACCCTTGCCCCACGCGTCCTCCGGGAACGTGGGGGCGGCGTACCCCGACCGGGCGAGGCGCTCCCACCACTCGCCGACCGTGATGTCGGGGTCCCAGCTCTCGGCCAACCAGGCCTTGACCTCGGCGCGGACCTCTTCAGCGCTCGGCAGACTCACGCGACGCTCCTCGTCTCGGATCTTCGCGACCACAGCGGATCGGGGCCCGTCGAGCGTACCCCCACCCCCTGTTTGGTCAGAAAGTGCCCGCCGGCGAGCACGTTCTCGCCAAACACGTCAGAACAGCTCGAGGGCGCGCTCCTTGGGGCGGGCGATGACGGCGCGATCGCCACGCACGACGATCGGACGCTGCATGAGCTCGGGGTGCTCGAGCAGCACGCCGACCACGGCGCGCTTGGTCGTGTAGTCGTCGGCGACGAGGTCGAGCTCGCCGAAGCGCTTGTCCTTGCGCACGAGCTCGGCGGGCGGGCTGTCGAGATGATCGACGAGCCACTCGAGCGTGGCCCGGTCGGGCGGGTGCTTCAGGTAGTCGACGGTGTCGAACTCGACACCGCGCTCGCGGAGCAGCTCCGCGACGCCGCGCGCCGTGCCTCAGCCGGGGTTGTAGTAGACGACCACCTTCGCCTTCGCCATGACCGCACCCTACGCGCCGCCGACCGCGTCCGCGAGGAGGCGCAGGTACTCGGCGCGGGGCACGTCGATCGCGCCCATCGACCGCAGGTGCTCGGTCGTCCACTGCACGTCGAAGAGCGTCGCCCCGTCGAGGCGCAACAGGTCGGCCGTCGCCCAGAGCGCGACCTTCGACGCGTCGCGCACGCGGTGGAACATCGACTCGCCCGCGAAGAACCGGGCGATGCGCACGCCGTACAAGCCGCCCACGAGGATGTCGTCGTCCCACACCTCGACGCTGTGCGCGTGCCCGAGGTGGTGGAGCTCCGTGTACGCGTCGACGAAGGACTCGTCGATCCAACCGTTCGGACGATCGGGATCCGCGCACCCGTGCATCACCTCGGCGAACGCGGCGTCGATCCGGATCTCGAATCGCCGGCGGGACCGGCGCAACGATCGCGACACGTGCACCCCGTCGAGCGGGACGATCCCGCGCGGGTCCGGCGACCACCACGCGAGCGGACCGTGGTCGCCGAGGCGCATGGGGAACAGCCCGGCTCGGTACGCGGCGAGCAGCGTCGGCGGCTCGAGGTCGGCGCCCAGCCCCACGACGCCGTGCTCGTCGGCGAGCGCCGCGTCGGGGAACTCCCACCGGTTGTGCAGCCAGAGGTCGATGCCGAATTCAACTCGACGCGGATCGGGCGCGTCGTACACTGAGGACGATGTCGCGGCTCACGCACTATTGACGCCGACTCCTCCGTCGTAGCGCTCGTCCGGTCGCGCGCGCCCCGCGCGCGGTCGTTGGCGCGCTCCTCGTGGTCCGCCTCGGCGACGAGGCGGGCAGCTATCTGCCCACGGGCGCGTTCGAGTCGTTCCGCTCCGATCTCGGGCTGACGTACTCGCAGGCGAGCATCGTGCTCGCGGCCATGGGCCTCGCGGGCCTCGCCGGTTCGGTGTTCACCGTCGCCGCCGACCACATGAGCCGCCGGGTGCTCGCGGCGGGCGGCGCGCTCGCGTACGCCACGTCGCTCACGCTGTTCGCGACCGCGCAGTCGTTCCTCGCGCTGTTCGTCGCCGGACTCGTGCTCGGAGTCGCGTCGACGGCGATGGTCGACGCGGCGGAAGTCGCGCTCGTCGACGAGGCCGGCGACGACCTCGACCGCCAGCTCGCCCGCCAGAACCTGCTCGCCGGCATCGGCGACTTCGTCGGTCCCGGTCTGATCATCGCGGTCACGGCACTCGGGCTGTCGTGGCGCGTCGCGTTCGCGGCCGGCGCGGTGCTGCTCGGGGCGTACGGCCTGTGGCTCGCCACGCTGCCGCTCCCCCGTCCTCGCCCGAACGGCGACGGCGAGACCGCGCGCGACGGTCTGCGGATCGTGCTGCGCGACCCGCGCGTGTGGCTCGTGGGCGCGCTCGCGATGTTCCTGGTCCCGCTGGACGAACCGTTCGTGGCCTTCCTCATCTCGACGCTCGACGATCGCGGCTCGTCGGTCGCGGCCGGCAACGCGATCGCGGCGCTGACGATCGTCGGGTTCTTGGCCGGCCTCGCCGTGATGTCACGACGTACGGAGACGACCGAACGCGACCGCCGACTCGCGCGCGGCGCGGTGATCCTCGCGCTCGGCACCGCGACGGCTCTCGTGCCGTCGATCCCCGTCGTCTGCGCGGGCGCGCTCGTGTTCGGGTGGGGCATCGCCGAGGTGTGGGTGACGTTGCAGGCCCGGATGTACTCGCTGCACCCGGGTCGCGCCGGCACGGTGAAGGCGGTCGTGACCGTCATCGAGATCGGCGGGTTCGCGATGCCGGTGCTCGCCGGCGTCGCCGCCGACGCCGGCGGTCCGGCCGCCGGTCTCGCAACCTTCCTCGGCTTCGCGCTGCTGATGGTCGTCCTCGCGCACCTCGCCCCGCGCCGATCCGGGACGCTCGCCGAGGCCGCGCGCCCCGACGAGGCCTAGGCGAGGAGGCTGCGGGCGATCTGGCCGATCTGGATCTCGTCGGTGCCGGCGTAGATCTGGAGCACCTTGGCGTCGCGCGCGAGCTGTTCCACTTCGTACTCGGCCATGTAGCCGTTGCCGCCGAACAGCTGGACCGCTTCGAGCGCGACCTCGGTGGCGGCCTGCGCCGAGTAGAGCTTCATCGCGGAGGCCTCGGCGAGGCTCATGCCCTTCCCGGCCTGCGCTTGTTCGAGGAACCGGAACACGAGGTTCTCGACGTTGAGTCGCGCCACTTCCATCTTCGCCAGCTTCAGCTGGATCAGCTGGTAGTTGCCGATCGGCTGACCGAACTGCACCCGCTCCTTCGCGTAGGGGATGCACAGCTCCAAGCACCGCTCGATGATCCCGAGCGCCATCGCGGCCACACCGCTGCGCTCGATCGCGAACGTGGCCTTCGATGCCTCGCGGCCTGCGCTGCCGCCGTAGGCGTCGAGCGACTCGCCGAGCAGGCGGTCGGTGCCGACGCGCACGGAGTCGAGGAACAGCATCCCCGTGGGCGATGAGTGCAGTCCCATCTTGCGCAGGGGCTTGCTCTGCTCGAGGCCGGGCATCCCCGAGTCGAGCACGAACTGCACGACGCGACGCTCCTCGGGCGGGTTGCCCTCGTCGAGCTTGCAGATGAACACGATCGTGTCGGCGTAGGGGCCGTTGGTGATGAACGTCTTCGACCCGCTGAGCACGAACTCGTCGCCGTCGATGCGGGCGACCGACTGCATCGAGCCGAACGCGTCGGAGCCCGAGCCCGGCTCGGTGATCGCCCACGCGCCGATCTTGTCCATCGTGAGGATGTCGAGCGCCCAGCGGCGCTGCTGCGCGGGAGTGCCCTTCGCCATGATCGCCGCGGCGGTGAGCCCGACGGACACCCCCATGGCGGTGACCATGCCCGGCGAGCACTTGCACAGCTCGATGATCGGCAGCAGCGTCATGCCGCCACCACCCCCACCGCCGCGTTCGCCGCCGTCGGACGGGCTCGCCGCGCCTTCGGCGGCCGCGAGCCGGCGCTCGAACGATGCCCGCGCCATCTCGTCCATCCCGAACGTCCGGTACAGCTTGCGGAGCAGGTCGTAGGGCGGCAGGTCGCCGTGCTCGAGCTCGTCGCGGTGCGGGCGAATCTCCTTGTCGACGAAGTCGCGCACCGCGGTGCGGATCATCATCAGCTCGTCGGACCACTCGAACATGTCGGCTCCCCGGAAGGCACGCAGGACGCCGCATGCTACGGGTCACCGGCGACACCCCTCAGCCCCGGCCCTCAACGCGCCGAAGAACATCGGACACGGACGGAGGGGCATGGTCCAGGCCGACAACGACACTGCGCCCGTCGCGCACCGGCTTCCGATCGGTGCCGACGAGCTCGAGCGCGTGCTGATGCGGCTGCGTCGCGATTCGGTCGACCAGCAGATCCGTTGGACGCTCGGCGACTACGGAGCGTGCGAGCTCGACGCCACGTTCCTGCGCGTCGCGAGCGGCGGACCCGTCGCGTTCGCCGCGCGCGGCCGCCTGTGGGACCGGGCTCACCTCGCGCTCGCGCCCGTGGCGATCGTGATCTCGATCCGCACCCGTGAGGAGTGCGAGATCGAAGCGCGACCCGGTGCCCTCGCGCCGTGGTGGCAGCGTCACCCCGACCAGTACCGGCGCCTCGCGCGCGCCGCCGTCGAGGAGCTCGTCCAAGAGCTCCTGTGGTGCGCCACCACGCTGCGTCGCGAACAGCGCGCCTGATCGCTCGCGCGTTCACCGCCGCGTCGTCGCGCCGACGCACGCCCGAAACGCGACCGCGCCACGATGATCCCGGGAATCCAGCCCGCCCCGACGCTCGCCGACGATGCCGAGCACAGGGTTGCTGCGGTCGCCCGGGTCGTCTCACTCGTCCCCCCGGGGGACGACCCGGTGCGCCCGCAGCCCTCCCACCGTTGGTGCACAAGTCCACACGCAGCACCCGTTGGTGCAGGACACCCACCTGGCGTGTGGAGTACCGCTCCATCGCGCACGGATGTGGAGAAGTGCGCCAACTGTTGGGGGGTCAGGTCATGGGGCGTTGGGTGGGTTCGATGGGCGCGGGGAGGGCGGTCTCGCCCATCAGGGCACGGTCGACGGCTGCGGCGGCCGACCGGCCCTCGGCGATCGCCCAGACGATGAGGCTCTGGCCGCGGCCCATGTCGCCGCACACGAAGACGTTGTCGACCGACGTGCGGAAGTCGTCGTCGCGACGCACGTTGCCGCGCTCGTCGAGCTCGACGCCGAGCTGGTCGAGCAGCCCTTCGCGTTGCGGGCCGACGAAACCCATCGCGAGCAGGACGAGCTCGCACGGCAGCTCGAAGTCGGAGCCTTCGACCTTCTCGAACGACATGCGACCGTCGACGACCTTCTGCTCGACCTCGTGGGCGCGCAACGCGCGCACGTTGCCGTCGTCGTCGCCGAGGAAGCACTCGGTGTTGACCGCGTACACGCGCTCGCCGCCCTCTTCGTGCGCGGACGACACGCGATAGATCATCGGGTACGTCGGCCACGGGTTCGCGTCGGGGCGCTCGTCGGGTGGGCGGGGCAGGATCTCGAACTGGTGGATCGACGCGGCGCCCTGACGGTGCGACGTGCCGAGGCAGTCGGCGCCGGTGTCGCCACCACCGATGATCACGACGTGCTTGCCCGCCGCAGTGAGCGGCGGCTCGGCCATGTCGCCCTCCTGCACGCGGTTCGCCCACGGCAGGAACTCCATCGCCTGGTAGATGCCGCGCAGCTCGCGACCGGGGACCGGCAGGTCGCGCCACGCGGTCGCTCCACCTGCGAGCACGACCGCGTCGTACGCCCGCAGCTCGTCGACGGGAACGTTTTCGCCGACGTTGGCGCTCGTACGGAACACCGTGCCCTCGGAGCGCATCTGGTCGAGTCGACGATCGAGGTGCCGCTTCTCCATCTTGAACTCGGGGATCCCGTAGCGCAGCAAGCCGCCGATGCGGTCGGCGCGCTCGTAGACGACGACGTCGTGCCCGGCGCGCGTCAGCTGCTGGGCGGCGGCGAGACCGGCGGGTCCGGAGCCGACCACCGCGACGCGCTTGCCGGTCTGCACGCTCGGCGGGATCGGGACGACCCAGCCCTGCTCGAACGCGTAGTCGATGATCTCGACCTCGACCTGCTTGATGGCGACCGCCGGCTCGTTGATCCCGAGCACGCACGCGGCTTCGCACGGCGCCGGGCACAAGCGACCGGTGAATTCCGGGAAGTTGTTCGTGGCATGGAGACGGTCGATCGCGACGCGCCACTGGTCGCGGTACACGAGGTCGTTCCACTCGGGGATGAGGTTCCCGAGCGGGCAGCCGGTGTGGCAGAACGGGATGCCGCAGTCCATGCACCGCGCGGCTTGCGTGCGCACGCGCTCCACCGGGAAGTCCTCGTAGACCTCCTTCCAGTCGAGCAGGCGCACCGGGACCGGGCGTCGCGTCGGCAGCTCCCGGTCGTACTTCATGAACCCCGTCGTCTCACCCATGATCAAGCCCTTGCCGCGGCCATGACGGCCTCGTCGACGTCGATGCCGCGCTCGATCGCGTCGCGTTGCGCTTCGAGCACCCGCTTGTAGTCCTTCGGGAACACCTTCACGAACTGCCCGACGTTGTTCCACCAGTCGGTGAGGATCCCCTCGGCCACGGTCGAGCCCGTCTCTTCGAGATGGCGCGTGATGATGCCGCGCAACCACTCGCGATCGTCTTCGTCGAGCGTGTCGAGGTCCACCATGTCGCGGTTCATGCGCAGGTACAGCGTCCGGTCGGGATCCCACACGTACGCGTAGCCGCCCGACATGCCGGCCGCGAAGTTGCGGCCGGTGCGACCGAGGATCACTGCCCGGCCACCGGTCATGTACTCGCAGCCGTGGTCGCCGACGCCTTCGACGACGGCGGTCGCTCCCGAGTTGCGCACGCAGAAGCGCTCGCCGACGACGCCGCGGATGAACACGGTGCCGCCGGTCGCCCCGTAGAGGATGACGTTTCCGGCGATGACGTTCTCTTCGGCCGCGAAGCGCGCGGTGCGGGGCGGTCGCAGGACCAGCGTCCCGCCCGAGAGCCCCTTGCCGAAGTAGTCGTTGGCGTCGCCTTCGAGGCGCAGGGTGATGCCGCGCGGCACGAACGCGCCGAAGCTCTGACCGGCCGAACCGGTGAGCGCGACCTGGATCGTGTGGTCGGGGAGCCCGGCGCCGCCCCACCGGCGCGTGAGCTCGGCGCCGAGCATCGCGCCGACGGTCCGGTTCGTGTTGCGGATCGGAACGTCGATCGTGACCGGCGTGCCGTCGGTGAGCGCGGGCGCGGACCGCTCGATCAGCTCGTTGTCGAGCGCGCGTTCGAGGCCGTGGTCCTGACCGGTCGAGCAGAAGAACGTCTGGCCGTACTTGTTGACCGGCGGCGCGAGGATCGCGCTGAGGTCGAGACCCTTCGCCTTCCAGTGGTCGACCGCAGGTCGCGTGTCGAGGCACTCGACGTGACCGATCGCTTCCTGCAACGTGCGGAAGCCGAGTGCGGCGAGGTGCTCGCGCACCTCTTGGGCGATGAACTCCATGAAGTGCACGACGAACTCGGGCTTGCCCGAGAACTTCGCGCGCAGCTCCGGGTTCTGGGTCGCGACTCCGACCGGGCAGGTGTCGAGGTGGCAGACGCGCATCATGATGCAGCCCGACACGACGAGCGGCGCGGTCGCGAAGCCGAACTCCTCGGCGCCGAGCAGCGCGGCGATCACGACGTCACGACCCGTCTTCAGCTGCCCGTCGACCTGGACGACGATGCGATCGCGCAGCCCGTTCAGCAGCAAGGTCTGCTGGGTCTCGGCAAGGCCGAGCTCCCACGGCGCACCGGCGTGCTTGATCGACGTGAGTCGCGCCGCCCCGGTGCCCCCGTCGTGACCCGAGATGAGCACGACGTCGGCGTGCGCCTTCGACACCCCGGCCGCGACCGTGCCCACCCCGACCTCGGCGACGAGCTTCACGTGGACGCGTGCCCGGTTGTTCGCGTTCTTCAGGTCGTGGATGAGCTGCGCGAGGTCTTCGATCGAGTAGATGTCGTGGTGCGGCGGCGGCGAGATCAGCCCGACACCCGGCGTCGAGTGTCGGGTCTTCGCGATCCACGGGTAGACCTTGTGGCCCGGTAGCTCCCCGCCTTCGCCCGGCTTCGCTCCCTGCGCCATCTTGATCTGCAGGTCGTCGGCGTTCACCAGGTACTCGCTCGTGACGCCGAAGCGCCCGCTCGCCACCTGTTTGATCGCCGAACGCCGCAAGTCGCCGTTGGCGTCGGGGGTGAACCGATCGGAGTCTTCACCGCCTTCGCCGGTGTTCGAGCGCGCGCCGAGACGGTTCATCGCGATCGCGAGGGTCTCGTGCGCCTCGCGCGAGATCGAGCCGTAGCTCATCGCCCCGGTCGAGAACCGCTTCACGATCTCCGAGACCGGCTCGACGTCGTCGATCGGGATCGCGTCGCGTCCGCTCCCCCGCAGCTCGAAGAGGCCGCGCAGCGTCGCGAGCCGCTTCGCTTGGTCGTCGACGAGGCGCGTGTACTGCTTGAACACGTCGTAACGGCCGGTGCGGGTGGCGTGCTGGAGCTTGTAGACGGTCTCGGGGTTGAAGAGGTGGTACTCGCCTTCGCGCCGCCACTGGTACTCGCCGCCGACCGGCAGCTCGCGGTGTGCGAGCTCCTCGGGGCGCGCCGGGTACGCGAGGGCGTGCCGAGTCGTGACTTCCTGCGCGATGACGTCGAGGTCGATGCCCTCGATGCGAGACGCGGTGCCGGTGAAGTACTCGTCGACCAGCTCGCGTTGCAGACCCACGGCCTCGAAGATCTGCGCGCCGGTGTACGACGCGACGGTGGAGATGCCCATCTTCGACATCACCTTCAGGATCCCCTTGCCCGCCGCCTTGATGTAGTTCTTCTGCGCCTGCCGGAACGACAAGCCGGTGACCACCTGCTCACGGATGAGGTCGTGGAGCGTGTCGAACGCGAGATACGGGTTGATCGCGCCCGCGCCGTATCCGATGAGCAAGCAGAAGTGGTGCACCTCGAGCGCTTCGCCGGTCTCGACGACGAGACCGACGCGCGTGCGGGTCTTTTCGCGCACGAGGTGGTGGTGGACCGCACTCGTCACGAGCAGCGCAGGGATCGGCGCGAGCTCGTCGTTCGCGTACCGGTCGGAGATGATGACGATGTTGGCGCCGTCCGAGATCGCGGCGCTCACCTCGGCGCGCACCTGTTCGATCGCGCGACGGAGGCCGTCACCACCTTCACGCACCGGGTACAGCGCTTGCACGGTGAACGGTCGGAACCCCGGAACCGGCGCGTCACCCTGGTCGATGTAGCGGAGCTTCGCGAGCTCGTCGTTGGTGATCACCGGGTAGGGCAGCACGATCTGGCGGCACGACTCGGCGGTGGGCGCGAGCACGTTGCCTTCGGGACCGACCGTCGATTGCAGGCTGGTGACGAGTGCCTCGAAGTTCGCGTCGAGCGGCGGGTTCGTCACCTGCGCGAAGAGCTGCTTGAAGTACTCGTAGAGCTTGCGCGGCCGCTCGCTGATCACCGGTACGGGCGTGTCGGTCCCCATGGAGCCGAGCGACTCGACCGCGTTGCGCGCCATCGGAGCGATGATCAACCGCAGGTCTTCCTGGGTGTACCCGAACAACCGTTGCTGCTCGACCGCCGACGCGTGGATCGGTGTGAGCGAGTGCTGCGGCGGCAGGTCGTCGAGGTGGACCAAGCCGGCATCGAGCCACTCCTGGTACGGGAGCAACCCGGCCAGCTCGGCCTTGATCTCGTCGTCAGGGATGATGCGCTTCGCCGCGGTGTCCACGAGGAAGATCTTCCCGGGTTCGAGCCGCCCCTTGCGCACGATCTTCTCGGGCGCGACGTCGAGCACACCCACCTCGCTCGCCATGATGACGAGATCGTCGTCGGTGACCCAGAACCGCGACGGCCGCAACCCGTTGCGGTCGAGGACCGCGCCGATCACGGTGCCGTCGGTGAACGCGATCGACGCCGGCCCGTCCCACGGCTCCATGAGCGACGCGTGGTACCGGTAGAACGCCCGACGCTGCGCGTCCATCGACTCGTGGTTCTCCCACGCTTCGGGGATCATCATGAGGATCGCGTGGTGCACCGGACGTCCCGCCAGGTGCAACAGCTCGAGCGCCTCGTCGAAGCGCGCGGTGTCACTCGCGCCGGGGGTGCAGACCGGGAACGCGCGCGTGATGTCGCCCGGAAGCACGTCGCTCGCCATCACGCCTTCACGCGCCCGCATCCAGTTCTCGTTCCCTTGGACCGTGTTGATCTCGCCGTTGTGGGCGACCACGCGGTACGGGTGCGCGAGTGGCCATGACGGGAACGTGTTGGTGGAGAAGCGCGAGTGGATGAGCGCGAGTGCGGATTCGAATCGCTCGTCTTGGAGGTCGGGGTAGAAGTCGCGCAGCTGCAACGTCGTGAGCATGCCCTTGTACACGAACGTGCGCGTCGACAACGACGGGAAGTACACCCGCTCGCCGCCGAGCGACTCGGGCGCTTCGCGCTCGATCCGCTTGCGCGCCATGAACGCGGCGCGCTCCAGCGCGAGACCGGTGAGGCCGTCGCGAGTGAGGAACAGCTGGCGGAACACCGGCATGACCTCGGCGGCGGACGCACCGAGCATCGACGGGTCGTGCGGCACGTCGCGCCACCCGAGCACCGTCAACCCTTCGTCGGCGCACAGCTCGTCGATGATCTTCTGGGCGCGGTCGGGGTCGGTGCGCGGGAGGAACACCATCCCGCTCGCGTAGGCACCCGCCGACGGGATCGCGAACTCCGCGACCGCGCGGAAGTACCTGTCGGGCATCTGGACGAGGATCCCGGCGCCGTCCCCGGTGTTCGGCTCCGCGCCGACCGCGCCGCGGTGGTTGAGGTTGCACAGCGCGGTGAACGACTGCTCGACGACGTCGTGGCGGGCGCGGCCCTGCACGTCGACGACGAAGGAGACGCCGCACGAGTCGTGCTCGAAGCGTGGGTCGTAGAGGCCGTGCGGGGGCGGCAGGTCGCGGTTGACCATCGGATGACGTCCTCGTGATCGGCTCGGGTCCAGCGGGTGCTGACCGGACCGGGACGTCGTTGGCCCAACCGGAGCGACGCAAGTGTACCGGTGGGGATCGCGGGCGATCGGGGAGCGAGGGCGGCGTCCGACCGGGTGGTCCCCCACCAGGCCGCCCGGCGGCGGCACCACCCGGTCGGAGTCACTCCGGTCCTCCCTGGTCACCAGTGGCCCAGGGCTCCGAGAGCCGTTCCGCGTGCTGCGACGGTACGACGACTCCCCAGATGCAGGCAAGAGACACGCTGTAACGTTTTCCTGCTCGGGGCCTGCCCCGGGTCCGAGTGGGCGGCGACGGCGGCGACGATGGCGAACTCCACGTACGACGAGAAGCGGGCGCGCACCCGCGAGCTGTTGCTCGACGCGGGCGCGGAGCTGCTGTCGGGTGCCCTGCTCGACGGGCTGGCCCAGTCCCTCGGCCCCGTCGCGGTCTCTCGCCGGGCGGGGGTTTCGCGCCAGACCTGGTACCGGTACTGGTCGGGGCCGCCGGAGTACATCGCCGACCTGCTCGCCCGCCGGCTGGAGCAGCTACGCGTCGACGAGCTCGCCCACTTCGCGCAGGTCAACGCCACCGCGGGCGACCTCGAGACGATGACGGAGCGCATCCACGCCTCGGCGCGGGCACGCATCGCGCAGCGCCTCGATCCCGAAGCCGCGCTCCCCGTCCTCGTCGCGAGCGCGCTGCTGACCGGACCGGTGCAACGCGACGGTTCGGTGGCGCTGGTCGCCCAGGCGCTGTCGGAGTACCTGGCCGGGCAGGATCGGCACGGTCAACGAGTGATCGGCGAGCTGCTGGCCGGGTGGGGGCGTACGCCCCTCGCGCAGCTCGGCCTGGAACGCCTCGTCGGCATCCTCAATGCGTTGAGCGACGGTGTGATCCTGCGGGCGACGACCGATCCCCAGCTCTACGGACCGCAGCTCTTCGCCGACGCCATCGTGCTCCTGTTGCCGACGCTGTCGGTCCCCGATCCGTCGCGGGCGCCCGTATCGGTCGATCTCACCGACGCGGCGTCCGACGACGACCTCGGCGGCACGAGCCAGCAGCGAGCGGCCCGGCAGCGCCGGGAGCGCACCCGTGATCGCGTGATCACCGCGGCGCGCACCGAATTCTCCGCGCGCGGCTACCAACCGACGACCATCGCGACGATCGCGGCGGCCTCGGGGGTCAGCGAGACGACGATCTTCGAGCACTTCGGCTCGAAGGCCGGGATCGCGGCGGCTGCGTTCACCCCCGCCATCACGGGGCTCACGCAGGCGCTGGCCGACGAGGCGAGCGCGCCGATCCTGACCCGGATCCGCAACCACCTGCGGCGCCTGAGCGACGTGCTGCACCGCAGCCCCGTGTTCGTGGCCGCCTACTTCGACATCGGGGCGTACGTCAGCGCGCCGGGCCGTCCGGTCGACCGACGCGACCCCCGCCTCCTGGCGCCCGTCGAAGCCCCGCTCGTCCCCCTCGTGGAGGAGGCCCAGCGCGCCGGCGTGGTGGTCGACTTGCTCCCCGCCCGTCAGGTCGCGGGCGGGATCACGATCCTGATGCTGACGCGCGTGTTCGGCTACCCGACGGAGGACGCCGAGACGACCGCGGAAGCCGTGGAGGTGCTGGCGCTGCACGGCGCGCTCGCGGCGGCGGCTCGCACCGAGCTGACGCTCGACGAACGGGCCCCCTGGGGGGACGCGGCGACACTCACCGACGGCGCTCCAGTCGAGACGGCTCCGAGCCGATACCACGCTCCGTGAGCTCCCCTCCGCCCGAGCGGTTCGCCGACCAGTTCGACGACCTGCTGCTGGCCGCGGTCGGGGGCTCCGAGGTCGCCCACGCCGAGCTGTTCCGCGCGCTCGCGCCCGCGGTCGCCGGGTACCTGCGCGCCCGCGGCAGCGAAGACCCCGACGGGCTCGCCAACGAGGTGTTCCTCCGGGCGTTTCGCGTGCTCCACACGTTTCGTGGCGACGCCTCCCGGTTCCGCAGCTGGATCTTCACGATCGCCCGCAATTGCCTGATCGACGAACGTCGGCGCGCGGCGCGTCGACCCCAGGTGGTGGTGCTCCCGCACACCGAGTCACCCGACCTCGCCCCCGACGCGGAGACCGAAGCGCTGGCGCGCCTCGCGCACGAACGGGTCGCCGAGCTGCTCGCCGGCGTCTCGGAGGACCAGCGCGACGTGTTGCTCCTGCGCATCGTCGCGGACCTGTCGGTCGAACAGACTGCGGAGGTCCTCGGCAAGTCCCGCGAGGCCGTGAAGGCCCTCACGCGCCGGGGCCTCGCCGCCCTCGAGCGGGAATTGCAGCGCCAAGGCGTATCCCGCTGACGCCGAGCGACGTTGACGGCCACGAGATGGACCGCGCCGCACCCCCGCCCGACGGAGCCGACCGCCCCGACTTCGACGACGCCCGCGTCGAGGGCATCCTCGCGGGCGACCCGACAGCCGTCGCGGAGCACCCCGAGCTCGCCGACCTGCTCGCCGACGTGCGGGTGGCCTACGGGAGCGGGCCGCTGCCGCACGTCGGTGCGCCGCTCGCCGCCACGCTCGATCTCGCCATGCTCGAACCGACCGCAAGGAGCACCACCATGGCCCTCACCGCACCTCGCCGCCTGGCTCGATTCGCCCTCGCGGTCGTCGTGACCGCGATTGCCTCGGGCGGCCTGGCGCTGGCCGGTGCGCTGCCGGGGACGCTCTCCGACGACGTCTCCGACCCGACCGAGACGACCGTCGAGACCACGGTGCCCGAGACGACACCCGACACCGAACCGAGCGAGTCCGACGACGCCGACGGCGAAGAGTCCGAGTACAAGAACCACGGCCAGGAGGTCTCCGACTTCGCCCGCACGACCGAACTCGAGGGCTGCGAGAAGGGCCGTGCCGTCTCCGAGCTCGCGTCGGGCAAGGACCTGTCGCACCGGCCCCCGTGCCCGTCGCACGACGACGACGAGGTCGACGACCCCGACACCGACGAGGTCGACGAGGTCGACGAGGTCGACGACGACGAGGTCGACGACGACGAGGACGTCGAGTCGAGCGACGCCACGCCGCGCGGCAACGCGCGGGGGCACGACAAGCGCGACTGACCCCTCGCCGCCCGCGACGTCGAGCGAAAAACTCCGAGAAAACGGGCCGAAATCCGCCACACACGGTCGCGGAAGTGCAAGGCTGCCACCCGCACTTCCCAGTCCGTCGATGGAGGAACCGTGAATCGGAGAGACCTGGTCAAC
>DASUMP010000119.1:0-10765 GCA_036277635.1 Acidimicrobiia bacterium | reverse complement strand
GGCGAACGCCTCGTCCCAAGCCTGCACCGCGAACGCCGCGTTCGCTCGTTCGAGCGGAGACGTCATCCACCACAGTCTGTCCCATCCACGGGACGACCCGTCGTCGCGTTCGATTCGATCGTTCGGCGGGGGCGCAAGTCGCTCTCCGTCGGTGTGAACCCCGTGGGTAGGCTCCCGCGCACCATGGCGAAGCCGGTACTGCTCGTCGTCGACGACGACGCGACGAGTCGGGAGCTGGTGGGGCGGGAGCTCGCGACGCGGTACTCCGCCGACTACTCGGTGCTCGTCGAGGAGTCGGCCGTGGTAGCGCTGCAACGGCTGCGCGAGCTCGCCGATGCTGGCGTCGAAGTCGCCGTCATCCTCGCTGACCAGTGGATGCCGGAGATGACCGGCCCGGAGTTCCTCGTCGCCGCTCACCAGATCCATCGGGGCGCGCGTCGAGGTCTGCTCATCAACTGGGGAGAGGACCGCTCGGCACCGGGACCGATCATGCGCGCGTGCGCGCTGCGACAGGCCGATTACTACCTCGCGAAGCCTGTGCACGCTCCCGACGAGCGGTTCCACCGGTCGATGACCGAGCACCTCGACGAGTGGTGGCGGCTGCGCGGCGGCGGGTTCGAGATGGTCCGCGTGATCGGCGACGAGCGGAGCGCGCGAGCCCACGAGATCCGAGACGTGCTCAGCCGCAACGACATCCCCTACGGCTTCTACGCGTGCGACTCGCCGGAAGGGAAGCGCGAGCTCGAGCGGGTCGGAGCGTCCGACGAACGTCGGCCGGTGGTCATCTCGCACGATGGACACGTGTTGATCGACCCGACCAATCGCGAGATCGCGGCTGCCCACGGCGCCACCGTCCGCCCGGGAACCGAGACCTACGACGTGACGATCGTCGGTGGCGGGCCGTCGGGCCTCGCCGCGGCCGTCTACGCCGGTTCCGAGGGCCTGCGGGTCGCGGTCGTCGAACACGAGGCGATGGGCGGACAGGCGGGCACGAGCTCGATGATCCGGAACTATCTCGGGTTCCCGCGCGGGATCAGTGGCACGGAGCTCGCGTCGCGCGCGTTCGAGCAAGCGCGACTGTTCGGGACGACGGTCGTCTACGGGAGCGCGGCGACGTCGCTGCGCGCGTCGGGCGAGCTGCGGGTCGTCGGCCTCTCCGACGGGAGCGAGATCACATCGCGCGCGGTCGTGATCGCGACGGGCGTGTCGTACCGGCGGCTGGACGTGCCCGAACTCGACGCGTTGCTCGGGGCCGGCGTGTACTACGGCGCGGGCGCGTCGGAAGCACTCGCGCTGGCCGGCGAGCGTGTGTTCGTGGTCGGCGGGGGCAACTCGGCCGGCCAGGCGGCGTTGCACCTCGCCAAGCATGCCGAGCAGGTGACGATCCTCGTGCGATCGGGCTCGCTCGCCGCGAGCATGTCGGAGTACTTGATCGCCGAGATCGAGCACGCGTCGAATGTCGACGTGCGCTACGAGGTGGAAGTGGTGGGCGGCGGGGGCGAGAGCCGCCTCCAGTTCCTCGAACTCGAACGTCGGCGCTCCGGCGAGGTCGAGAACGTGGACGCGGCGGCGGTGTTCGTCCTCATCGGCGGGAAGCCGTACACGGAGTGGCTGCCCGACGCGATCGTGCGCGACCAGTGGGGCTACGTCGTCACCGGCGCGCACAGCGGCACCTCGACAGACTTCGAGACCAGCCTCCCCGGCGTCTTCGCCGTCGGCGACGTCCGCCACGGCTCCGTGAAGCGAATCGCCTCGGCGGTGGGGGAAGGCTCGGTCTGCGTCAGTCTCGTGCACGACTATCTGACGCAGCTACCCCGCCCGGAGGACCATCCGGAGGCGACGTTCCGCGCGGGTGAGGTGTCGGCAACGGGCGACGCCGGTGCGCACGAGTGAGCGGAGCGAGGCGCGGCCCGCCATGAGGGCGAGCACGCCTTCGACGGACGTGTCGATCTCCACGTCGTCGGGGTCGGGCGCACTGTCCGTGCTGACCTCGGCGGTTCGGAGGTCGACGGTGACGTCGCGGTCGTCGACGCGGAACCGGATGCGTCCCCCGGCGGTGGAAGGTCGGGTGAGGGCGCCGAGCGCGACCGCGAGCCATTCGACTCGCACGAGATCGTTGTCGACGCCGCGCATCATCTCGGGCGCGCCCCAACGGATCAGGGCGTGGATCGCGTCGGTGAGGTCGCGACCGCGTCCGGTGAGGCCATAGATCGTCTGGCGCCCCTCGCGCCTTCGCCACACGATCCCGTGATCTTCGAGATGGCGGAGCCGCTCGGTGAGGATGTTGGTGGCGATGCCCGGGAGACCGCGCTCGAGCTCGCCGAAGGTCGCGTCGTGCGCGAGTAGGTCGCGCACGACGAGCAACGTCCAGCGATCGCCGACGATGTCGAGGGCGCGCGCGAGGCCGCAGAACTGTCCGTACGTCTTCACGCGGTCATGGTACCAAACCACTTGTTTTTTACAAGTGATCTGGCATGATGTCGACATGGACACGTTCTCGACGTCATCCGCGGCGGTTCCGCTCGTGCTGCTGCACGGCATCCCGGGTTCGTCGCGCATCTGGGCGGCTGTGACCGAGCACCTCGGCGACGCCGCCGACGTGCACGCACCCGATCTCGCGGGGTTCGGATCCCGGGCGGAGCGGCTGCCGATCGAGGAGCTGCGTGCGGAGACCCAAGCGGTCGAGCTCGCGCGTCGACTCGACGAGCTCGGCGTGCGCAACGCGCTGATCGTCGGCCACGACTTCGGTGGTCCGGTGGCGCTCCACCTCCTCGCGCATCGCCCGGACCTCGTCGGCGGCATGGTGCTCCTCGCGGCCAACGTGTTCCCCGATACGCCGATCCCGCTGCCGCTGCGCCCGATCGCAGTGCCGTGGCTCGGCCGGTTGTACGCGCGGATCGTGTTCTCTCGCGCGGCGTTGCGCGCGATGACACTCGGCATGGTCGGACGCCCGCGGCTCCGACTCGATCGTGCGATCTACGTCGGATCGAACGCGCAGGCCCGGTCGATCAGGCTCATCTTCGCCGACGCCCTTGCGCACCTCGGCGAGCGGTACCGATCGTTCCCCGAGATCATGGCTTCGACCTCGCGACCCGTCACGGTGATGTGGGGCGACCGCGACCCGTTCTTCTCGCTCGAGCACGGACGCCGGACCGCGGCAGCGTTTCCGCACGCGCAGCTCATCGAGCTCACCGACGCCGGTCACGCGATCCCCGAGGAACGTCCCGCCGAGGTTGCGCACGCGATCGCCGCGATGCTGAGCACACTCGCCCACGACGCCCGGTGAGCTCGATCGCGCTCCCCGCGCGGCGAGTGCGATCCGCATCTCGCGTCGACCCCTCGGATTCGGCGCTCCACGGGCCGCAGGCCAGGATCTCGACCGAGACGCGGGCCGGTGCACGGTTATCGTGCGCGGATGGCGGAATCGCGGATCGAGACCGACTATCTCGTGGTCGGGGCCGGCGCCATGGGGATGGCGTTCGTCGACACGTTGATCGAGCACAGCGACGCCGATGTGGCGATCGTCGAGCGGCGTCATCGAGCCGGCGGGCACTGGCTCGACTCGTATCCGTTCGTGCAGCTGCACCAGCCGTCGAAGAACTACGGCGTGAACTCCACGCCGCTCGGGCAGGATCGGGTCGAGCCCGACGGCATCGACGCGGGGTTCTTCGAACGGGCGAGCGGCGCGGAGATCTGCGGCTACTACGACGAGATCCTGCGGCACCGCTTCTTGGCGTCGGGTCGAGTTCGGTTCTTCCCGATGTGCGACTACCTGGGTGATCGGCGCTTCCATTCGCGCATCACCGACCAGGTGACCGACGTGACCGTGCGACGCCGTGTCGTCGACGCGACGTTCATGGCGTCGCGCGTGCCCGCGACCGATCCGCCGCCCTTCGAGGTCGCGCCCGGGGCCGCGTGTGTGCCCGTCGGCGAGCTCACGAAGCTCGCGCGCCCCGCCGCGGGCTACGTGATCGTCGGGGGCGGCAAGACGGCGTTGGATGCGATCTGTTGGTTGCTGGACCGCGGCACCGATCCCGACGCGATCACCTGGATCCGTCCGCGCGACTCGTGGCTCCTCAACCGCGCCTACTTCCAGCCGGGCACGACGAAGGCGTTCGAGGGTGTCGTCATGGAACTCGAGGCCATCGTCGAGTCGAGATCGGTCGAGGAGGTGTTCGAGCGGCTCGAAGCGAGCGAGGTCGTGTACCGCACCGACCGCTCCGTCGTGCCGACGATGATGCGCGGCAGCACGCTCAGCGCCGGCGAGCTCGAGCAGCTGCAGCGCGTCGAGAACGTCGTTCGCCTCGGACACGTGCGGCGCATCGAACCCGAGCAGATCGTGCTCGAAGGCGGTGCGGTCCCGACCACGCCGGGGCATCTCCACGTGCACTGCGCGGCCGCGGGGCTGAGCGACAGCCCACCGCGGCCGATCTTCACCGACGACACGATCACGCTGCAGGTCGTGAGCCGGGTCGCGCTGTCGCTGTCGGGTGCGTTGTTGGGCGTGCTCGAGGCTTCGGACCGGACGACGGAGGAGAAGAACCGACTCTGCCGGCCGACCGCGTGGCCGCACACGCCGTTCGACTTCCTGCGCGCCGTCCTCGCCGGGATCAACACCGAGCTGTCGTGGCTCGAGGCCCCCGATCTGCAGGCGTGGCTCGATGGGTCGCGGCTCAACCTCATGCGCGGACTCGGTGACCACGACGACGCGGCCACGGTCCGGGCGCTGCAGGGCCGTTTCCTGGACGCGCTGGGCCCGGCACTCGCCAAGATGCCGACGTTCGCGCGCGACGCGACGCCACGGGAGCGGGCGCGCATCTTCGATTTCCCGATGGTCGACGCGTAGACGCCGGGAGCACGTCGGGCTACTCGCGCGCGGCGTGGCCGATGGCGAGGTAGGCGCCGCCGAGGAAGAGGCGGTGGACGCGCAGGTCGGGGACGACGGCGGCGAGGTTGCTCCAGGGCGCGTCGAACCCTTCGAGGGTGGTCACGTAACGACGCGCGACCGAGCGGACGATCGCATTGATCGGAAACGCCCAGCGTGGCGCGAGCGACGGTCCGAACGCGACGACGCGCGCGCCGGCGCGCGCGGCACGTACAGCGCGGTGCACCGCGGCGGGTGTGCGCATCAGATCGTGCGTCTCGAAGAACAGCACGGCGTCGACGTCGGTCGGCAACGGCACGGTCGTCGCGTCGCCGACGACGACCTCGACGTTCGTCCAGCCGTGCGCGGCGATGCGTTGTCGCGCGACCGCCGCCATGTCGTCGCTCAGGTCCACGCCGGTGACCCGTCCGGTCGGCCCGACGATGTCCCGGAGGGCGGCGAAGCTCGCGCCGGTGCCGCACCCCACGTCGAGCGCGTGATCGCCCTCGCGCAGCTTCAGGCGCTCGATCGCCCGACGCCGCAAGGGTGCAACGAAGCGAGTGTGCCGGTCGTACCGAGCGGCGAGCTGTTCGTACCGGCGCTGGGCCTCAGTCGGATCCGGTGCCGCCCCGGGTTCCACGCGCGCAACGTACCGCTCGCGGTTCGGCGAGACGGTCGACGTCATGCGGCGGGTTCCTCCAACGGAACGACGGTCCCATGCGTGTGTCTCTACATGGAGCGAAATTGCGCGGTCGTCGAGCCGGAGGCGAGACGCCTGATTGAATCTGCGGGGATGGTCGACGTGACGCCCGGAGCGGGCTTTGACGCCGTCTATCGACGCGAGTACCCGGGGCTGATCGCGGTGGCCGCCGCACTCACCGGCGATCGTGACGGAGCCCAAGACCTGGTGCAGGACACCATGGTCAAGGCGTTCGTCCGCTGGGAGCGCGTGTCCCGGCTCGAGCGACCCGGTGCGTGGTGCCACCACGTGCTGGTCAACACGTGCCGATCGCGGCTCCGGCGGCGCGCGACGGAATGGCGCTATCTCGCGCGGCTGCGCCGGAGCGAGGCGACGTCGCCGGAGCCGTCGGCGGACACGATCGCGTTCTGGGCGGTGGTCCGGACGCTTCCGAGCCGCCCACGCGCGGTCGTGGCGCTCTACTTCGGGGCCGACCTGACGAGCGTGCAGATCGCCGAAGTGCTCGATGTGCCCGAAGGAACCGTTCGCTCCGACCTTGCCGTCGCGCGCCGCGTCGTGATGCGCGCACTGGGAGATGATCGCGATGACTGACGACCGTGACGCGAACGTCGATCTCCTCGACGAGGAGTTCGAGCGACTGGGTCGCCGGGCGGGCGCCGAGCTGCGCCAGGACCCGCCGGCCGACGGACCGCGGTTCGTGGTGCGGTCGGCGCATCGCCGGCGCGCGACGCTCGCCGTCGCCGCGGCCGGGGCCACCGTGGTCGCCATCGTGGCGGGGCTCTTCGTCGCGACGTCGGAGCCTGAGGGTGATCCGCTCCCGGTCGCGACCATCCCGCCCACGGTCGGCACCGGCGAGTGGCGCCCGGTCGCGGAGTCGCCGCTCGCCCTCGAGCGGCCGGTGGCCGCGGTGTGGACTGGCTCCGAAGCGATCGTGCTCGGGTCGCGGACGCTCGCCGACGACGCGCTGTCGGCGGTGGCCTACGACGTGGAGCGCGATGCGTGGCGGCAGGTCGCCGATCCTCCGGCGGCGCTCACGTCGGCGTCGCTCGCCGCGTTCGCTCCGGCGCTGCAGTGGACCGGGTCGGAGGTGCTCACCGCCACGAGCGACGGCGAGGTGTTCGCGTACGACCCCGACGCCGACCGGTGGGAGTCACGCGCGCGAGCCGACGCGTCGATGGTGTTCGACGGCACCGACACGCTCGTCGCGGTGTCGAGCCGCGGTGTGCTGGCGAGGTCGTCCGCCGGGTGGTGGTGGTACGCAGCGTCGGCCGCCGAGTGGGAGTCGATCCCCGCGCCCGCGGGTGGCGTCGAGTACTCGAAGGTGAGCCCCCTCGACGCCGAGCGCATCGTGGCCATCGCGATCGACGGCGACACGCTGTCGGCGGCGGTGTTCTCCGGCGACACCCGTCAGTGGCGCACGGGGCAAGCGATCGGCGGCGTCCCGGAATCCGACCGGGCCGAGACGCCGACCGAGTGCGACGGCGCCGACGGGCTGCTCGTGTGCTTCGCCGAGGGGTTCGGGTCGCTCGCCGGCGTGGTGGTCGACCCGCTCGACGGCATCGTCGACACGTTCGCGCTCGGCAACCACTCCAACACGCTCACGATCAAGGGCATCCCTTGGATGACCCACGACTGGAAGCTGCTCTCGCCGCGAACGGCGGCGTGGGAGGACCTGCCGCCGAGCCCGTACGACGATGTCGACGGATTCAGCGCCGCAGTGTGGACGGGCACCGAGATCGTGTTCTTCGGGGGGAGCAACAGCGAGCGCGGTCAGCTGCTCCGCGCGACCGCGGCGTACTCGCCGCTCCGGTTCCCCGGCACCTGACGACGCCGTCGACTCAAGACCGGGGAGTGCCCGTACGCTTCGACTTCGCCTTCGACGTGTTCAGTGCCACTGCCGCGCGAACGAGGCCCTGCAGCGCCTTGCCGTCGATCGCGTCGCCTTCGTGGATGTCAATGGCGCGTCGCGTGTTGCCGTCGAGACTCGAGTTGAAGAGGCCGGCGGGATCGTCGAGCGACGCACCTTTGGCGAACGTGAGCTTCACCACGCTCTTGTACGTCTCTCCGGTGCAGATGATGCCGTCGTGCTCCCAGACGGGAACGCCGCGCCACTTCCACTCCTCGACGACGTCGGGATCGGCCTTCGTGATGAGGGCACGCACCTTGGCGAGCGTCTCACCTCGCCAGTCGCCGAGCTGCACGATCCGCTCGTCGATCAGCTGAGTGGGGGAGGGCTGCGTGGGGGCTCCGCTCTTCGTCATGCCCGACTCCCGGATCGGCCGACTCGTTTCGCAGGACGCCGACGCTAGTTGCCGGTCTGCCCGCCGGGCGCGCGGGCGACGACACCGTGATCGACGGCCCAGCGGGTCGCGGTCGCGCGGGTCGAAGTCCCGATCTTCGTGTAGAGGTTCTGGATGTGGCGATCCGCCGTCTTGGCGGAGATGAAGAGTCGTTCCGCGATCGCCCGGGTGGTGAGGCCGTCGGCGACGAGGCGGAGGATCTCGAGCTCGCGGCGGGTCAGGCCGCCGGGCGGCTGCTCCGACGTCGATCGCGCGAGCTCGTCGCGCGCGATCGCGAGCTCGGACCGCGCGTACGCAGTGCCCTGATCGAGATCCATCGCGCGGCCGGCGGCGAGGCATCCGGCGACCGCAGCGCCGAGCGTGACGGCGACGCGATCACCGATCGCCGCGAGCTCAGGCACGTGCTCCGTGCTGGCGGGCACCGCCGACATCGCGGCGCACAGCGTGGCCGCAGCCGCGTTCCGGCCCAGTCGTTCGAGCAGCGCGGGCACGCTGGCGAGCGTGATGACGAGCTGTGCGAGGTTGCCGGACTGATGGAACTCGTCGATGGCGCGTTCGAACAACGACAACGCGACGGTCGGGTCGCCGCTCGCGGCGTGCAGACGCGCCGCGTCGCGCGCGAGGAAGCCGGAGAAGAAGACGACATCGTGGTCGGCGACCACGTCGAGCCCCTGGTCCCACGCCGCGAGCGCGCGCGCCGGATCCGATCTCGACAGCGTCGTGCCCGCGATCCACAGTGCATACGCGAGCCAGAACGGGCTTCCGACGTCGCGCGCCGCGGCGACGGCGTCATCGAGGAGGTCGAGGGCTTCATCGACGTGTCCGGATGCTTGGAGCCCATCGACGAGGGCGGGGAGCGCGAACGCGCGCGCGTCGCCGGGAAGTCGCGCCGCGGCAGCCGCGAGCTCGACGTAGCGTCCCAGGTTCCCGGCGTACACGTTGGCGAGCGCGCCGATGAAGGCCGACATGCCCGGCGGACACGGGTCGTACCCCGGCTCGGCCTCCAACGCGATCGCGCGCTCGGCATGGCTGACCGCGGACTCGGCTCGGGCGACGAAGCACGCGTACCCGGCCGCCGCGCAGAGGCGGGGCAGGCGCACGATGTCGGCGGCGGTCGCGGGTTCGAGCAGGGCCTCGGCCCAACCGATCGGTTCGAAGACGTTCGCGGAGGTTCCGATGAGGGCGGCGTGCGCGGCGATGTCGGCGGCGACCTCCACGTCGCGCGCACTGCTCCAGCGGAGCGCCGACCGCAGGTTGGCGAGCTCGGTCGTGAGCCAGTCGACGGTGGCACGCCACTCCGGGCCGTTCCAGCGCGCCCAGTGCGACGTGATGACGCGGGCGAAGTACGCCGCGTGCGCGTCGTTGGCGGCGTCGAGTTCCGACGCCTCGGCCAAGGCTTCGAGTCCGTGTTCACGGATCGTCTCGAGCATCCGGTAGCGCACGCGTCCGTCCGCGTGATCGGCGACGACGAGCGACGACCGGACCAGTCGATCGAGCGCTCGGAGCACCGCGATGTCGTCGTCGACACCGAACACGCCGACGTATGCCTCGACGTCGAAGCCACCGACGAACACGGCGGCGCGCTCCAGAACCTCGCGCTCTTCGGCGGCGAGCAGCTCGACGGACCACTGCACGAGGTCGGACAGCGTCTGCTGGCGGCGGGGCGCGTCGGGCGCGCCTTCGAGGAGACGGAAGCGATCACCGAGCCGATCGCGCACGTCGATCGCGCCCATCCCCGCCATCCGCGCCGCGGCGAGCTCGATTCCGAGTGGCAGGCCGTCGAGCACCCGGCAGATCTCCACGACGGCCGATGCGGTGGCGGGACCGTCGTCGAGTGCGAAGTTCGGCCGGACAGCGCGGGCACGCGCGGTGAAGAGCGTCACGGCGGGTGAGTAGCGGCCCCCGTCGAACGCGAGCGGAGCCACCACGACCTCGTGGTCGTTCGCGGCCGCGAGCGTCACGCGCGACGTGGTCAGGATCTTCACCTCGCCCGGGCGAGCACAGAGCGCCTCGATGAGGCCTTCGACGGCGTCCGAGACGTGCTCGCAGTTGTCGAGGACGAGGAGCAGCGGACGTCCGGCGAGCGCGCCCGCGACCGTCTCGATCATCGGAGTGGACCCGTGCGGCGCGATCGCGAGCGCGGTCGCGACGGCGTCGGCGACTGCGGCGGACTCTGCGACGGCGTCCAGACCCACGAACCAGACGCCGTCAGGGAACTCGTCGCCGACGATCGTGGCGACCTCGAGCGCGAGGCGCGTCTTGCCCACCCCTCCGACTCCCGTGAGTGCGGTGAGTCGATGGGCGCGAACGTGATCGACGATCGCGCCGAGCAGCTCGTCGCGCCCGACCAGTGCCCCCGGAGGTGCCGGGACGTCGCCTCGCATCGGTCCCGGCACGGTCGCAGTCTCGCGCCGCGAATGGGGAGGTCTCCCGATGCGGCACCGACCACCGCGCCGCATCATCGAGTTCCACCAGAAGACCACGACCGGAGGAGACCTTCAGATGACCGAGACCATGACCAACGCCGACATCGTGCGCCGCGGCTACCAGGCGTTCAACGAGGCGGACCTCGAGACGATCGACCGACTCTGGGCCGACGACGTCACGTGGACGACGCCGGGAGAGAGCACGGTCGCGGGCACGGCGCGCGGCAAGGACGCGGTCCTCGCGCAGTACGGCCGCTACGGCGGCGAGACCGGCGGCACGTTCCGAGCCGACCTCATCGAGGTGTTCGAGGGCGATGACGGCCGCGTGATCGGCCTCCACCACAACTCGGCCACCCGCGGATCTCGCACGCTCGACACCGACTGCTGCCTCGTCGTCGAGGTCCGCGACGGCAAGATCGCTTCCGGCACCGAGCACTTCTTCGACCTCCACAACTGGGATCAGTTCTGGTCGTGA
>DASUMP010000118.1:0-5178 GCA_036277635.1 Acidimicrobiia bacterium | reverse complement strand
CGGGTCATGGGCGTCGACGACGACGGATTCCCATTCCAACGCCATCGCTCGAGGCTACGCGGCGGGCACCCGCTGACGTTGCGCGCGTCAGTCGCGGGTGCTGGCGAGGAAGGTCCGGATCGCGGCGTGGACGCGCTCGGGCGCTTCGAGGAAGCACTCGTGACCGAGTCCCGGGAGCACGGTGAGCGTCGAGTTCGGGAGCGCGGCATGCAATGCGTTCGCGACGGGGAGCGGCGAGCGCTCGTCGGCGTCGCCGGCGAGCACGAGCGTGGGTACCGCGACGTCGGGGAGGAGATCACGCAGATCGGACTCGGCGAAAGCGATGGCCATCGTCCGGGTCCCGCCCGGCCGCGAGTCGGCCATGATCGTCGCGAGCTCCTCGGCGCGAGCGGGTGGGATCAGGTCGGTGAACAGTCCGGGCATCGAGCTCGGGACGAAGCTGCCGGCCGGTCGTTGCGCCGCGTCGAGGGCGAACGCGAGTCGACGTTCCACCTCGTCGGGATCCAGCGAGCCCGCCCAGCCCGCGTAGCCGCCGACGAGCACGAGACTCCGGACCTCGTTCGGGCGCTGCCGGTACAGGTCGAGCGCAAGACCCGAACCCCACGAGTGACCGAGCACGTGCGGGAGTTCGATCTCCAGCGCGCGGAGCAGCCCGTCGAGGCAGCGCGCGTAGTCGGGCATCCGGAAGTCGTCTGGTGGATCCGACGACCCGCCGCAGCCGGGCGCGTCCCACGCGACGACGTCGTACTCGGCGGCGAACGCGTCGATCTCGGCCCGCCACGCGCGGCTGTCGCACACGGCGCCGTGGAGCAGCACGAGCGTGGGTCCGGTGCCGTGCCGCCGGTAGGCCACGCGAAGTCCGTCGATCTCGACCGCTTCCACCGGTGCGCCTCCCGAACCGGAGTCCGATTCGAGTGTGGCAGAGCTCGGCCTCGCGTGCTCGCGCCCGCGCGACAGACTGGCGGCTCCCGTCGAAGGAGGATCTCGCGTGGCGATCGAAGTCGTGTTGCTGGGCACCGGGAACCCGCTGCCCGACGCGCACCGCGCCGGTGCGGCGACGCTGGTGCGCGCGGGTGGGCAGACGCTGCTGTTCGACGCGGGACGGGGCGTGTGCATGCGGCTCGCGGCGGCGGGAACGGTGCCGGTGCTGCTCGACGCGGTGTTGCTGACCCACCTGCACAGCGACCACATCTGCGACCTCAACGACGTCGTCACCACGCACTGGGTGATGAGCCAACAACCCCGCACCCTGCCGCTGTTCGGTCCGGCCGGAACACGCGAGGTCGTCACCGCGATGCTCGCGATGCTGGCGCCCGACGTCCGCTACCGGCTCGCGCACCACGACGACCTCACCTGGGAGCCGCAGCTCGACGTGCAGGAGGTGCGCGACGGCGTGGTGTTCGAACGCAGCGGTGTGCGGGTGATCGCTGCGCCGACCGACCACCGGCCGGCCGAACCCACAGTGGGCTACCGCGTCGAGCACGACGGCGCCGCGGTGGTCGTCGCGGGCGACACGGTCCCGTGCGAGGGTCTCGACGCGTTGTGTGCCGGCGCCGATGTCTACGTGCAGACGGTGCTGCGCGACGACATCGTGCGCACTGTCCCCTCAGCCCGGTTCCAGGACACGATCGACTACCACTCGAGCGTGGTGCAGGCCGCGCAGACCGCCGCCCGCGCCGGAGTGCGCACCTTGGTGCTGACGCATCAGATCCCGACGCCGAGCCCCGACAGCGACAGCGAGTGGGTCGCGATCGCGCGCGAGCACTTCGCCGGCGAGATCGTGTTCGGGCACGACCTCACGACGGTCGCGATCTGATCGCGGTGCGCAGGTGCTCGGCGAGGTCGTCGAGCGAGGCGTGTCCGTTCACGCCGCTGGTGTTCGGCATCACGTAGGTGGGACGGCCGCCGACGCGTAGATCCTGCCATCCCGCCGCCGCGTGGCGGTCGATGGCGACGCGGTAGCCGGTCAGACCGACGAAGCAGACCGCCGCGGGTCGGAGCCACGTCACGAGACGGTCGACGCGGGCGGCGCCGGCGCGGTACTCGTCGGCGGTGAGCGCGTCGGCGCGCGGCGTCGCGCGCTTCACGAGGTCGGTCATGCCCACACCGTGCGCGAGGAGCGCGTGGCGACCGTCCCGCTCGCGGGTGACGATGCCGGCGCGCAGTGCGGCGGGCCAGAAGCGGTTCCCGGGGCGGGCGAACCCCACGCCGCGATCCGCGGAGTACTCGCTCGGGTTGAGGCCGACGACGAGGAGTCGCATGTCGGGACCCACGGTGTCGGCGAGCGAGCGGGTCCGAGTGGCGCGCACCCGGGTCCACTCCTTGTCGAACGTCGCCTCGTGCACGGCGAAGCCAGCGCCGTGGAGCACGTCGGCGAGCGCGTCGGGCGTCCACGTGGAGAAGTGGCGCCCGGGGAAGTCGGCGGCGCCGGGGTCGTCGTCGACCGGACCGAGGACCGAGATGTCGACGATGCCGCCCACCTCGAGCGCGCGGTGCAGATCCCACAGCGCGAGCGGGAGTCGTTCCGCCGGCACGTGGTGGTACGTCTTCTGGCACCACACAGCGCCGAGCGCACCGCGGCGCACCGGGAGCGCTTCGAGGTCGGCGACGAGCGGCCACGCCGCGGGTGCGTGCTCCGGCACGAGGCGCACCATCTCGACCGCAGCATCGGAGGCGATCACCGGCGACGGCAAGCGGGCGCTGTGCCAACCCGGACCGGCGCCGAGATCGAGCACCACCGCGCCCGGACGGATCGCGCCCGCGAACTCGTCGAGGCGTTCGGTGTTGCCCGGCCCGCGTTTCGCCGCCCACTCCTGCGCGGCGCGCTCGTACACATCGACCGTCGCCCGATCCATCAGGCCTCGCCGAGCGCGACCACGCCGTCCCAGGCGTCGGTGCCGGGAGCCATCTCCTTCGTCGCCGCTTCCGCGAGGAAGCAGGGCGCGCCTACTGCGAAGCGCGCGACGTGTGCAGGCGTGCGCGCCATGACCCGGCCCGACGGGTGCACCAGGAACGGGCCGCCGCGATCGAGCGGGCGCCACACCGCCACGAAGACACGGTTCTCGAGCGCGCGGGTGCGCGCGACCGCCTCGACGAACGGGGTGTCGACCGAGCGGGCGATCCACGCGAGCACCTCCGCACCGCCGAGCGCGGCGAGGCGCGGCGGGCCCGGATCGAGGGCGGCGTCGTCGCGCAGCTCGACCACGTGCACGTCGCCGGCACGGTGCACCCCGCGCGGCCCGACGACGACGCGCGCGTCGTGGCCGGTGAGGGCGGCGTCGAGTTCGTCGTCGGAGACGATCACCACGTGCGCGACGTCGCCACGCAGCGGGGGGCGTCGGGGCGCGCCGTCGTGGGTGAACGGCACGACCTGGCGTCTCGGGGTCGTGGGCACGTCGACGTCGGCCACGAGGAGCTCGGGCTCGGTGCTGCTCGCCATCGCGACGACCGTGCCGTCGGCGGCGACGATCTGCGATCCACCCGAGTAGATCGTCGTGGCGGCTTCGGTGCCGACCTTCGTCGCCGCGGCGGCGACGACGCCGTGCTCGAGGGCCCGCACCCTCCAGAGGAAGTCGGCTTGGGGGTTGGATCCCTCCGGCGGCGCGACCGGCGTGACCCAGGCGGTGCTGTTGAGCAGCAACGTCGCACCCCGCGCCACGAGATCGGTCGCGATCTCCGGGAGCCGGCCGTCGGCGCACACGAGGGTCGCGATCCGGTCGTGCACCGGCGCCGCGCCGCCCGGCACGAACCACGCGTGGTCGAAGTGCCAGAGGAACCGCTTCGCGGCGAACCCGCGCACGGTCCCGTCCGGCGCGAAGTGCACCGCCGCGTTGAGGAGGCCCTCGGGGCGGTCGAGCACCAGACCCACGACGAGCTCGAGCCGGGCGTCGCGCGCCGCGGCGCCGAAGGTCGCGAGCGGATCGGGGCCGTCGGCGAGCGCCGCGCGCGCGGCGCCCACCGAGCCGAGCACGTAGGCCGGGTACGTGCCCTCGGGGAGCAGGCACACCTCCGCACCGGCGGCGCCGGCGGCCGCGATCGCGTCGAGGGCGGCCGCGTGGGCACGGGCCGCATCGGCGAGGTCGAAAGCGGCGAGCTGGGCACACGCGATGCGCACCCGGGGATGATGGCGCATCCGGGCCACCCCCTAGGCTGCGGGCATGCTCGCCGGGACGACGGTCCGGGATCTGGTGCACACCCCACTCGACCAGCTCCTGGCCGACGCGGGGCGGGTGCGTGACGCCGCGTTCGGTAACCGCGTCACGTATTCGCCGAAGGTGTTCGTCCCGCTCACGATGCTCTGCCGCGACCGCTGCGGCTACTGCACGTTCGCGAAGCCCCCGGCGCGTCTCGATGCGCCCTACCTGACGATCGAGGAAGTCCTCGCGATCGCCCGACGCGGCGTCGCCGCGGGCTGTCACGAGGCCTTGTTCACGCTCGGTGAGGCCCCCGAAGCGAGGTATCCGCACGCGACGGGGTGGCTCGCCGACCACGGCTTCGCGACCACGGTCGAGTACCTGGTCGCCGCGGCCCGGGCGGTCCTCGACGAGACCGGCCTGCTCCCCCACGCGAACGCCGGGGCCCTGAGCCGAGCCGAGCTGCAGGCGCTGCGGGCGGTGAGCCCGAGCCAGGGGATGATGCTCGAGACGCTCGCCGACCGTCTCGGCGAGCACGGCGGCCCCCACTTCGGCGCGCCCGACAAGACCGCGGCGCGTCGACTCGCCACCCTCGAAGCCGCGGGAGAGGCCCGGATCCCGTTCACGACGGGTGTGCTCGTCGGGATCGGCGAGACGCGCGCGGAACGGCTCGACGCCCTGGAGGCGATCGCCGAGAGCCACCGCCGGCACGGCCACGTGCAGGAAGTCATCGTGCAGAACTTCCTGCCCAAGCCCGGCACCGCGATGCACCGCGCGGAGCCGTGCCCGCCCGAGGAGCACCTCTGGACGATCGCGGTCGCCCGGCTGGTGCTCCCCGCGTCGGTGCACGTGCAGGCGCCACCGAACCTGAGCGAGCCCGCACAGCTCGCCGACCTGCTCGCCTCCGGCATCGACGACTGGGGCGGCGTCTCGCCCGTCACGCTCGACCACGTGAACCCCGAGCGTCCGTGGCCCGCGCTCGACGCGCTCGCGGCGGCCACCGCGGCGGCCGGCAAGGAGCTGGTGGCCCGGCTCACCGCACACC
>DASUMP010000117.1:0-14239 GCA_036277635.1 Acidimicrobiia bacterium | reverse complement strand
GAGCGCGGCGAAGGCGCCGGTGACGTACTCACCGAGGTCTCCACCGAGCGTCAAGGGCGGGAGGTGCGCGTGCCCCTTGCCCGACAGGCTGCCGCTGCGCGCCTGGAGCACCGGTTCGGGCAGCTCGAGTCCGTCGTCGGGACCGCCCCGACCGACCGCGGTGATCACGACCGTGACGAGCGCATCGACGGCGGGGCCCGACGGCCCGCGCACCACGATGTCGGCGTCGGCGGCGAGCGCGCCCGGCGCGATGTCCGTGCTGCGCTGCGACGCGCGCAGGTAGTCGAACAGCGCGCCGTCGTCGCGGGCGCGCAGCGGGTGGGAGCCGTCGGCCTCGGTGAGCGCGACGTCGGCGCCCAGGTCGGTGAGGAGCTTCGTGCAGTAGGCGCCGGCGATGCCGTCGGTCAGATCGGCGACGCGCACCCCGTCGAGGATCACGGCGAGCTGGTCGCGGCGCCGACCGGTCGGAACATCGGGACGGGCACCGAGCGCCCGGGAACGGTCGGGAACGACAACGGCCGGAACACCGCCTCGACCGGTTCGTCGGGCACCAGGAGCTCGGGCTCCACGTCGACGACGAACCCCACGAGCCGCACGGTCGGGTCCTCGACGATCTCGACGAGACCGCTCACGAACGGGACCCGGTCGGCGAACGCGGGAAGGAACGCGCGGCGCACGACCGCCCACGAGAACAACGTCGCTCGCCCGCTCACGCGCGTCCACGGCATCTCCGTCGCGCCGCAGCGCGGGCAGGTCGCGCTCGGATACCACACGAAGCGCTCGCACCGCGAGCAGCGCGGCACTCGCAGCTCACCCGCGGCGGCGGCCGTGAAGTACGGCGCGGTGAGCGGGTCACTCAGATCGGGCAGCGGGAAGTCGTCGCGGCGGATCGCCACGTCAGCGATCCTTCGTGAGCACCAGGGTGCTCGCCATGTGCCCGGTGTACCCGCCGTACACGGCTACCTCGCAGTCGGGGACCTGCGCGTGGGCAGTGCCGCGCAGCTGCTCGACGAGCTCGACGACGTGCGCGATCCCGAGCACGTACGCGTGCGACAACAGTCCGCCGTGCGTGTTGGTCGGCAGCATGCCGGAGTCGTGGCGCAGACCGCCGCGTGCCGCGAGGTCGGCCGCGCCACCCCGATCGCAGAACCCCATGTCGTCGATCTGCATGAGCGTGACGATCGTGAACGGGTCGTACAGCGCGAGCACCTCGACGTCGGCGGGCGAGATCCCGGCCATCGCGAACGCCCCCGGTGCGCTGAACACCTGCGGGGTGCTCGTGAACGCGCGCTGCTGACTCCACGCGGTCCCGCTCGCCGAGTACCCCTCGCCGACGCCGGCGACGACCACCGGCGGATGCCGCAGGTCGCGCGCCCGCGCGCGACTCGTCGTGACGTAGGCGGCGCCCCCGTCGGAGATGAGGCACGAGTCGTGGAGCCGCAGCGGGTCGGCGAGCATCGGCGACGCGAGGTAGTCGTCGATCGTCAGCGTCTTGGCGTGCATGACGGCGCCCGGATGCAGGTTCGCGTGATCGCGGGCCGTGACCGCGACGGCACCCAACTGTTCGGGGGTCGTGCCGAGCTCGTGCATGTGCCGGCGCTGGATCGTGGCGAAGTACACCGGTTGCGGGAACCAGCCGAACGGGACTTCGAGCTGTTGCTTCGCGCTCTGCGCGGCGTGCACCTCGCCCGGCCCCCCGGTCATCGACGCGCGCTGGGTCGCCCACGCGACCGGGAACACGTTGAGGACGTAGCGCGCACGTCCCTCCCGCATCGCCTGGGCCGCCAGGTAGGGCGCGGTGCCTGCCCACGCCATCCCCCCACCCCACGGCGAGGTCCACAGCTCGTGCGTCGTGTCGAAGTGCGCGTGGAACGCGTCGGCGTCGAAGTCGGCGAACGCGCCCGAGTACGTGAGACCGTCGATGTCACCCGGCTCGAGTCCGGCGTCGGCGATCGCGCGCGCCGCCGCTTCGGCACCGATCTCTCGCGCCGAGCGCCCCGACGCGCGCGTGTAGTCGGTCTCACCGATGCCGACGATCGCGACCTCCCCGCCGATCGCGTCGAGTGCGGTCGCGAACCCCCAGTCCTCCACCGAACGACGGTAACCCACGACGGCGCGAAGCGATCTCGCGATTCAGCCGTTGGTACGCAGGCGTTCGGCGCTGGATCCGAGCAGACGCCGCGATTCGGTGAACTCGGTCGGCGATGCAGAAGCGATCGCTTCGAGCAGACGGACCAGCTGTTCCGTTTCCACGCCGCGCGCACGGATCGTCGTGTGGAGCCAGTCGAGGTATTCGGTCAGGACGGCGTCGTCGCGCACGAGCACCGCGCTCGCCACGCACCGCACGAGGTGCTCGGTGCCCCGGCGCACCGACGGCACGTCCTGCAACATCGGATCGACGCGCTCGCCGAGCGGCGGGATCGTCCGCAGCGCGGCGCGCGCGATGGCGGCGGCGCTCGCGTCGAGGCGCTGCGCCTCCTCCGGGACCGCGGGAAGGCGCCTGCCGGGCGGCGGTTCGCGCTCCCACTCGTCGACGATCCGCGCGGCAGTACCCACGTCGTCGGAATAGCCGTCGGCGCCGACCGCGGCCGCGCGCTCGGCGCGACCGCCGAACCCGCGACCGCCCACGAGGACCGGCGTCTGGAGCTCGTGAGCGACCCGTACGACGCGGTGGACACCCGGGAGCGTGAACGGCACCGAGGCGCTCACGGCGACCGCAACCGGACTGATCTCCTCGAGTCGTTGCGCGACGCGATCGAGCGGCGTGGCGGAACCGAGGAACGTGACCCGACGTCGGCGCGCCCGCAGCAGTTCGCTCAACATGCGCGCACCCAGCGTGTGCTCGTCGCCGTCGGCGCAGCACACGACAACTTCGCCGAGGTCCGGGCGCGGATGCAGCCCGCCCCGAGCACGCGCGACGAGCGCGGACAAGGTCGACTCGACGAGCGCGGTGCACGCCCGCTCGCGCTCCTCGGTCCACAGGTTCTGCTGCCAGCGCGCACCGACGAGCTCTTGCGCCCGGGCGAGCAGCTTCGTCACGACGCTTTCGAGCGGGACGCGATTCGCGTGCACGTCGAGCGCAAAGCGCGTGGCCGCGTCGACATCGCCGGCGTCGACGAGCTCGAGGAATTGGTGGACGTCGTCGAGCGTGATCGTCTCGACACTGCGACCACTCGGCGACTCGTCGATGCCGTGGACGTCGCCGGCCCGCTCGGCTGGGAAGTGCGCTCGCACCATCACCTCCCGATGCCGCCCCACACTCCGGCGGAATCTAACCCTCGAGGGCTCCCGGACCCCAACTCGTCAGTGCACGCTCCCGCAGTCGGGTCGAAGCGCGGCCACGACGAAGTGCGGCGTGCCGTCGGGCGTGCGGGCGACGGCCCGGTGGACCGCAAGCGGCACCGCGCGTCCGTCGCGATGGAGCTTGCGCACCGACACGTCGCAGTAGTCGAGCTCGCCGCGCACCATCCGGGCCAGGTGCTCCTTTTCGTCGGGCAGGTCCTCGGGCGCGGTCAGCTCCAGACACGACATGCCGACGAGCTCGCCGGGTTCGTACCCGAGCGATGCCGCGGCGCGGACCGAGATGGCCACGACGCGGTGCCCGAGGTCGGTGAGCACCAGCCCGAGCCCCCGGTCGTCGACGTCGGTCAGCTGGCGGGTGAGCTGGGCCGCGTCGATCGGACGACCTCCGGCCGCGACGACGAGGCTCTCGATCCGGGCCTTCAGGTCGGCACGGGCGCGCCAGGCGCGTTCGAAGAGGTCGGCGCGCGAGAGGGCACTGCTCGCCCGCGCCGCGAGCTGCTCCAGATACGCGACATCGTCGCGGTTGTAGGGAGCGCCGGGCTGGGTGCGGTGCACGGTGAGCGTGCCCGCCGGTTCGTCGCCGCGCCGCAGCACGCCGACGATGACGCTGTACACGCTGGCAAGGTCGAAGTACTGCACGAACTCGCTGGGCACGCCGCGACGCGCGGCCCGCTGCGAGACCTGCGGCATGAAGAACGTGCGCTCCTCGGCCAACGCGCGCCCCGCGAACCCCTCGTCGGCTCGTTGGAGGTGCCGAGCGAGGATCGCTCCCATGATCACGTGCTTCGCGGGATCCGGATGCCCGAACGCCACCGGCTCCGACCACCGGCGGTCTTCGCTGAGGAGACGCAACACGACCGAGTCGCCGATGGTCTCGGTCGCGCGCCAGACGAGATGGTCGAACAACGCGCGCGCATCCACGCTGACGTACGGCAACATCGCGTCGAGCTCGGCGAGCACGTGCTCACGGTCGGCGACCCCGAGCGGCGTGAGCGCCGAGCCGTGCCCGTTCCGCTCCAACGCCTCCGTCGGCACGCGCTTCTGCGCTTCACGGTCGAGCAGGAAGCGTTCGAGCGCGGCCTCGCTGATCTCGTAGCTCAGCCCGACCTTCACCGCGATGAGCTCGCCGCTGCGCACCCACTTGTACGCGGTCTGGTAGTGGACACCGAGCTGGCGCGCCGCCGTCTTCAGGTTCACGTCGGTCTCCTGTATCGGGCCCCACGGACGCCTCGGTTACGCACCAGTGTCGAGTGCGGCACACGAGGTCGCCGGATCAGATCGTTGCGGATGCTCCAAGGTCGTCGGTCTCGGGCGTCTGCTGTGACTTTCGTCCCAATTGGGATCCAAGGTGCGCATTTCTTGAGATTGACAATTCTCCTAGTTTGAGTCGAGAACGTGACCGTTGTCACGCGCGCCCGCGATCGCGCCCGGATCTGACGACCCGTCAGGAGCGGCGGTACCGTGCCCGGCCGGCGCCCGGCGGCGGCGCACCCACAGACCGACCACCCCACCGGGGCCGCCGTGGCCCCACCCGAGCGAGGAGCGCAGCCGGGATGGCGATGCCGACCGACGTCGGAGTGATCGACCTCATGATGGGGATCCCGGCCGGTGACCCCCGCCGTTGGTACGACTTCCTGCGCACCCAGCTGCTCGACCGGGAGTCCCGGGAAGACTTCGAGTTCCCGGCCGAGTACATGTTCAAGAACGTGCCGAAGTTCGACGTCCCCGACGACCCGGTGCGGTTCCTGCTCGATCACATGGACCGCGTCGGCGTCGAGCGGGCCATGATCGGCACCAACTTCAAGAACGAGGCCGGGCATCGCGCGATCGCCGACCACCCCGACCGCTTCTTCGGGTGCTTCGAGGTCGACCCCAACCGCGGCATGGACGGCGTGCGCGAGTTGCAGCGCGCGGTCGAGGAGCTCGGCGTGAAGGCCGCGACCGCGTTCCCCGCCGGGCTCACGCCGCAGGTCGCGATCAACGACAAGAAGTTCTTCCCCATCTACGCCAAGTGCATCGAGCTCGACATCCCGATCTGCGTGTGCGCGGGAGTCCCGGGGCCGCGTGTGCCCTTCGCGCCCCAGTACGTCGGGCTCATCGACGAGGTGTGCTGGTACTTCCCCGAGCTGCGGTTCGTGACCCGTCACGGCTGCGAACCGTGGGCCGACCTCGCAGTGAAGCTGATGCTGAAGTGGCCGAACCTTTATTACTCCACGAGCGCGTTCGCCCCGAAGTACTACCCGAAGGAAGTTGTGCACTTCGCGAACACGCGTGGAGCCGACAAGGTGATGTACGCGGGTTACTTCCCGATGGGACTGTCGCTCGACCGCATCTTCGCGGAGCTCCCCGACGTGCCGTTCCGCGACCACGTGTGGCCGAAGTTCTTGCGCGAGAACGCAGTGCGCGTCTTCAAGCTCGACGCATGAGTCGCGCGTTCTCGCTCCCGACCACCACGAACGCCGCGTTCGACGCCGCGCGCGCCGGCGGTGTCGTCGACACGGCCGTCGGACTGCCGAAGTCGCGCGAGGACATGTACGAGTTCTACGAGTTCATCCGGCGCCAGACGCGCGACACCGAGAGCAAGGACGGCCTCGAGTTCCCGGCCGGCTACATGTTCAAGGACGTCCCGCAGTGGGAGTCCGAGGAGATGGGCGACCCGGTCGAGCTGCTGCTCGGAGAGATGGATCGCCACGGGTTGTCGCACTGCATCATCGGCCCCGCCGACGATCACGGCGAACGGGCGCTGCGAGAGCACCCCGATCGGTTCTCGGCCGGCGTCGGCGTCGACCCCAACGACGGCATGGAAGCCGTCCGCACGATCGAACGCGCGTGCGAGCGCTTCGACGTGAAGGTCGTGGGCTGCTTCCCTGCCGGGCTCATCCCGCAGGTGCCGCTCAACGACAAGAAGTTCTTCCCGATCTACGCGAAGTGCGTGGAGCTCGACCTCACGTTCGCCGCGACCGTCGGCGTGCCCGGGCCGCGGATCCCGTACGCGCCCCAGGCCACCGAGCTGCTCGACGAGGTGTGCTGGTTCTTCCCCGAGCTGCGCTTCGTGACCCGCCACGGTTCCGAGCCCTGGACCGCGCTGATGGTGAAGCTGCTCCTCAAGTGGCCGAACCTCTACTACTCGACCACGGCGTTCGCGCCGAAGTACTACCCCGCCGACATCGTCGAGTTCGCGAACACGCGCGGCGCCGACAAGATCATCTTCTCGGGATACTTCCCCGCGGGCCTCACCTACGACCGCATCTTCGCCGAGCTCCCCGACGTGCCGTTCCGCGACCACGTGTGGCCGAAGTTCCTGCGCGAGAACGCGGCTCGGGTGTTCAAGCTCGACGTGCCGGAGTGGAGCGCATGAGTTCGGCGTTCGAAGCGGCGCGTGCGCTCGGCGTGATCGACACGTTCCTGTCGATGCCGTCGCCGCGCGAACAACAGGCGAAGAAGTACGACTACATCCGGGCGATCGCCAACGACCGCGAGAGCCAAGAGATGGAGATGCCTGCCGAGTACATGTTCAAGGGCGTCCCCAAGTACGAGCAGCTCGACGATCCGGTCGCCCTGGTGCTCGCGCTCATGGACCACCACGGCATCGACCGGATGCTCACCGGAATCCGCGAAGGCGGCGACGCGTTGCGCGCGGTGCGCGACCACCCCGATCGGTTCTTCGCGATGGTGAACGTCGACCCGAACACGGGGATGGACGCCGTGCGGGGCCTCGTGCGCGCGGTCGAGGAGCACGGCGTGAAGGCCGCCCACGTGTGGGGCACCGGCCTGAACCCGCAGGTGCCGATCGACGACAAGAAGATGTACCCCATCTACGCGAAGTGCGTGGAGCTCGACCTGCCGATCATCCTCTACGCGGGGGTGCCCGGCCCGCGCATCCCGATGGGGTCGCAGGAGGTCGCGCTGCTCGACGAGGTCTGCTGGTTCTTCCCCGAGCTGAAGATCGTCGTGCGCCACGGCGGCGAGCCGTGGACGAAGCTCATGGTGAAGCTGCTCCTCAAGTGGCCGAACCTCTACTACTCGACCAGTGCGTTCGCCCCGAAGCACTACCCGCCCGACATCGTCGAGTTCGCGAACACCCGTGGCGCCGACAAGGTGATGTACGCGGGCTACTTCTCCGCCGGACTCGGCCTCGACCGCATCTTCGACGAGCTCCCCGCCGTACCGTTCCGCGACCACGTGTGGCCGAAGTTCCTGCGCGAGAACGCCGTGCGCGTCTTCGGTCTCGACGACTCCGCGCGGCCATGAGCGGTCCGCTCGCCGGCGTGCGTGTCGTCGAGCTCACCAACATCGGCCCGGTGCAGTTCGCCGGGATGCTGCTCGCCGACCTCGGCGCCGAGGTGCTCCGGGTCGACCGCGTCGAGCACGCTCGTGCGGGCACGAACATCACCGGCTTCGTCTCCCCGTACTCGGTGCTCGACCGCGGCCGGCGCTCGGTCGCGGTCGACCTCCGGCGTGCCGAAGGTGCGGACGTCGTGCTCACGCTGGGCGAGCGCGCCGACGTGCTGCTCGAAGGGATGCGCCCGGGTGTGGCGGAACGGCTCGGCGTCGGTCCCGACGCCGCTCGCGCGCGCAACCCCCGACTCGTCTACGCGCGCATGACCGGGTGGGGACAGGAGGGTCCGCTCGCCGGCGACGTCGGTCACGACCTCAACTACGTCGCGCTGGCCGGCGCGCTCGCCCACATCGGGACCGAGGACCGACCCGTGATCCCGCTGAACCTGTTGGCCGACTTCGGGGGCGGCGGGATGCTCGTCGTGCTCGGGATCATCGCTGCGCTGTTCGAACGCGAACGTTCGGGTGAAGGGCAGGTGATCGACGCCGCGATGGTCGACGGCGCCGCGCAGCTCATGAGCATCTTCGTCGGCCTCGACGCGTTGGGCACGTGGGGGCCGCGCGGCACGAACATGCTCGACGGCGGCGCGCACTTCTACAACGTGTACGAGTGCGCCGACGGTGAGTGGATCAGCATCGCGTCGTACGAACCGAAGTTCTACGCGAACCTGCTGCGAGTGCTCGACCTCGACGACCTCGACCCCGCGCAGCAGATGGACTCGTCGCAGTGGCCCGCACTCAAGGACCGCTTTGCCGCGCTGTTCGCGACCAAGCCGCGCGCCGAGTGGCTCGCGATGTTCGCCGGCCACGAGATCTGCGTCGCTCCCGTGCTCACGATGACCGAGGCGCGCGCCCACCCACACAACGTCGCGCGCGGCACGTTCACCGATGTGGCGGGCGCAGCCCAGCCCGCCCCTGCACCGCGCTTCTCGCGCACCCCCGGCGTCGCCGGTGCGCCCGGCCCCGTCGCCGGCGCCGACACGCGCGCCGCGCTCACCGACTGGGGCTTCACCGCCGACCAGGTCGACGCACTCGAGTCCGCCGGCGTCGTCGCGCACCCCTGACCCACCCCCCGAGCAGAGGACACACGCGTACCGTTTCGGTACGTCGTTGTCCCTTGCTCGGGTTTGCTCGGGTCAGTGGAGGGTGATGCGGTTGCCGGTGGGGTCGGCGACGACAGCGGTGGTCGACCCCGTCGCGAGCTCGGAGCGCTCGAGGACCCGACCGCCGGCCGCGACGACGAGGTCGAGCGCGAGGTGCACGTCGGCGGGCCGGAGCAGCTCGAGCGCGAAATGGGTGACCCGGCGCCGCGGGTGTGCCCGCTCGAGGGCCAGTGAGCCGGTGCCCCCGGGGGGTTGGAGCACGACGACCGGCCCCCGCCGGGCGACGACCTCGAAGCCGAACACGTCGGTGTAGAACGCGGCGGCGACGTCGAGGTCGTCGACGCTCAGCTCGAGGCGGGACACCCCGCGGGTTCGGATCACCCGTTGATCGTGACGGGGTCGTCTGTCGGGCTGCTGTCGCGCGGCTCGCGTCGGCGCGGCTCGGCCCGACCCGGTCCGAGCGGCGGGCGATACCGTTCGCCCGTGGAGTTCCGCCTCCTCGGACCGCTCACGGTGGTCGACGACCACGCCGCGGAGATCTCACTGAAGGGCGAACGCGTCCGCCGGTTGCTCGCGCTCCTCGTGCTCCACGCCGGTCGGGTGGTGCCCGTCGACCGCATCGTCGACGAGCTGTGGGGCGACGACCAGCCCGCCGACGCGCCGAACGCGCTCCACACGCAGGTCTCGAGGTTGCGCTCGGCGCTGCGGGCCGCCGGTCGCTCCGAGTGCATCGCCACCCGACCGCCTGGCTACGTGCTCGAGGTGGAACCCGACGAGGTCGACTTCCAGTGCTTCGAACGCGAGAGCGAGGAGGGGCGCGCCCGTTTCGCGGAGGGCGATGCCGCGGGCGCGGCGGCGATCCTGCATGCCGCGCTCGCGCGGTGGCGTGGCGACGCGCTCGCCGACATCGCCGACGACGATTTCGCCCGCGCCGAGCGGGCGCGACTCGCGGAGCTTCGGCGCACGGTCGAAGAGGACCGCGTCGACGCCGAGCTCGCCGCCGGTCGCCACGCGGAGCTGGTCGGCGAGCTGGAAGCGCTCGTCGCCGCCGAACCCCTGCGCGAGCGCCGCACCGCGCAGCTGATGCTGGCGTTGTACCGCGCTGGTCGCCAAGCCGATGCGCTGCGCGTGTTCCAGGCCGCGCGCGAGGTGCTGATCGACGAGCTCGGTATCGAACCGAGCACCGAGCTGCGCGAGCTCGAGACGGCGATCCTCGAGCAGGATGCGGCCCTCGCCGCCCCGCCCCGCCTCGACGCGACCGTCGTGATGTCGGCGCCGGCCCGACTCGAGATCCCGCGCCCGCTCTCCGAGTGCGTCGGACGCCACGACGAGATCGCCGAGCTCGAGCGCCGCGTCGCGACGCACCGGCTCGTGACGCTGGTCGGTCCCGGCGGCGCCGGCAAGACGCGACTCGCCGTCGAGGTCGGCCGGCGCACGGCGGAGCGCTTCCGCGACGGTGCGGTCCTCGTCGACCTCGCGCCCGTCGACCGACCCGGCGCCATCGTTCCGGCGATGACGCGAGCGCTCGGGTTCGACGAACCACGAACGACGAGCGGCGGCGCCGAGACCGTGCAGGACGCGGCCGTCGTCCTCGCGCAGGTGGTCCGCGAACGCGAGCTGCTGGTCGTCGTCGACAACTGCGAGCACTTGCTCGACGACGTCGCGACCGTGGTCACGACCGTCCTCGGGAGGTGTGCGGGCGTCTCGGTGCTCGCCACGAGTCGCGAAGCGCTCGGACTCCCGGGCGAGCAGACGTTCCTGGTGCCGCCGCTCGACACCGACGACGCCGTCGCCCTCTTCACCGCGCGGGCGCTCGCCGGGTCGCCACATTTCACGGTCGACGACGCGGCGCACCAGACGATCTCCGAGCTGTGCGCGCGTCTCGACGGCATGCCGCTCGCGATCGAGCTCGCGGCCTCGCGGACGCGCGTGTTCTCGGTCGCGCAGCTCGCCGAGAGGCTCGCCGACCGGTTCCGCCTCGTGGCCGGAACCGCGCGCGGGTCGCTCCCCCGCCACCAGACGCTGCGGGCGGTCGTCGACTGGAGCTACGACCTGATCGACGACGACGAGCGGCGCGTGTTCGAACGGCTGTCGGTGTTCGCCGGCGGCTGCACCCTCGCCGCCGCGGAAGCCGTCGTCGCCGGCGACGACGTCGACGTCGCCGCGGTCCCCGACCTCCTCGAGCGGCTGGTGGCCAAGTCGCTCGTGGCGACTCGCGACGACCCGAACGGCATCCGCTTCACGATGCTCCAGACGCTCATCGAGTACGGACGCGAGAAGCTCATCGAGCGCGGCGACGACGGAGCGACGCGGCGTCGTCACGCCGAATGGTTGCGGGACGAAGCGCTCCGCGCCGACGAGTGCGGCCCGATGACGATCTCGATCGAGCTGTCCCCCGAGATCGACAACGTGCGGGCGGCGACCGTCTGGGCGTTGGAGCACGATCCCGCGCTCGCGCTCGACCTCGCGGCGCGGCTCGGATGGTTCTGGACGTTGAACGACGTGATGGCCGAAGGCTGGCGAGTGCTCGTTCGCGGCCTCGAGCTCGCCGACGACGTGGTCGAGGACGTGCGGATCCGTGCGCTCGCGTGGGCGTGCGGCCTCGCCAACATGATCGGCGAGCGCGTCGACGCCGAGACGCGTGGCGCCGAGGCGGTCGAGCGGGCTCGCCGTTTCGGCGATCCTCGGCTGATCGGGATCGCCGCGTGCCAGTACGCGGCCGCGCTGACCGACCGCGGAAGCTTCGACGAGGCCATGGCGCTGCTCTCGGAGGGTCGCGCCCACCTCGAGACGGTCGACGACCAGTTCGCGCTCGCGCACACCGACATGCGCGAGAGCTACGCGGTCTTCCTCCTCGAAGGTCCCGAGGCCGCGTACCGGCTCGTGCGGCGCGCGACCGAGCGGTTCCGCTCGATCGGCGACCGCGGCGCGCAGATGTACGCGCTCGACGCGCTCGGCGAAGCGGCCGAAGCGGCCGGACACCTCGACGAGGCGGCGGCTGCGCTCGAGCAGTCGTGGGTGCAGGCGGCGTCGCTCCCCGGCATCGGGCGCCGGTCGCTCACCCTGTCACGCCTCGCCCGCGTGCGGCTCGCCCAAGATCGCCTCGACGAAGCCCTCGCGCTCGCCGAGGAGGCGGAGGCGCTGGCGCGGAACCAGACGTGGGCATTGGTCACCGGGTTCGCGACGAACGCGCTCGGGATGGTGCTCGACCGGCTCGGGCGTCACGACGACGCTGTCCGCGCCCTCGAAGAGGCGGTCACCAGCTTCGCGTCGATCGGCATGGCACCGTTGGCCGCGGTGATGCAGTACCGCCTCGACGAGACCCGGAACGCGATGGTGGCGGCCGGCGAGCGCCGACCGCCACCGTCGTGACGACGGGGAGACGAGGGATCACATAGGCGCCTCCCTCATGCCGCCGGCTCCAGCTCGACGGCCGACTCGTCGTCGGTGTCACCCGGAGTGGAGAGGTCGATGTCGGGTGCGGCCTCGAGATCGAGGTGCGGCAGGATCCGGTCTAGCCAGCGCGGCAGCCACCAGTTGGCGTCGCCGAGCAAGGCCATCGTCGCGGGGACGAGGATCATGCGCACCACGGTGGCGTCGAGGAAGACGGCGACCGCGAGTCCGAGTCCGAACATCTTGACGGTGATGTCGGTGCTCGGGACGAAGGCGAGGAACACGCTGATCATGATCAGCGCCGCCGACGTGATGACCCGGGCCGTGCTGCTCAGCCCGTCGACCACGCTGCGGTGCCCGTCGCCGTGCGCGACGAACTCCTCACGCACCCGGCTGAGCAGGAACACCTCGTAGTCCATGGAGAGCCCGAACAGGACCGCGAACATGATGAGCGGCACGAACGGGTTGACCGGGACGGTCGCGTCGAGACCGACGAGGTCCTTGCCCCAGCCCCACTGGAACACGGCGACGATCGCGCCGTAGGCAGCACCGATCGAGAGCAGGTTCATGAGTGCGGCCTTGAGCGGCACCAGGATCGACCGGAACACGATCATGAGCAAGATGAACGACAGCAGCACGACCGCGCCGATGAAGATCGGCAACCGCTCCACGAGTCGAGTGCTGACGTCTTCGAACGTCGCGGTCTGACCCGTGATCAACACGTTGGCCTGTGTCCCCGCGACCGCCGACGGGATGACGTCGTCGCGCAACCGGTGCACGGTGCTCGACGTCTCCTCGTCCTGCGGCGACGACGTGGGGACGGCGGTGAGCACCGCGGTGTCGCCCGCGTCGTTGAACATCGGCTCCGACACCGCGGCGATGCCGGGATCGGCGGCGATGGCGTCGCGTACTCGAGCGAGCGACTGCGGGTCGTTCGCGTCGGGCTGGACGACCACCTGCAGCGGACCGTTGAACCCGTCACCGAACCCGTCGGCGAGCAGGTCGTAGGCCCGACGTTGCGTCGTCGACGTGGCGTCGGTGCCGTCGTCGGCGAAGCCGATGCGCAGACCGAGCACCGGCAGCGTGAACACGAGCAGCGCCGCGAAGCTCGCGAGTGCGTACCGCACCGGGTTGCGAGCGACGTGACCGGCCCACTTGCCCGACGCCGTCTGGTGACCCTCCGCGGGCTCCCGACGACGGTGCACGGCGAGGCTGTCGATCTTGCGGCCCGCGAGGCCGAGGAGACCGGGCAGCAGCGTGACCGCGAGCGCCATCGCGCACATCACGACCAACGCGATCGCGTAGCCCATCATCGTGACCGACGGCAGGCCCGACAGCTGCAGACCGACGATCGCGATGACGACCGTCATGCCGGCGAACAGGACCGCTTGACCCGCGGTCGCGTTGGCGGTGCCCGCGGCGTCGTGGACGCCGAGGCCGCGGTGGAGCTCCTCGCGGTGCCGGGTGACGACGAACAGCGCGTAGTCGATGCCGACACCGAGACCGATCATGACGCCGAGCGTCTCCGACGTCTCGGGGACGTCGGTGAATCCGGCGAGGATGCCGACACCACCGAGGCCGACGACGATGCCGACGAGGGCGACCGCGATCGGCATACCGGCCGCGATGATCGAACCGAACGCGACCACGAGCACGATCAGGGCGATGATGAGACCGATCGTCTCGTTGCTCTTCACGTGCTGACCCGCTTCGGCGATCTCACCGGACAGCTCGGCCTGCATGCCCGCGTCGCGCGTCGGAGCGATCGCGGCCTCGGCCGCCTCCGAGTGGTGCGCTTCGAGCACGCTCTCGTCGTACTGCACCGACGCGAACGCGGTGCGACCGTCACGCGACACGGTCGGGCCGCGCGCGTCGAACGGGTTGCTCACGAAGGTGACGTCGTCACCCTGCGCGAGCTCGGCGAGGGCTGCGGTGATCGCAGCCTGGTGGGCGGGGTCGTCGATGCGACCCTCCTCGACGTGGAACACCGCCCGCCCGGACGTGCCGGACTGGTCGGGGAACCGTTCCTCGAGGAGGTCGTTCGCTTCTTGCGACTCGACGCCCGGGACGGTGTAGTTGTCGGCGTAGTCGCCGCCGATCGA
>DASUMP010000116.1:0-6967 GCA_036277635.1 Acidimicrobiia bacterium | reverse complement strand
TCGAGGACGAGCACGGTGCCCTGCGGCGACTCCTCCGACTTCGACATCTTCCGCGTGGGCTGTTGGAGGTCCATGACGCGCGCGCCGACGGTGGGGAACGTGGCGGCGGGCACGACGAACGTGTCGCCGAAGCGCTGGTTGAAGCGCAGGGCGATGTCGCGGGTGAGCTCGACGTGCTGGCGTTGGTCGTCGCCGACCGGCACCTCGTCGGTGTCGTAGAGGAGGATGTCGGCGGCCATCAGCACCGGGTAGTCGAACAGCCCCGCGCTCACCGACTCCTGGCCCGTCGACTTCTCCTTGAACTGCGTCATGCGGCGCAGCTCGCCCATGGTGGCGACGCAGTTCAGGATCCAGGTGAGCTGCGCGTGCGCGCCCACGTGACTCTGCACGAACAGCAGCGAGCGTTCGGGTTCGAGGCCCGCCGCCATGAGCAGCATCGCGAGGCGACGGGTGCGGTCGGTGAGGTCGGCGGGCTCGTAGGGCACGGTCATCGCGTGGAGGTCGACGACGCAGTAGATCGCCTCGTGGCGGGCGGCGGCGGGGGAGTTCGGCGCCGGCTGCGCGTCGACCCAGCGGCGGACGGCGCCGACGTAGTTGCCGAGGTGCATGTCGCCACTCGGCTGGATGCCGGAGAACACACGGGCCATGGCGGCGCACACTACCGGCCGGCGCGTTCGCCGCCCGGCTGCATTCGGGGTCGCTGCCGGCCGTTTGTGCAGGTCACGGCGCCGGACCACATCGGTGTGATTCCTCCGGTAAGGTACGCCGATCATGGCGTACGAGGTCCAGACGCCGGTCTACGAAGGTCCCTTCGACCTCCTGTTGCACCTCATCCTGCGCGAAGAGGTCGACCTGTGGGAGGTCTCGCTCGCATCGATCGTCGACGCGTACCTCGTCGAGGTCGATCGCATCGGCCACCTCGACCTCGACGTCGCGACCGAGTTCCTCCTGATCGCCGCCACGCTCGTCGAGCTCAAGGCGCGCCGACTCCTCCCCGGCCGCGACGACGTCGACCTCGACGAAGAGCTCGCCCGCTTCGAGATGCGCGACTACCTGCTCGCGCGGCTCCTCGAGTGCAAGACGTTCCAGGACGCCGCGCACGAGCTGCAGACCCGGATGCTCGGCGCGGCCCGGTCGCACGCACGCGTCGTCGGTCCGGAGGAGCCGTTCCGGTCGCTCGCCCCCGACCCGCTCGAACGCGTCTCGCTCGACGAGCTCGCGGCGGCTGCGTGTCGGGCGCTCGCGCCGAAGGCGCCGGCCGAGGTCCGCACCGACCACATCGCGCCGGTGCGCGCGAGCGTGCGCGACGCGATCGAGACGGTGCTCGCGCTGCTGCCGTCGTCGGGCGCGGTGCGGTTCCGCGAGCTCGTGATCGGCTCCGGCGACCGCCTCGAGATCGTCGTGCGGTTCCTCGCGGTGCTCGAGCTGTTCAAGCAGGGCCTCGTCGATCTCGAACAGGCCACCAACTTCGCCGAGCTCGTCGTGCGTCCGCTGGCGCCCGGTGAGCGACCCGCGATCGACCTCGCCTCCCTCGAGGAGTGGGGCGACGAACCCGAGCCCGTGTCGGTGCCGGAGTCCGTCCCGGCCGCGTCGGCGCGCGCCGCTGCACCGGTGGGTGATCCCGCATGACCGACGTCGACGACGTGACCGAGCTCGACCTCGAGCTGCGCCGGGCGATCGAAGCGATCGTCCTCGCCGCGACCGAGCCGGTGCCGCCCACCGTGCTCGCGCAGCTGCTCGAGGTGTCGGTCGCCCGCATCGACGACACGTGCGCCGCGCTCGCCGCCGACTACGAACGTGAGCAGCGCGGCTTCGTGCTCGCGCGCGTCGCGGGCGGCTACCGCTACCAGACGCACCCCGACGCCGCGCCGTACCTCGAGCGCTTCGTGCTCGAAGGGCAGCACTCGCGACTGTCGGGCCCCGCGCTCGAGACGCTCGCGATCATCGCCTACAAGCAGCCGATCTCGCGCGCGCAGCTCTCCGCCATCCGCGGCGTGAACGTCGACGCCACCCTGCGCACCCTCGTGGCGCGCGGCTACGTCGAAGAGATCGGTCACGAACCCACGCCGGGGAACCCGTCGCTGTTCGGCACCACCGGCACGTTCCTCGAACGCCTCGGGCTCGACACGCTCGACGAGCTCCCGCCGCTCGGCGACTTCGTCCCCGGCGCGCACGTCGTCGAGGCGCTCGAACGCGGCCTGCGCATCACCGACCAACCCACGCTCGACGACGCCGCCGACGACGACGCTGCGGCCGAGGTGGCCGACGCGTCCGACGCGTCCGCTGTTGAGGCATCGGCGGTGGTCGACGTCACCGGCGACGACGGCCCCGACCTCGACGTGGTGGCCGAGCTGCGCGCCGGCCTCGACCCCGACGCACCACCGGACGCCTGAGGTGGAGGAGCCGGGGACCCGGCTCCAGAAGGTGCTCGCCCGCGCCGGCTTCGGGTCCCGCCGCACGAGCGAGGAGCTCATCGCCGCGGGTCGGGTGGCGGTGAACGGCGCGGTCGCGGTGCTCGGCGCGCGCGTCGACCCCGACGTCGATCGCATCGAGGTCGACGGGGTGCCGGTCGTCACGAACACCGCGCTCGTGCACTACCTGCTCAACAAGCCGGCCGGGGTGGTCACGACCGCGTCGGACCCCGAAGGCCGGCCGACCGTCCTCGACCTCGTGCCGAACGAGCCGCGTGTGTTCCCGGTGGGTCGCCTCGACGCTCCCACCGAGGGGCTGCTCGTCGTGACCAACGACGGCGACCTCGCGAACCTGCTGATGCACCCCCGGCACGGGGTCGAGAAGGAGTACCTCGCCGAGGTGGAGGGCGTGCCGTCGCCGCAGGCGGTGCGCACGCTGCGCGAAGGCGTCACCCTCGACGACGGCCTCACCGCGCCCGCGCGTGTCCAGGTGGTGCAGCGCCACGGTGCCGGCGCGGCGTTGCGCATCGTGATCCACGAGGGTCGCAAGCGCCAGGTGCGGCGGATGTGCTCCGCGGTGGGTCACCCGGTCGTGCGGTTGGTGCGCACGCGCATCGGCGACCTCACCGATCCGCGCCTCGCTCCCGGCGCGTGGCGACCGCTCACGAGCGCCGAGGTGCGGGGGCTGTACGCCGCGGCGCTGCAGGGCGACGACGCCGCCGCCGGCGGCGCGCACGCCGCGGGTGATCGCGCGACCCCCGGCTAACCTCCGACCCCGTGCGACTGCTCGCCTTGCGTGGTGCGATCACCTGTGACGACGACACCAAGGCGGAGATCGACACGAAGACGCAACGTCTCGTGCGCGAGATGCTCCAGCGCAACGAGATCCACCACGACGACCTCGTGAGCGTGCTGTTCACCGCCACCGACGACCTCACCGCCGAGTTCCCCGCCGCGGCCGCGCGCGAGCTCGGCCTCGGCGACGTGCCGCTGCTCTGCGCGCGTGAGCTGGCCGTGCGCGGCGCGATGGCTCGCTGCATCCGGGTCCTCGTGCACTTCTACGGCGACAAGACGCGCGACCAGCTGCACCACGTGTACCTCGACGGCGCCCGGTCGCTGCGCGACGACCTCCCGGAGTAGACGATGGCCGCCCGCGACGACGCGCCGGCGCGCGCTTGGATCGTCGCCGTCGTCGGCACCGGCCTGATCGGCGGCTCGATCGGTCTCGGGTTGCGCCAGCGCGGCATCGAGGTCCGGGGCCACGATCGCGATCCCGACCGCCTCGCGCGGGCGCTCGCGCTCGGCGCGATCGACCGGGCCGACGCGTCGCTCGCGGATGCCGTCGCGGGCGCCGACCTCGTGGTCGTCGCCACGCCGGTCGGCGGGGTGGTCGACGCCGTGGTGGCCGCGCTCGACGCGGGCGCGCCGCTCGTCACCGACGTCGGGTCCGTGAAGGGCCCGCTCGTGGCTGCGGTCGAAGCGGCACGCCCCGACGCGGTGCACCGCTTCGTCGGCGGGCACCCGATGGCTGGCTCCGAACAAGACGGGATCGACGGCGCGTCGAGCGACCTGTTCGTGGGTGCGACGTGGGTGCTCACGCCGACGGTCGGCACCGACCAGCACGCGTTCACCGCGGTGCGGGGCATGGTGCGCGACCTCGGCGGCGAGGTGGTCGCGGTCACGCCCGAGCACCACGACACGCTGGTCGCGCTGGTGAGCCACGTGCCGCAGCTCGCGGCGAGCACGTTGATGAACGTCGCGACCGATCGCGGCGAGCAGCACCGCACCCTGTTGCGGCTCGCGGCGGGAGGCTTCCGCGACATGACGCGCATCGCGGCCGGCCATCCGGGCATCTGGCCCGACATCCTCGGATCGAACCGCGACGCGGTGCTCGACGCGCTCGACGCCTACGTGGCCGCGCTCGGGTCGGTGCGCACGCTCGTGGCGGCCGGCGACCGCGACGGGCTCCTCGCGCTGCTGGAGGACGCACGCGCAGCGCGCCGCAGCCTCCCGGTGGGCGTCACCGTCGACGACGACCTCGTGGAGCTGCGCGTCCCGGTGCCCGACCGGCCCGGCGTGCTCGCCGAGGTCACGACGCTGGCCGGCCGCCTCGACGTGAACGTCGCCGACCTCGAGATCGCGCACAGCGTGGAAGGCGGCGCGGGTGTGATGGTGCTCACGGTCGCGGCGGTCGACGCCGAACGACTCGAAGTGGCGCTGCACGAGCGCGGCTACCACACGTCGCGGACGGCGCTGTCGTGAGCCTGCCGAGCGAGCTCGTCGTTGGCGGCGCCCGGCCGTTGCGCGGGCGGCTGCGCGTCCCCGGCGACAAGTCGATCTCGCACCGCGCGTACCTGATCGGCGCGGTGGCGTCCGGCCGGTCGCGCTGCACCAACCTCGCCACCGGCGACGACGTGCACGCGAGCCGGCTCGCGATCGAGCACCTCGGCGTGCGGGTGCGCACCGGCCGCGACGGCGCGGTCGCGATCCACGGCGTCGGCTTCGACGGGTTGCGCGAACCGGAGGTCGTGCTCGACTGCGGCAACTCCGGCACCACGATCCGCCTCCTGCTCGGACTGCTCGCGCCGCAGTCGTTCCACGCCGTCCTCACCGGCGACGCGTCGCTGCGCGCGCGACCGATGGCCCGGGTCGTGGAACCGTTGCGCGCGATGGGCGCGGCGATCGACGGGCGCGACGGTGGTGCGTTCGCGCCGCTCGCGGTGCGCGGGGGCGCGTCGCGCGGCATCCGTCACGAGCTGCCGGTCGCGACCGCGCAGGTGAAGTCGGCGTTGCTGCTCGCCGGCGCGCAGACCGACGGCACCACCGAGGTGCTCGAACCGGCGCGCAGCCGCGACCACACGGAACGCCTGCTCGGTGCCCTCGGCGCCCCGATCGGGGTCGATGGTCTCACCGTGCGCATCCGGCGCACCGAGCTGGGGGCGTTCGAGCTCGACGTCCCGAGCGACCCGTCGTCGGCCGCGTTCTTCGCCGTCGCCGCGTGCATCACGCCCGGCTCCGACCTCGTGCTCGAGAAGCTGTGCTGCAACCCCACGAGGCTGGGGTTCGTCGACGTGCTGCGCCGCATGGGCGCCGACCTCGAAGTGGTCCCGACCGGCGACGAAGGCGGCGAGCCGGTCGGCGACCTCCACGTGCGGGCGAGCGCGCTGCGGGCCACCACGATCTCCGGCGACGAGATCCCGCGGGTGATCGACGAGATCCCCGCGCTCGCGATCGCCGCCGCGTTCGCCGACGGCACGACCGAGATCCGCGACGCGGCCGAGCTGCGGGTGAAGGAGTCGGATCGGATCGGCACGATCCACCAGGAGCTCTCCCAGCTCGGCATCGGCGTCGAGCCCGCGACCGACGGCCTCGTGATCCGCGGCGGGCGGCCGCGCGCCGCGCTGCTCAAGAGCCACGGCGACCACCGCATCGCGATGGCCGCCGCGATCGCCGGACACGCGATCGACGGAGAATCGATCGTGCGCGGCTGGCGCGCGGTTGGGTCGTCGTATCCCGAGTTCGCCGCCCACCTCGAACGCCTCGCGGGGCCGTCGTGACGCCGCTCGCGCGTGACCGGGTCGTCGCCATCGACGGGCCGTCGGGATCGGGCAAGTCCACCGTCGGTCGCGAAGTCGCGCGCCATCTGACGCTGCCGGTGCTGGACACCGGGGCGATGTACCGCGCCGTCACCCTCGCCGTGCTCGAGTCGGCGACCCCCACGCACGACGGCGCCGCGTGCGCGCGCGTCGCGGAAGCGGCGCGCGTCGACGTGGAGCACGGCGTGACCCGTCTCGACGGGCGCGACGTGAGCGCCGAGATCCGCGGCCCCGAGGTGACCGCGGCGGTCTCCGAGGTGTCGGCCCACCCGGCGTTGCGCGACGTGCTCGTCGCCCGGCAGCGCCAGTGGGTCGCGACGCACGGCGGGGGAGTCGTGGAAGGGCGCGACATCGGCACCGTCGTGTTCCCCGACGCCGCGGTGAAGGTGTTCCTGGTCGCGAGCGACGACGAGCGGGCCCGGCGCCGTCAGCGTGACGAGGAAGCCGCGGCGCGCCCCGCAGACGTGGCCGAGGTACGCGACGCGATGGCGCGGCGCGACCACCTCGACTCGAGTCGGGCGTCGTCGCCGCTGCGGCCGGCCGACGACGCCGTCGTCATCGACACGACGGCGCGCGCCGTCGACGAGGTCGTGGCCGAGATCGTCGATCGGTTCCGGGTCTGGGAGGGTGCACGATGAGCGCGTTGTACACGGCGGTCCGGTTCATCGTCGCCGACGGATCCCGCGTCGCCTACCGCGTGCGCACGGAAGGGTTGGAGCACGTCCCCACCACGGGCGCGGCGATCCTCGCCCCGTCGCACCGCTCGATGATGGACATCCCGTTCCTCGCCATCGCCACGAAGCGGCGGATCCGGTTCATGGGGAAGTCGTCGGTGTTCAACCTCCCGCTGCTCGGATCGCTGTTCTCGGCGCTCGGCAGCTTCCCGGTCGAGCGCGACGGCTCCGACTTCGGGCCCGTGCGCGCGTCGCTCGCGCTGCTGGGCGAGGGCGAGCTGCTCGC
>DASUMP010000115.1:0-2050 GCA_036277635.1 Acidimicrobiia bacterium | reverse complement strand
GCGAAGGCGCTCAACTGCCTGCAGCTCGGCGACGACGGCGAACCGTGCGGTCTGTGCGAGAACTGCGTCGCGATCGCCGAGGGCACGTTCTACGACCTCGCCGAGCTCGACGCGGCGTCGAACAACGGGGTCGACAGCATCCGCACGCTCATCCAGAGCGTGAACCTCGGCATCGGAGCCACGTCGCAGCGCAAGGTGTACCTGATCGACGAGGTCCACATGCTCACTGCCGCCGCGTCGAACTCGTTGCTGAAGACGCTGGAAGAGCCGCCCGAGCACGTCGTGTTCGTGCTCGCCACCACCGATCCGCAGAAGGTGCTGCCGACGATCCGGTCGCGCACGCAACACCTCGAGTTCACGTTGCTCTCGCACGCGCAGCTCGCCGGGCACCTCGTCGACGTGCTCGGCCGCGAAGGGATCGAGGCCGACGAGGTCGCGGTCGAGGTGATCGCGCGACGGGCCGAGGGTTCGGCGCGCGACGCGCTGTCGTTGCTCGACCAGGCGCTCGCGCTCGGCAGTGGGGTGCTCGACGCCTCCACGGTCACGGCCGCGCTCGGCGGCACGCCGTTCGCGCGCCGTATGGCGATCCTCGACGCGGTCGTCGAAGAAGACGCGGCGGGCGCGCTCGCCGCCGCGCACGACACCATCACGTCGGGCGAAGACCCGCGCGCGATCGCCGACGGCTTGTTGCGCACGTTGCGCGACGCGTTCGTGCAGACGATGGCGCGCGGTCGGGTTCCCTACGACGGACCCGCCGAGGAGGTCGAGCGGCTGCGCGTGCTCGCCGAGCGGCTCGGCACCGCCGGGATCACGCGCGCCATCGACGTGCTCGGCGCCGCGATCGTCGACATCCGGGGCCCTGCGGCGGTCGACCCGCGGTTGGTGCTCGAGGTCGCGATCGTCCGCCTCGCGCGCCGCGACTCGCGCGTCGTCGCCGAGACGCTCCTCGAACGGGTCGAGCGACTCGAACGCCGCCTCGACGGCGCCGGCGACGCACCCCCGCCGACACCGGCGTCCACGCCGTCGCCCGCGCCCACGCCTGCGCCTGGCGCGGCGCGATCCGGTGGGCACCTCGCGCCGCGCGCTCCCCGCGCGCCGCGCGAACCGAAAGAGATCTCGGGGGCCGCGGTGAGCGACACGCTCGACGCCCCGGCACCCGACCGCGACGACGACTCGGCGACGCCCGACGCCGACCCCTCCTCCGACGTCGAGCTCGTGCTCGACGACGTGATCGAGGCGTGGCCGGCGGTGCTCGCGACGATGAAGGCGCCGATCAAGGCGCTCATCCAGGAGGCGCAGCCCATCGCGATCGAGGTCGACACGATCGTGTTCGGGGTCCCGCCGCGTCGCTACGAGGCAACGAACGAACGCTTCCGCAACGAAGCGTCCGCGATCAAGGCGGCGTTCGCCGAGCGACTCGGCCGCGCACCAAGGTTCCGGCTGCGCCCCTACGACCTCGAGGCGCCGGGTGCGCTCTCGGGCGCGCCGAGCCACGAGCGCAACGACACGTCGGGAGCGGCGAACGACCGCGAGCCGGGCGCGCCGCCGAGCAGCGAGCGCGACGACGACCACGACCACGACGTGATCGACCTGAACCAGCTCGTCGACGCGCCCGACGCCGGTCCGCTCGACCAGGTCGCGGTGCTCACCGATGTGCTCGGTGCGCAGGTCGTCGAAGAGCGCGCCCGCGACTGACGGAGGACTCGTGGCGAACCCGCAACAGATGAAGATGATGCGCCAGCTGCAGAAGATGCAGGCCGACATGGCCGCGGCGCAGGACGAGCTCGCGAACACCACGCTCGAAGCGACGGTGGGCGGCGGTGTCGTGAAGGCGACGGTTACCGGGAGCGGCGACCTGCGGGCCGTCTCGATCGATCCGAGCGTCGTCGACCCCGACGACATCGAGACGTTGGAAGACCTCGTCGTCGCGGCGGTCGTCGAGGGGATGCGTCAGGCGAAGGAGCTGCAGCAGTCGAAGCTCGGCGCGGCCACGGGCGGACTCGGTGGGCTCGACCTCGGTCCGCTCGGCGGACTGCTCGGCTGAGGTTCG
>DASUMP010000114.1:0-2899 GCA_036277635.1 Acidimicrobiia bacterium | reverse complement strand
AGTCGGGGCTGCACGTCGTTGTAGTAGAGGTTCGACACGTGCAGCAGCGTCTCGGCTTGCTCGGCGATCGCCCGCGCGACGTCGGGGTGCGCGTGGCCGAGCGACACGACCGCGAGCCCGGAGAGGAAGTCGAGGTAGCGCCGCCCCGCGCTGTCGAACAGCTCGGTGCCCCGGCCCCGTACGAACGCGACCCGCAACCGTCCGTAGGTCTGCATCACGTGTTCGGCATCGAGCGCGCACAACGCGTCGAGGTCGAGGGCGACGTCGGCGGTGCTCACGGGTGCACCATCGTGCCGACGCCTTCACGGGTGAAGAACTCGAGGAGCAGCGCGTGCGGGAGGCGGCCGTCGAGGATGTGGGCGCGGCGCACACCGGCGCGCAACGCGGCAACGCACGACTCGAGCTTCGGGATCATCCCCTCGGACGCGGCGCCGCGCGCCACGAGGGCTTCGAGGCCGGTCGCGTCGATGCGCGACACCAGCGACGACTCGTCGGGCCAGCGTTCGTACACGCCGGCGACGTCGGTGAGGTACACGAGCTTCTCGGCCTGCACCGCGGCGGCGATCGCGCCGGCGACCGTGTCGGCGTTCACGTTGTAGGCCTGCCCGGCGTCGTCGACACCCACGGTCGCGATCACCGGGATGAGGTCTTCGTTGAGGAGGCGGTGGATCATCGTCGGGTCGATCGAGCGGACGTCGCCGACGAAGCCGAGCGCGGGGTCGCGCTGGTCGACGCGGATCAGACCGGCGTCCTCACCCGACAACCCGACCGCGTACGAACCGTGGCGGTTGATCGACGCGACGACTTCGCGGTTGACCTTGCCGACCAGCGCCATGCGCACGATGTCGACGGTCTCCTCGTCGGTGACGCGCCGGCCGTCGACGAAGGTCGGCTCCTTGCCGAGGCGGCGCATGAGGTCGGTGATCTGCGGCCCGCCGCCGTGCACGACCACGGGTTGCATGCCGACGAGTCGCATCAACACGACGTCGGTGGCGAAGAGGTCGGCGAGCGTGTCGTCGTCCATCGCGTGGCCGCCGTACTTGATCACCACGATGCGCCCCGAGAACTCCCGGATGTACGGGAGCGCTTCGGCGAGGATGCGCGCCTTGGCGCCGGCGTCGGCGACCCGCTCGGCGAGCGTGGTGACGGTGGGCTCGCTCACGACGTCCGCCGGTTCTCGTCGATGTAGCCGTAGGAGAGATCGGTGGTGAGCACGGTGGCTTCACCGTGGCCGGCCGCGAGGTCGCAGGTGATCGTGATCTCCCGTGCCGCCATCACGGCGGCGAGTGCTGCGCCGTCGGCGTCGGCGGCGATCCCGTGACGGCACGCGACGACGCCGCCGTAGGCGATCTCCACCTGCTCCGGGTCGAAGTGGGCACCACTCGCGCCGAGCTCGGAGAGCACCCGACCCCAGTAGGGGTCGCTGCCGTTGAGCGAGCACTGCACGAGCTGGCTCGTCGCCACCGCGCGGGCGGCGAGGCGCGCCTCGGCGTCGTTGGCGGCGCCGCGCACGACGATGCGCGCGAGCTTGGTGGCGCCTTCGGCGTCGCGTGCCATCTGTTCCGCGAGCGAGCCGCACACGTCGGTGAGCGCGTCGGCGAGCGCGTGGAACTCGGGTCCCCGCGCCGTGTCGATGACGGCGTTGCCCGCGGCGCCCGACGCGAGCACGAGCACCGTGTCGTTCGTGCTGCGACAGCCGTCGACGACGAGGCAGTCGAACGTGGGCGCGACGGCGAGCGCGAGGGCGCGCTGGAGCACTGCGGGCGTGACTGCGGCATCGGTGGTGATCGCGGCCAGCATCGTCGCCATCGCGGGCGACAGCATCGCCGCGCCCTTCGCCATCCCGCCGACGTGCGCGGTGGCACTCCCGAGCGCCGCGGTGGCCACCGCCTCTTTGCGGACGGTGTCGGTGGTGAGGATCGCGTCGGCGGCGCGCTGTGCGTCGGCGGCGGTCGCGCCGAGCTGCGCGGTGAGCGCGGGGAGACCCGACTCGATCGGCGCCATCGGCAGCGGGATGCCGATGAGGCCGGTGGAGCACACGAGCACGTCGGAGGTGGCGGCACCGATCCCTGCGGCGGTGAGCTCGCACATGCGGCGGGCGGCGGCGCGACCCTGCTCCCCCGTCGCCGCGTTCGCGTTGCCGGAGCTGAGCACGATCGCGGCGGCGTGACCGTCGGCGAGGTGCGCGCGCGACACCTGCACCGGGGCCGCGGTCGCGAGGTTGGTGGTGAACACGCCCGCGGCCGGGACCGGACGCCCGTCGGCGGTCGCGACGACGGCGAGGTCGGGGCGGCCGCCGTCCTTGATGCCGCAGGCGAGCCCGCCGGCCACGAAGCCGGCGGCGGCGGTGACGCTCACGGCATCGTCCCGACGAGCGGCAGCCCGGTGGTCTCGGGCAGGTCGAGCAGCAGGTTCGCGTTCTGGATCGCCTGCCCCGACGCGCCCTTCACCAGGTTGTCCTCGGCCGCGATCGCGAGCACGGTCCCGGTGCGCGGGTCGAAGCGGGCGGTCACGTGCACGCAGTTCGAGCCGGTCGTGGCCTTCGTGGGCGACGGGTCGTCGGTGACCACCACGAACGGCTCGTCGGCGTAGAACTCGCGCTGCGCGGCGAGCACCGCGTCGGTGGTGAGGCCGGCGACCGCGGGTCGCGCGTAGCAGGTGGCCAGGATTCCGCGCGTCATCGGCACGAGATGCGGGGTGAACAGCACGGTCACCGTCGCACCCGCGACGCGCGACAACACCATCTCCATCTCCGCGGTGTGGCGGTGCGTGAGCAACCCGTACGCGCTCACGCTTTCGTTCGCCTCGCTGAACAGGCTCGGCGCCGACAGGCCGCGGCCCCGCCCCGACACGCCCGACACCGCGTCGGCGACGATGCCGGTGGTCTCGATCAACCCGT
>DASUMP010000113.1:0-6050 GCA_036277635.1 Acidimicrobiia bacterium | reverse complement strand
CCGGCGTGAGAGGCGGAGGCCGGCTGCCGGCGTGCGTGCGCGGGGTCCGCCGGGTCCCGCGCTAGCGTGACCGGAGCGGACGAGCAGGAGCGGAAGTGGCCAAGCACATCTTCGTCACGGGGGGAGTGGCGTCGTCGCTCGGCAAGGGCATCACCGCCTCCTCGCTGGGGCGCCTGCTCAAGGCCCGCGGCCTGCGGGTGACCATGCAGAAGCTGGACCCGTACATCAACGTGGATCCGGGCACCATGAACCCGTTCGAGCACGGCGAGGTGTTCGTCACCGACGACGGCGGCGAGACCGACCTCGACCTCGGCCACTACGAGCGCTTCGTCGACGTTCCGTTGACACGCCGTTCGAACGCGACGACGGGATCGATCTACCAGTCGGTGCTCGCGAAGGAACGCAAGGGCGCGTACCTCGGTGAGACCGTGCAGGTGATCCCGCACATCACCAACGAGATCAAGGAGCGCATCCTCGCGTTGGCGAGCGACGACGTGGATGTGGTGATCACCGAGGTGGGCGGCACGGTCGGCGACATCGAGATCCTGCCGTTCCTCGAAGCGATCCGGCAGTTCCGCAAGGATGTGGGGCGCGAGAACGTCTTCTACGTGCACGTGACGCTCGTGCCGTTCATCGGCCCGTCGGGAGAGCAGAAGACCAAGCCCACCCAGCACTCGGTCACCGAGCTGCGCTCGCGGGGCATCCAGCCCGACGCGATCGTGTGCCGCAGCGACCGCCCGATCGCGCAGCGGCTCAAGGAGAAGATCTCCGCGCTGTGCGACGTGCCGGTTGCCGGCATTGTGAGCGCGGTCGACGCCGAGCACCTCTACGAGATCCCGCTCGTGCTCCACGACGAAGGACTCGACTCCTACGTGTGTCGCGTGCTGCAGCTCGAAGAGCACGAGCCCGACCTCACCGACTGGCGCGAGCTCGTGCGCCGCGTCGACTCGGCGCAACAAGAAGTGCGCATCGGTCTGGTCGGCAAGTACATCAACCTCCCCGACGCGTACCTGTCGGTCGCCGAAGCGTTGAAGCACGGCGGCTACGGGTGCGGCGCGAAGGTGATCATCGATTGGATCGCGGCCGACGACACCGAAGGGTTGCTCGCCGAAGGGCGGCTGCAAGACCTCGACGGCATCGTCGTGCCCGGCGGGTTCGGGTTCCGCGGCATCGAAGGCAAGGTCGCGGCGGCGGGCTACGCGCGTGAGCACGGCGTGCCGTACCTCGGGCTGTGCCTCGGGATGCAGTGCGCGGTGATCGAGTTCGCCCGCAACGTGTGCGGCCTCGTGGGCGCGAACTCGAGCGAGTTCGACCCGCACAGCCCGGCACCGGTCATCGACCTCATGGACGAACAGCGCGAGATCGTGGATCTCGGCGGCACCATGCGGCTCGGCGCGTACCCGGCGAAGCTGCGGCCGGGCACGCAGGTGCGCGAGCTCTACGGCGACGAGGTCGTCTACGAACGGCACCGTCACCGCTACGAGGTGAACAACCGGTTCCGCCAGCAGCTCGAAGACGCGGGGATGATCTGTTCGGGCACGTCGCCCGACGACCGGCTCGTCGAGTTCGTCGAGCTCGACCGGACGCTGCACCCGTTCTTCGTGGCGACGCAGGCGCACCCCGAGTTCAAGAGCCGGCCGAACCGCCCGCACCCGTTGTTCGCGGCGTTCGTCGCGGCCGCGCAGCAGCGGGCGGAGGGGCGGCTGCCGCGGCTGCCGATCGAGACGCCGGAGCCCTCGATCCCGCGCGCGTGACCGGATCGTTCGAGGTCGTCGGCCAGACCCGCATCGCCGACACCGGGTTCGTCGCGATCGATCGGGTCGCGGTGCGCGCCGACGGCGAGACGTACGACCGCACCGTGGTGCGCCACCCGGGCGCGGTCGTGGTGGTGCCGGTCGTGGCCGACGGTGTGGTGCTCATGGTGCGCCAGTTCCGTGCCGCGACCGGTGGCGCGCTGCTCGAAGTGCCGGCGGGCAAGCGCGACCAGGAGGGTGAGCCTCCGGAGCGCACCGCGGTACGCGAGCTCGAAGAGGAGATCGGTCACCGGCCCGGGCGGCTCGTGAAGCTGGCCGAGTTCTGGAACTCGCCGGGGTTCTGCGACGAGTACTCGCACGTGTTCGTGGCCCTCGACCTCGAGATGGTCGGCGACGGCACCGGCGCGCCCACCAGCCCCGAGGAGCGGGCGATGACCACCGAGCGCGTGGCGCTCGCCGACATCGAAGCGCTGGTGAGCAGTCGCCGCCTCGTGGATGCCAAGTCGATCATCGGGTTGTTGCTGGCGCGCCAGCACCTGGCCGGCGCGCACGAGCCGCTCGACCCGTGACCACGACCGCGCCGCCCGACGAGCTCGCCCGCTTGCTGGCCGAGCACGAGGTGTGGCTCACGGTCGAGCGCGGCCTCGCGGTCAACTCGCTGGCCGCGTACCGGCGCGACCTCGGGCGCTACGCCGCGTTCCTGCGGGCGCGCGGCGCGGCGCCGGCCGACGTCGGTGAGTCGATGGTGTCGGCGTACGTCGCGCACCTCGAAGCGCTCCACGACGACGACGGCGCGCCGCGCCTCGCACCGTCGTCGATCGCGCGGGCGCTCGTGGCGGTGCGCTCGTTCCATCGCTTCTGCGCGAGCGAAGGGCTGCTCCCGGCCGATCCGAGCGAAGACGTCGGTGCGCCGCGCGTGCCCCAGGGGCTCCCGAAGGCGTTGAGCGAGGAGGAAGTCGACGCGCTGCTCGCCGCCGTGCCCGGCGACGACGCGCGCGCGCAGCGCGACCGCGCGATCCTCGAGACGCTCTACGCCACCGGGATCCGCATCTCCGAGCTCGTCGGTCTCGACCTGGGCGACCTCGAGCTCGACGACGCGATCGTGCGCGTGCTCGGCAAAGGACGGCGCGAGCGGGTGGTGCCGATCGGTCGCTCGGCGCGCGCCGCGCTCACGACGTACCTCGCCGATGGTCGCGCCACGTTGCGCACGGCGCGCGCCGGATCGCGCGCGCTCGACGCGGTGTTCCTGAACGCGCGCGGCGGGCGGCTGACCCGTCAGGGGTGTTGGGGGATCGTGCGCCACGCCGGATCGCGCGTCGGCCTCGACGACCGGCTGTCGCCGCACGTGTTGCGGCACTCGTGCGCGACCCACATGCTCGACCACGGCGCCGACATCCGGGTCGTGCAGGAGCTGCTGGGACACGCGAGCGTCTCCACCACGCAGGTGTACACGAAGGTGAGCCCCGAACGACTCCGAGCCGTGTACGACTCCGCACACCCGCGCGCCCGCACGTCACGGTGAGTGGCCGCGCGCCGGACGGGTGCCACTGGTCGCGTTCCTCGCCGGGAACCCGGCAAGTAGACTCGCGTCATGTCCGAGCCTTCCACGGCAGCCGTGCGCGCCGACGAGCTCCGACGATTGCGTGAGCAGCTGCTCGCCGATCGTGCGCACGTCACCGAGCAGCTCGAGCAGCTCGGCGTCGGCTCCGAGCTCTCGTCGTACGACGAAGGCTTCGCCGATTCGGGCCAAGTGACCGCCGAGCGCGGCGAAGTCGAAGCGCTCGCGGGCACGCTGCTCGACACCCGCGCCGAGATCGACGACGCGCTCGCACGCGTCGAGGCCGGCACCTACGGCGTCTGCGAAGGGTGCGGCACCCCGATCCCGCCGGCGCGGCTCGAGGCGATGCCCACCGCACGACTCTGCATCGCCTGCGCGTCGAACAAGCGCTGACCTCGCCGCGTCGTGGACAAGATCACGGTCATCTGGTTCGTCTCGCTCGTCGCGGCGGTCATCCTCCACGAGATCAGCCACGGCGTGGTCGCCCTCTGGTTCGGTGACGAGACCGCGAAGCGCGCCGGGCGTCTCACGCTCAACCCGGTGCCGCACATCGACCCGTTCGGTTCGATCATCCTCCCTGCGCTCGGCGCGCTCTCGGGGCTCCCGGTGATCGGGTGGGCGAAGCCCGTGCCGGTGAACCCCGCCGCGCTGCGCAACCCGCGCCGCGACATGCTCTACGTGTCGCTCGCGGGGCCGGGCACGAACTTCCTCCTCGCGGCCGTGAGCGCGTTCGCGGCGCGCGCGTTCTTCTCCGCGTTCGACGAAGGCATCTTCCTGTCGTGGGAGGAGCTCTCGTTGCCGGTGCTGTTCCTGTTCACGTTCGCGGTCGTCAACGTGTTCCTCGGCGTGTTCAACCTGCTGCCGATCCCGCCGCTCGACGGTTCCGCGCTCATCGAACGCGTGCTTCCGGCCCGCGCGCTCCCCGGATGGCACCGGTTCCGGCCGTACGGGTTCCTCGTGCTGTTCGTGCTCGTGTTCTCGACCGGCCTCGTGCGCTTCGCGGTCGACCCGTTCTACGAGCGCATCGCGGAGTACGTCCTCGACGTGCAGTTCGTCTGAGGCACCCGGTGAGGCGCGCCGCCCATCTCGTGACCCGGTTCTTCGGGTCGCTGGTCGCGCGCCCGCTGAGCGCGGCCGAGCGCGCGTGGGTGGGGTCGCTGCTCACCGACGCGGAGCACGGCGTGTGGCGCGAGCTGCGGCGCGCCGACCGCCGCGAGTCCGTCGCCGTCGCGCGACGCACCGAACGGGCGCTCGCCGGCGGACCCCACGCCGCCGACCCCGACGCCCTCGCCGCCGCCCTCCTCCACGACGTGGGCAAGCTCGACGCCCGCCTCGGTCCGTTCCGGCGGGCGGGGGCGACGCTCGCGGGCGCGCTCGCCGGACCCGAGTACGCCCGGGCGTGGGCGACCCGCAGCGGGATCACCCGCCGGGTGGGCCTCTACCTGCTGCACGCCGAGATCGGCGCCGACCGGCTGCGGGTCGTCGGGGCCCGACCCGCCGCGGTGGCGTGGGCCGCGGCCCACCACGATCCGGCCCGGTTCGGCGCCTGCGGGCTGCCCCGAGCGGTCGTGGCGGCCTTGGTGCGGGCCGACGGCGAGGCCCCGCTGCCGCCCGACTGGTGAGGTGATCGCGATCGGGCTGTAGCCGGGCCCCGATCCTGCCGATACCGCAGCCGTGCAGGGCGACGGCTATTTCCTGCGACTCGGACCGGCCACGTCGGTCGACGAGCACCCGGCCGCGCCCGCCGACGCCCGGGCGTCGAAGCAGCACCACCGGCCGCGCCGGTCGCGCACGTCGGTGCGGCCGTTCCCGCTCATCGTCTTGCTGCTGCTCCTCGGCGCGGTCGGCTGGGCATCGCAGACCCCCGGTGGCGTCTCGGCGCGCGTCGAGGACGGCATCGACTGGGTGCGCGACATCGTCGAGGACGCGGCGACCGACCCCGGCTTCAAGCGGGCGACCGACTACTTCAACCGCCGCTACGAGAACGAGGGGTCGTACGCGGTGGTGAACGAGTCGGACCTGCGCGACGACCCGGCGGCCGACTGGGGCGTCGGCATCAAGGTCGTGTGGTGCACGCCGAACTCGATGGTGTTGCAGAGCCTCACCGGCGGCGGCACCGTGAGCCGGTTGCTCGTGAACGGCGCGACCTACGGCGAGGCGGAGGGCGCGCAGCAGTGCCCGGTGAACCTCGCGGATCCGCGCCCGTTCACGCCCGCCGACTGAACCCGGCTCAGGGTCGCGCCAACAACCCCGCCGCGCTCGTCGCGCGCGCGAGCACGCCGTTCGCGATCTCCGACGCGGCGGCCGCGCCGGCGGCGAGGCGGCGATCGACCTCGGCGGGGTCGGCTTCGAGCACCGCGTAGCGCTCCTGCAGCGGACGGAGGAACTCGACGACCGCGTCGGCGACCGTCGCCTTCAGCGCGCCGTAGCCGGAGCCGGCGAAGTGCGCCTGCGCGTCGGCGAGCGTGCTGCCGGTCGCGACCGCGAACAGGTCGAGCAGGTTCGACACGCCGGGCTTGTGCTCGGGGTCGTGACGCACCTCGGTGTCGGAGTCGGTGACCGCCGACTTGATCTTCTTCGCGATCGTCGCGGGCGGGTCGAGGACGAGCACGGTGCCCTGCGGCGACTCCTCCGACTTCGACATCTTCCGCGTGGGCTGTTGGAGGTCCATGACGCGCGCGCCGACGGTGGGGAACGTGGCGGCGGGCACGACGAACGTGTCGCCGAAGCGCTGGTTG
>DASUMP010000112.1:0-5237 GCA_036277635.1 Acidimicrobiia bacterium | reverse complement strand
ACCGGCACGACACCTCGTGGTGCTCGCGTGCATGGACGCCCGACTCGACCTGTTCCGACTCCTCGGTCTGGAGATCGGCGATGCGCACATCCTGCGCAACGCAGGTGGCCGCGTCACCGACGACATGATCCGCTCGCTCGTACTGTCCTCCACCGCGCTCGGCACTCGCGAGATCGTCGTGATCCACCACACCGGGTGCGGGCTCCACCAGCGCACCGACGACGAGCTGCGCGTCGCGGTGACCGAGCGCACCGGCGCGGACGCGTCGGGGATGGTGTTCTTCCCGTTCGACGACGTGGCGCGGAGCGTGCGTGACGACGTCGCTGCTTTGCGCGCCCATCCCCTGCTCCCCGACATGACGGTCTGGGGCGGCGTCTACGACGTCGCGACCGGCCACCTCGATGTCGTCGAGCCACCCCTCGAGTCGTAGGAGCCGTACGTGTCCGATCCCACCACCGACGTCGTCGACATCTGGGTGAACCTCGTCACGCCCCAAGGCGCCGCCCAGTTCCTTGCCCAGTCGGAGTTCGCGAACATCCCCGGCTACCTCGGCGGCGACGCCGGCGACGGCGTCGGGGGCGACGAGCTGCTCGACCGCATGGATCGTCTGGGCGTCGCGACCGGGATCCTCACCCCGGGCCTCGTGCGCGGCGGCCCCGAGGAAGCGTTCGCGCTGGCCGACGCGCACCCGGGTCGCTTCCTGGTCGCGGGCGGACTCGTCGACCCGGGACGGCCGACGCGCACGGTCGCCCGAATCCGCGAGCTCGCACAGCACCCGCGGTTCGCGATGGTGCGCGTGATGCCGCTCACCACCCAGCTCCCAATCGACGATCCCCGCCACTACCCCGTGTACCAAGTGTGCGAGGAGCTCGGCATCCCGGTCGGCATCAACGTCGGGATCCCCGGCCCTCGCGTGCGGTCGCGCGTGCAGCACCCCGAGCTGCTCGAGAGCGTGCTGATCGACTTCCCCGACCTCGTCGTGATCGGCGCGCACATGGGACACCCCTACGAAGAGCTCATCATGAACTACATGCGCAAGTGGCCGAACCTCTACCTGTCGTGCACCGCGTACGCGCCCCGCTACTTCGATCCGAACCTGGTGCGGTTCATGAACACCTCGGCGTACCGCGGACGCGTGCTGTGGGGCTCGGACGACCCGTGGTTCCCCATGGACCGCTCGCTCACCGAGGCCCGGGCGGTGCCGCTCGACTCCGACGCGCAAGCGCTCTTCCTCGGCGGCACCGCCCGCCGCCTGCTCGACCGGTCGCGCGCCTAGCCCGGCTGGCTCAGCGCGTCGAGACGCACGGCGGCGACGCCGTCGCCGAACCCTTCGGGCAGCAAGTACCGGCCGCTGGTCGTGCCGTAGTGGACCTGCCAGTGGTAGTAGCCGACGTACGCCCGCGGGTCGCGCGCGATCACTTCGGCGTAGCTCGCGATGGCGCTCACGTAGCGGTCGCTGTTGTTGTAGGAGTACAACGCCCGCCGCATGTCGTCGGGCGCACCGCGCGACGCGAGGTAGCGCGCGGCGGCGAGGATCGCGTCGCGGTCGTCGTAGATGTCGCCCTCGCCGAACGCGGCCCACGTCTCGGGGATGAACTGCATCGGACCTTGCGCGCCGGCGGTGCTGGTCCCGACGATGCGCCCCATGCGCGTCTCGACGAAGTGGATCGCCGCGAGGTACGGCCACGGCACGTTCGACGCGCTCTGGCCCTCTTCGTAGTAGGCGAGGAGCTCGGCCACGGACTTCGGCGCGCGGATCCGCCACGCCGGCAGGTCGGGCTGCGGCTCGGCCAGCCCCGACAGCTGCGTGCCCGCGTCGACGTTGGCTCGCGCCACCGCGGCGATGTCGGGATCGAGCGCGCCGAACACCTCGCCGTGCCACTCGGGTCGTTGCGCGAGCACGGCGTACGCCAGGTGTTGCTCCCACCCGAGTCGCGCGAGCTCGTCGTCGGCCACGCCGTCGCGGCGTAGCCCCCGCTCCACCCGCGTCAGCGCCTCGACGACCGCGGTGGCCGTCGCGGGCACAGCCACGTCGGCCTGCGACCGGGGGACGACCGTCGTGGTGGTCGCGACGGCCGGTCGGGTCGAGCTGGTCGGACCACCCGCCGATGCCACCGACGTCGACGACCCACGCCCCGACTCGTCGGCGTCGGAGCACGCGCCGCCGAGCGTCGCGAGCGCGATCACCGTCGCCGCCGCGACTGCCAGCGGGCGCGCTCGTGCAAGCGCGGCGCGGCCGCGCACGCGCCTCACTCCGCGGGGAACGTCGAGAGGTCGAGCTCGTCGATCGCACGCGCGGCACGACGGGTGCGATCGAGCGAGCGCCCGCCGTGGAACACGGGGAAGGCATGCCGCGCCCACCGGCCGAGCAGACGCAACCCCACCGTCGCGTTCGGCGCGACGTCGGTCGTCACGTCGTCGGGGTCGAGGTAGGCGCCGATCACGATCCGGCGCACGGACCGCTCGTCGACGACGCGCCCCTCGGCCTGCAACCGGCGGACGAGCAGCGATCCGAGGACGCGCAGCTCGATCGCCCCGCACGCCACCGACGTGAGCAACGACGTGACCCCCGCGAGCACGGCAGCGTTCGGCACGATCCGCCACCGACCGGCGAGCAACCGCCGCGCCCGCGACATCGCCCACAGCGACCATGCCGATCCGGCCCGGTTCGACACCCCCGACGAGAGCTCTTCGATCCGTTCGATCGCGTCGTCGACGTCGCGCACGTCGAGCGGACGCTCGGTGACCGACCGGGCGATCGCGTCGAGCAACCCGTCGACCGCTTCGGTCAGCCGCCGCCGGGCCGAGGCGGTGCGCCCGGACGGATCGCGCCGCTCCCACAGCACCGCGGTGACGTCGTCGATGTCGGCCTCGAGCTCGTGCTCGCCCTGCAGCGCCTCCGGCTCGGCCCGCGGGTCGACCACGACCTCGGTCCCCGTGCCCGGTTCGGGTGCGCGCGCCATCCCGCCACGGTAGGACTCCCACGTGCGCGCGCCGCGTCACCCCGCGGACGGCTGCGACTCAGTTGTCAAGGTGCAGGTGGGGAAGCCGGGCGGTGTTCGGCGTGGGTCAGGGTGGGGCGCGCCACGTCCAGCCCCCGGTTTCGTTGCGTTCGAGGGCGCAGTGGTCGTGGGTGAGGGCGTGGTGGTGCCACGCGCAGACGCGCACGAGGTTGTCGAGGGTGGTGGGTCCGCCGCGGGCGTAGGGGACGAGGTGGTGGATCTCGAGCCGGTCGCGCACCAGGCACCCCGGCACCACACACGAAGGATCTCGTGCTTCGAGGGCGCTCCGCACGCGGGCGGGGATGGTGCGCCCGGCGTGCGCGACCGCGCGTACGTCGGTGCCGTCGGTGACCAAGACTTTGAGCACCGCGTCGGACGCGAGTCGTTCGACCACCGAGACGGGGACGGGTCCGACGCCGATGATCTCGCAGCGTTCCCCGCCTTCGGTATGCCCGCGGGTGAGTGCGACGTGGTCGACGGTGACGCGCACCTGTGCGGGTGCCGCTCGACTCGTACCTGTGCCGGTGACGACCCGCACGAACGCGTCGGCGGTGTACGCGTCGAACGATTCGCGGCGTCGGGCGCGACGCGCGTCGGCGAACACGGTGTCGCGTTCGCGTTCGAGGACCGCGCACACCTTGGCGCCCGCATCCGCGGTGAGGCGCGCGTCGAGGCGGAACGCGCCGTCGCGTTCGATCCACCACCGCACATACCGCGACTCGTGCACGCGCCGATAACGCGCTTCTTCACCCACAGGGTCGGCGCCGGCGCGCACGTTGCGGCAGTGGTGCTGCAACCGCCGCAACGGTTCGCGCTGCGCGATATCGACCAACACGCGCGCCACCTCCGGCGCGCTGCCGACTACTGAGCTGATCTCGACGGCTTGCGGGAGTGAGAGCGACCCGGCGCGCACCGCCGCGTCGACCACCGGCTGCTCGTCCAACCGCCGGGCCATCTCCAACGTCGACACCGCCGCCCCCACCGACGTGCCGGCCCGCGACGCCAACCAATGCGCCGGAGACCGGAACCCCTCGCGCTCCCACACGCCCGACTCCGTCGACCGCGCCGCCGCCAACGCCCGCCCCGCGCCCGCCAGCCGCTCCAGCTCCGCGAACCACCCCACGAGCGCGACCGCGTCGGTCGGGCAGAGCGCGGCCGGATCCAAGCCGGCCACGAACTCCCGCATCCCCTCAACCGCCCGCCGCACACTCTCGAACATATGTTCGCATCATAACGAGGGGGTGAGACAACTACCCGTGCCGTGAGGGATTCGGTGCAAGCCTGCCGCCGATGTCCGATGCCACTTCGCCCCTCGCCGGCACCGAGGTCCATTCCCTGCGGTCGGAACACGTCGGCGACGACTTCAAGATCTTCGTCGGCCACTGCGGACGCTCGACCGACCGCGCACTTCCCGTGCTCTACCTCACCGATGCGAACGGCTTCTTCGGCGCGACGGTGGATGCAGTGCGCAGCATGCAACTCTCGCGCCTCCTCCCGCCGCTGCTCGTCGTGGGCATCGGCTACCCGAGGGGCACGCTTGCTGACACCGTCGACCTCCGCGCGCGCGACCTCACGCCGACCACCGACGACGCCTTCGCGCGCGTGTACCCGAGCGACACCGGCACCGGCGGCGCGTCACGCTTCCTCGCGTTCATCCGCGACGAGCTGATGCCGTGGGTCGCGAGCAACTACCGGATCGACGCGCACGACGCGACCTACTTCGGGCATTCACTCGGCGGTCTCTTCGGTACGTACGCGATGCTCACCGAGCCGACCACGTTCACGCGCTACATCGTCGCCAGCCCGTCGTACTGGTGGGACCGCGAGACCATCTTCCGACTCGAGGACGAGTACGCCGCCACCAACGACGATCTCCCGGCGCGCGCGTTCTTCGGCATCGGCGCCGACGAGGACCACGCCGGCCGCATCACCGAAGCCACCAACATGCCCGACGCCGAGCGCGCCATCGCGCAGAAGTACTCGTTCGACATGGTCGAACAGATGCAACGCTTCGTCGCCCGCGTCACCAGCCGCGGCTACCGGAACCTCGACGCGACGACGCGCGTCTTCGCCGACGAGTTCCACTGCACCGTCGCCCCGCTCGTCCTCTCCCGCGGCCTCCGCTCGCTCTTCGACGCCCCCGCCTGAGCCGCGCCCACCGACGAGCCGAGCTCACGCGGTCCGCACGGAGGATTGGCCATTTCGACACACTGAGTGTGTCCAAAGGGCCAGACC
>DASUMP010000111.1:0-12613 GCA_036277635.1 Acidimicrobiia bacterium | reverse complement strand
CGCCCCGCTCGTTCGCCTCCTCTGACCCGGAGTGGTCGTGCCCGATCCCCGCAGCCCGGTCGTCGTCGGCGTCGGCCAGACCGCCCAGCGCGTCCCCGCCGACCAGGCGCGTTCGCCGATCGAGCTCCTCGTCGACGCGGCGCGTCGCGCCGATGCCGACGCCGGCGCCACCCGCTCGCTCGTCGACGCGCTCGACGTCGTCGCGGTGGTGCAGATCGCGTCGTGGCCGTACGCCGATCCTGGACGCTTCGTCGCCCGCGAGCTCGGCACCGAACCCCGTCGCACCGTGGTGTCGACGGTCGGCGGCAACAGCCCGCTACTCCTCGTCCACGAGATGGCCGCCGACATCGCGGCCGGCCGCGCCGATGTGGTGCTCGTCGGTGGCGCCGAGGCGATGCACACGCGATGGCGGGCCCGGCGGGAGCCGCGCGTGCACCTCACCTGGCCAACCGGCGACGACGCGCCCTGCCTGCACGTCGTCGGCGACGATCGCCCCGGGAGCAACGAATACGAGAACGCGCATCACGCGTTCGTTCCCGTGACCGTCTACCCGCTCCTCGAGACCGCACTGCGAGCACGCGCGCGACGCGACGTCGCGGAGCACCAACGCGCCATCGGTGCGCTCTGGTCGACGTTCGCGGCCGTCGCAGAGCAGAACCCCGCGGCGTGGTCGCGCACGGCGTACTCCCCTGACGAGATCGCGACGCCGAGCACCGACAACCGGGTGGTGTGCTTCCCCTACCTGAAACGGATGTGCGCCAACATCGATGTCGACCAAGGCGCCGCGTTGCTCCTCTGCGCGTACGAGACGGCGGTCGCCGCGGGCGTGCCCGCCGACCGGATGGTGTTCTTGCACGCCGGCGCCGACGGCCACGACCACTACTGGTTCTCGGAGCGCGACTCGCTCGCGGCGGCGCCCGGCATCGGCGTGGTGGTGCGCGACGCGCTCGGTGCGAACGGTCTGGGCGTCGACGACGTCGCGCGCTTCGACCTGTACTCGTGCTTCCCGTCGGCCGTGCAGCTCGCGCTCGATGCGCTCGGGATGTCCGGTCCGACCGGCGGCGACACGCGGCCGCTGACCACCACCGGCGGGCTGGCGTTCGCAGGGGGGCCGGTGAACAATTACTCGACGCACGGGGTGGCGACGATGGTCGACGCGCTGCGCGCCGACCCCGGGTCGGTGGGCGTGACGACCGCGCTCGGCTGGTACGCGACCAAGCACTCCGCGTCGGTGTGGTCGACGCGTCCGCCGGCGACGGGTTTCCAGCGAGTCGACCCCGCCGCGACACAAGCTCGGATCGATGCGCTGCCGCGCCGAGAGGTGGCGGGGCTCGTCGTCGAGTCGGTGCGGATCGAGGCGACGTCCGTGATGGTCGAGCGTGACGGAACGCCGCAGGTCGCGATCGTGGCCGCCCACACCGCCGACGGGCGGCGGGTGCTCGCGACCACGCGCGATGCGGACATGATGGGTGCGATGGTGCGCGAACCCTGGGAAGGCCGGACGGTCGAGGTCGACAACGACGGCACGACGAACACCGTGAGGTCACCGTGACGTACGACCCCGCGAGTCCACCGCCCTCGCGCGCGACCCAGCTCACGCGCGGCGTCACGAAGCGGTGCGCGCGGTGCGGGTCGGGCAGGTTGTTCCGCAACTACTTCACGATGGTCGCCGAGTGCCCCCGCTGCGGGCTGCACTTCGAGCGCGAGTCGGGGTACTGGGCCGGTGCGCTCGCGATCAACATCATCCTGGTCGGCGGATTGTTCGCGGTCACGTTCGTGGTCGCGTTGGTGCTGACCGTGCCCGAGGTCCCGGTCGGGCCGCTGCTCGCGATCCTGGTCCCGATCATGGTCGTCGGCCCGATCGTCGCGTACCCGTTCTCGAAGACGATCTGGGTCGCGATCGACCGCTCGTTCCTCCAACACCTCGACCCGAACGAACGACCCGACGAACGCCCGGGTCGCTGACGACCGCGAACGGCTACTGCTCGGGGCGCAAGTCGATGCGCAGGGTCAACACCCCGTCGACGAACTCCCACGCGGCGTCGCCCACGATCGCGAAGTCCTGGAAGTCGAGCTGCGCCTGCTGCACGAAGCGCTCCCGTTCGGCACCGGCGACGGGTGGCAGTGGACGCTCGCGCACCGCGCGCGCCCGTTCCCGGAAGCGCTCCAGCATCGCGTCGACATCGAGCTCGTCGGCCACCCCGTCACCCTAGCGAGGGTCGCTCGACGGGGTCGCGGCCACGAGGACGCGTGCGCGACCGGCGAGGTCGTCGTGGACCGTGACCGATTCGTAACCGGCGGAGCGCGCCGCCGCGGCGGCGGGCGGCGCCTGGTGGGGTGCGAGCTCGCACACGAGCACGCCGCCGGGTCGGAGCCACGCGGGCGCCTCGCCGATCACGACCTCGAGCGCTTCGAGACCGCTCGGTCCCGCGAACAGCGCCACCGCCGGTTCGCGATCGCGCACCTCGGGCACGAGCGTCGCGCGCTCATCGTCGGCGAGATACGGAGGGTTCGAGACCACCAGGTCGAGCCGGCCGCGCAGGTCGTCGGGGAGCGCGTCGAACCACGAGCCCGCCGCGAGGCGCACAAGCGTGGATGCCTGACCGGCGAGGTTCGCGCGGGCGACGGCGAGCGCGTCGTCGCTCACGTCGGTGGCCCAGATCTCGGCGTCGGGAAGCTCGGCGGCCAGCGCGAGCGCGATCGCACCCGAACCGGTCCCGAGGTCGGCGACGTGCACCGTCGGCGTGCCAGCGCGTCGTGACGCCGCCGGCGGACCGCGCCGCACCCCGCGGCGTTCCATCTCCCGCAGCGCGACTTCCACGACCCACTCGGTCTCGGGTCGCGGGATGAGCACCCGCGGGTCCACCATGAGGTCGAGACCCCGGAACGACCACGACCCGAGGACGTACTGCAACGGTTCGCCCGCGATGCGCCGATCGCACATCGACCAGAGGTGCTCGCGCGCTCGGGCACCGACCGGCGAGTCGTCGACATCCAGCTCGGCGCCGTCGAGTCCCGACGCGGCCTCCACGAGCCAGCGCGCTTCTCGGGCTGCGTTCGCGAGTCCGTGCTCGGCGAGCCGGGCGCGTACCTGCGCGCACTCGTCGCGCCACGTGGTGCGCGTCTCGTTCATCCGCCGCCGAGCTGGCGCTGGCGTTCGTCGGCCGCGAGCGCGTCGACGAACTCCTGCAGGTCGCCCTCGAGCACGCGGTCGAGCGCATGGACCGTGAGCCCGATGCGGTGGTCGGTGACGCGGTTCTCCTTGAAGTTGTAGGTGCGGATCTTCTCGGATCGACCACCACCGCGCACCTGTTCGCGTCGCGCTGACGCGACCTCGGCTTGCTGACGATCCTGTTCCTCGCGCAGCAAGCGGGAGCGCAGGATCCGCAACGCCTTCTCCTTGTTCTGCAGCTGGCTCTTCTCGTCCTGGCACGAGACCACCAGCCCGCTCGGCACGTGGGTGATCCGCACCGCGGAGTCGGTCGTGTTCACCGACTGTCCACCCGGTCCGGTCGCGCGGAACACGTCGATCTCGAGATCGTTGGGATCGATCTCGACGTCGATCTCTTCGGCTTCGGGGAGCACCGCGACGGTGGCGGCGCTGGTGTGGATCCGCCCTTGGCTCTCGGTCTCGGGCACCCGCTGGACGCGATGCGGACCGCCCTCGTACTTGAAGCGCGCCCAGGCGTGCTCGCCCTTCACGACGAACGTCACGTCGCGGTACCCGCCCTGGTCGGACGGTTGCGCGGAGAGGATCTCGCTGCGCAGGCCGAGGCGCTCCGCATACCGCTGGTACATGCGGAACAGGTCGCCCGCCCAGAGGTTCGCTTCCTCGCCGCCTTCGGTGCCTTGGATCTCGACGATGACGTTGCGCCCCTCGTTCGGGTCGCGCGGCAACAACAGCTCCTTGATGTGCTCTTCGAGCCCGCCGAGCTGACGTTCCTTGTCCGCGATCTCGGCCTTCAAGTAGTCGCGCATGTCGGCGTCGGTCTCGGTGTCGAGCATGCCGCGCGCTTCGTCGAGCTCACGGCCCGACTGCTGCCATGACCGATACGCGTCGACGAGCGGCTTCAGCTCGGCGTGTCGGCGGCCGGCGTCGCGCGACGCCCGACGGTCGCCTTCGGCGAAGATCGTCGGGAGCTCACGCTCGAGCGCGTCGAGCTCCGCTTCGAGCGCGGCGAGCTGTTCGAACATCACCGAGAGGGTACCGGCCCCTGTCGCGCCGACCGAGGTCGACGCGCCGTGTCACTGACGCAAGAACTCGCCGACCACGTTCTCGCCGTCGGCGATCTTGTCGGCGACCTGGTCGAGGAACGCGTGGAAGTCGTCGCTCTCCATCCGGTCGGCGATCGCGCGCGGCAATGCGGGGAACGAGTAATCGTCGGCTGGCAACGGCGGATGGTCGGACGCCGGCTTGCGCGCCATCACCGCGTCGATCACGGGAGCGAGCCGCTCGTCCTTGGCTCGCTGCGCGGCGGGTTCGCGCTCCGCGAACTCCGGGAGCACCTCGCGCCCGAACAGCTCGAGCGATTCCATGATGTGCTCGTGGCGGTTCTTGCCGGCCTGGAAGCAGAAGATCACCTGGTCGACGCCGCACTCCTCGTACCGCCGCAGGTACTCGCGCACCTGGTCTGGGGTCCCGATCGCGCCGCGCAGTCCGCCGAAGCCGTCCTGCACGATCTTGGCGCCGAGGCGGTCGCCGTGTTCGGCGGCGCGGGCGACGGCGTCGGGGTCGAATCCCGCCTCGACCCGGCGGCGTCGGTACTCCTCCCAGACGTCGGTGACGCCGGGTTCGTGCCGCCCGAACACGTAGTAGTGCGCGAGCGAGTAGCCGAAGAAGTTCGCGCCTTCGATGCCGCGCGCGAGTGCGACGTCTTCGTCGGCATGGCACATGAACGTCGTGACGCACGCGATGTTGGCGTTCACTGCGTCGCCGATCGGCACGCCGTCGGTCTCGAGCGTCGTGTAGTAGTCGTCGACCCAGTGCCGGGCCTCTTCGGGGTCGACGAACGCGAACGAGAGCGCACCGATCGCGTGCTGCGCGGCGAGGCGGATCGTGTCGCGCCGGCTGCACGCGACCCAGACCGGAGGATGCGGCCGCTGCACGGGCTTCGGCACGACGTTGCGCGGCGGCATGGTCACGAACCGCCCGGAGTGTCCGGTGAAGGGCGACTCGCTCAGGCAACGCAACGCGACGCGCAGCCCTTCTTCCCACATCTCGCGCTTGTCGGCCGGGTCGATGAGGAACCCGCCCAGCTCGGCTTCCGACGACGACTCGCCCGTCCCGAAGTCGACCCGCCCGCCCGACACGAGGTCGAGCGTCGCCAGCCGCTCAGCGACGCGCGCCGGATGGTTGAACGGCGGCGGCGTCTGGACGATGCCGTGACCGAGGCGCATCCGCTTCGTGCGCTGCGACGCCGCGGCGAGGAAGACCTCGGGCGCGCTCGAGTGGCTGTACTCCTCGAGGAAGTGGTGTTCGACCTCCCAGAGGTAGTCGATCCCGATGGAGTCCGCGAACTCGATCTGCTCGAGCGCGTCGCGGAACAGGCGCTCCTCGGCTCCGTCGTCCCACGGACGCGGGAGCTGGTGCTCGTAGAAGACGCCGAACTTCACGGGACCGGGTGCGCCGACGCGCTCACGCGGTGCGGAGCAGCGCCGGCGGCGCGGTCACGCCGCGGCGCGCCTCGACTTCCGCGAGCTGGTCGGCCGAGAGCACCGCACGCAGCGAAGCGATGGCGACTTCGAGCTGGTCGAGGGACGGCTCGCGGGTGGTGAGTCGCTGCAGCAGCAACCCAGGTCGCATGAGGGTCCGGACCCACCCGCGGTGCATGTGCTTCGCCGCGTAGCGGATCACCTCGTAGCCGAGGCCCGCGATGACCGGGATCAGCACGATGCGCGACACGATGATCGACCAGAACGTGGGGGTCGGGACGACCGAGTAGACGAGGATCGCGATCACCATCACGGTGAGCAAGAAGTTGGTGCCGCACCTCACGTGCGCGGTCGTGAATTGCTGTGCGGTCTCGGGGGTGAGCTCGACACCGTTCTCGTACGCGGCGATCGTCTTGTGCTCGGCGCCGTGGTACTCGAACACGCGTCGGATGTCGCGCATCCGTGCGATCAGCAGCAGGTAGCCGATGAAGAAGACGACGCGGAGCGCAGCTTCGGCGATCTGGAACGGCAAGAAGTCGAGCCAGTTGCCGATGCCCTTGCCGGCGACGGCCGGCAGCACGAGGAAGAGCCCGCTGAACACGATCATCGAGATGGCCATGGTCCACCCCATCGCCCGCTCGGAGATCTGCTCGTCTTCGGGGATCTGGCGGTTCGCCGACCACGCGAGGGCCTTGCCGCCGAGCCCGAGGCTCTCGCCGAGGCCCATGACGCCACGCACGAGGGGGATGTGCCGGTACTTCTCGGCCCAGCCGGGGACGTCACGGACGATCAGCTCGATCTCACCGGTCGGGAGGCGGGCAGCGACCGCGTAGGTGGTCGCGCCGCGCATCATCACGCCTTCGAGGACCGCTTGGCCGCCCATGTAGCGGGGTTCGGCGGTGCCGGGCATCGACGGTCCTTTCGTCGGCGCGAGACGGTGGCTCGAGGCCCCTACGCCTTCTTCTTGGGCTGGGACTTCGCGTATCGGCGCTGGAAGCGCTCGACTCGACCGCCCGTGTCCACGAGCTTCTGCTTGCCCGTGTAGAAGGGGTGGCACTCGGCGCACAGCTCGACCCGCAGGCTCGGGACCGTCGAGCGGGTCACGAACTCGTTGCCGCACGAGCAGTGCACCTTGCACTCGGTGTACTCGGGATGGATCGCAGTCTTCATGATGGCTCGCAGTCTACGGAACGGTTCGTGGGGCGGTCAGCGCGGCCGGTGGTCTAGGCCATGCCCGAGGGCGCCTTGGCGATCTCGGACAGGAACTCGTCGTTGCTCTTGGTGGTGCGGATCTTGTCGATGAGCAGCTCGAGACCCGAACCGCTCTCGAGCGCGTTCAGCACCCGGCGCAGCTTCCAGACCTGCTGGAGCGCACTGCGATCGAACAACAGCTCCTCGTGGCGTGTTCCCGACTGCTCGACGTCGATCGCCGGGTAGACCCGGCGATCCGCGAGGCGCCGGTCGAGGCGCAGCTCCATGTTGCCGGTGCCCTTGAACTCCTCGAAGATGTGCTCGTCCATCTTCGAGTTCGTCTCGACGAGGGCAGTCGCGATGATCGTGAGCGACCCTCCCTCTTCGACGTTGCGGGCCGCACCGAAGAACTTCTTCGGCGGGTAGAGCGCGCCGGCGTCGATGCCGCCGGACATGATGCGCCCCGACGCCGGGGCCGCCAGGTTGTAGGCCCGCGCGAGGCGCGTGATGCCGTCGAGGATGATCACGACGTCTTTGCCCAGCTCGACGAGTCGCTTCGCCCGCTCGATCGTGAGCTCGGCGACATGGCAGTGCTCGTCGGAGGGCCGGTCGAACGTCGACGCGACCACCTCGGCGCGCAGCACGTGGCGGCGCATGTCGGTGACCTCTTCGGGACGTTCGTCGACGAGGAGGACCATCACGTGGGTCTCGGGGTTGTTGCGCTCCACCGAGTAGACGATCTGCTTCATGATCGTCGTCTTGCCGGCCTTCGGCGGAGACACGATCATGCCGCGCTGGCCCTTGCCGATCGGGGCGACGAGATCGATGATCCGACCCGTCATCTCGAGCGGCTCGTCGGCGAGCTCGAGCCGGAGCCGCTCGTCGGGGAACAGCGGCGTGAGGTCTTCGAACCGGGCGCGAGTGCGCGCCTCGTCGGGCGTCATGCCGTTGATCGTGTCGACCCGCATGAGCGCCGGGTACTTCTCGTTGCTCGCCGGCGGACGCGTCGCGCCCTGGAGGTAGTCGCCCTTGCGCAGGCTGAACCGGCGGACCTGCGACGCCGACACGTACGCGTCGTTGCGGCCCGCGAGGTACCCGGTCGTGCGCAGGAACCCGTAGCCCTCGTCGCGCAGGTCGAGCAACCCCTCGATCGGGATCGGCTCGCCGCTGCCGCCACCACCGCCGCCGCCTTCGTCGACGCGCGGTTCACGGTCGGTGCGCTCCCGGTCGCGCTCGCGCCCGCGCCGCCGGCGCCGGCGCTTGTTGCCGTCGCCGTCTTGCCATTGGCCGCCGTCGCGGTCGTTGTTGCGATCGTTCCGCTCGTTGTGACGATCGCCCCGGTCGGTGCGTTCGGGACGATCCGTGCGCGTGGGCGCGTCAGCGGTCGACGCCGACGTCGGGGCAGTGCTCGACGCTCCCGCCGCCTCACCGTTGCTCGCACCGCCGCTCGTCGAGTCCGCAGTCGTGGTCGCAGTCGCGGTCGTCGCGGTCGACCCACCCGATCCGCGCCGCGGCCGGATGAGCGCCATGTCGTCGCCGTTGGACGCGGGCCCGGCCGCGAGCGCATCTTGTTCGGCCGCCAGCGCGTCGAGATCGTCGGCGGCGGGCTTGGTCGATCGGATCCGCCGCGGCTTGGCGTCGCTCGCGCCGTTCGCACCGCCGGCCGCGCCGACGATCGCATCGATCAGCTCGGCCTTCTTCAGGCGACTGATCGACTTCACGCCGAGCGCGCTCGCGATGGTGGACAGCTGTTCGCGATCCTTGCCGTCGAGCTGGGATCGGTCGAAGGTCTCGGTCATTGCCTCTCCTCGGCGGGTGTCGGGCGGGAAGCCCGGCTCCGCTCGGGACGGGTGGGTGGTGAGGGGTTGCCAACCGGTCGCACCGGGGATGGCTCACGCCGGCGGACGGGATACCTCGCAGGTGCACCAGGGCTGCGGTCCGCGCGGGAGGCGGGGACGAGCATTCGTGGGGATCCCGGACCGACCGGTGACCTCCCGCACCAGCGGTACACCGCGCTGCGTGGGGTCGTGAGCCCGGGGACCGGGTCTCGAGGGATCGGGATCACCTTACACCGCCTCGCCTCGGTCCCGGAGCACCCGGGCGGCCGGCGGCCACGGGCTCAGCGGGCGACGAGTCGACCCATCAGGGTGTGGGCCTCGACGACGGGCGCCCCCGCGACCGACGGCTCGTCGTACGTGCCACCGGCGCCGGACACGCTGGAGTCGAAGAACAGGTACGGCACCGGCGCCGCGGTGTGCGTGCCCAGCTCGCACGGCGTCGCGTGGTCGGGCAAGAGCAGCACCCGGAACGGTTCGGCTCGCCGTTCGAGCGCGTCGACGACCGGGCCGATGATCTCGCGGTCCCACCGCTCGAGGGCGTCGACCTTCACGTCGACGAGACCTTGGTGGCCGGCCTCGTCGGTGGCCTCGACGTGCAGGACGAACAGGTCGTGGTCGTCGAGCGACTCGATGCACGCTCGCGCCTGGGCCTCGTAGTCGTTGTCGAAGCCGGCCGACGCCGTCGGGACGTCGACCACGCGGATGCCGGTCAACACGCCGAGTCCCTGGACGAGGTCGACTGCCGACGTCATCGCGCCGGTCACGCCGTACACGTCCTCGAACCGGGGCAAGGCCGGCTTGATTCCCTGTCCCCACAGCCAGATCTGCGTCGCGACCGAGCCGACGTCGCGCGCGGACGCGGCGACGACGTCGCGCGACGCATCCATGAGCGCGCGCAGCCGGGGCGCGGCGGGACCCGTGGGCTGCACCGCGACCTGGCCCGTGAGGTCGTGCGGAGGCACGCACGTGGCGTCGGCCCACGCACTCGGCACGACGCACAGGTGCCGGTACTCGACGCCCGGGTGGAAGCGCACGCCGTCGCGCCCACCACCGAGGTGCCGATCCAGCGCCGCGACGATCGGGTGGCTCTGCTCGCTCGACACGTGACCCGCGGCGAAGTCGATCATGCGCGGCGGCTCGTCGTCGGAGAGGGTGACCAGGTTGCAGCGGTACGCGACCTCGTCGGGACCGAGCTCGACACCCATCGCGGCAGCTTCGATGGGCGCGCGACCCGTGTGGTAGCGCCGCGGATCGAAGCCGAGGATCGCCATGTTCCCGACGTCGCTGCCCGCGGGCAAGCCGTCGGGGATCACCCGCGCCCGACCGACTTCGCCTCGCGCCGCGAGGGACGCGAGCCGAGGCATCTGCGCGACTTCGAGTGGTGTGCGCCCGTCGAGCGAACCGATCGGCTCGTCGGCACACCCGTCGGGCACGAACACGACGTACTTCACGCGCCGCATGCTACGCAGCCGCGCGGTCACCGCCCCGAGCGATCGTTAGCCTGCCGCCGTGCGACGCACCGCGCTGGTCCTCACGACGCTTGCGTCGGTGCTCGTACTGGTGGGCGGGTGCGCTTCCGACGACGAGTCCGACGCTGATCCGTCGAGCGCGCCGAGCACGACGGCGACGACATCGCCGGGAACGTCGACCACGACCTCCGTACCGGCGGGACTCGCCGAGGTCAGCGTCGCCGTGGAACGCGTCGCGAGCGGTCTCGAACGACCCATCGCGTTCGCGGTGCGGGCCGGGGACCCCGCGCTGTACATCGCCGAGCAACCCGGGCGCGTCCGGCGCGCGCACGACGGGACGGTCGACCCCGAGCCCGTCCTCGACCTCACCGGCGACATCACCGACGCGGGCAACGAGCAGGGGCTGCTCGGGCTCGCGTTCTCCCCCGCCGGTGACCGGCTCTACCTCGACTTCACCGACACTGCCGGCGACACGCGCGTCCAGGAGTTCGCGGTGCGCGACGACGGGTCGGTCGATCCCTCGACACGCCGCGAGCTGCTCACCGTCGCGCAGCCGTTCTCGAACCACAACGGCGGGCACCTCGCCTTCGGCCCCGACGGCATGCTCTACATCGCGCTCGGCGACGGCGGCAGCGGCGGCGATCCGCAGGGCAACGCCCAGGACCTGTCGACCCTGCTCGGCAAGATCCTGCGCATCGATCCGACACCGGGTGACGGAGCCGCGTACACGATCCCCGCCGACAACCCGTTCGTCGGGACCGCGGGGGCGCGCGGCGAGATCTGGATGTACGGGCTGCGCAACCCGTGGCGGTTCTCGTTCGACCGCGCCACCGGCGACCTGTGGATCGGCGACGTCGGTCAGAACGCGTGGGAGGAGATCGACTTCGCCGCCGACGGCGACCAAGCGGGGGTCAACTGGGGGTGGAACGCGCGCGAGGGGGCGCACTACTACCTCGACGTCGACGCGCTCGATCCCCGCGACCCGATCTACGAGTACGACCACGACAACGGTCGCGCCGTCACGGGCGGCTTCGTGTACCGAGGCGCGGCGATACCTGCACTGCGCGGCGTGTACGTGTTCGCCGACTTCGCCGCGGGTGCGCTGATCGGACTCGTCGAGCGCGACGGCCAGCTCGTCGACCAGCGCCCGCTCGGCGTCGAGGTCGCCGAGGTCGCGTCGTTCGGCGAAGACGCCGCCGGTGAGCTCTACGTCGTGTCGCGCGCCGGCGACGTGTTCCGGCTCATCGCCGGTTGACCGACCGCGTCGACGCCGCCCGTCAGATCGATCCGCCCTCGGCGCGCCGCATGATCTGCCCGGAGATCTTGCGCGCCAACACTGCGGGGGTCAGCTTCGTCAACGTCGCGCCCGTAGCGTTGAGCGCTCCCGGCACGACGAGGGCCTTGTTCCCGGCGAGGCCCGCGAGGCCGGCCTGCGCGACGTCGCGCGCGCTGGCCCACAGCATCGCCGGACCGCCACCGGTCACGCCGGCGCGCGCTTGGAACTCGGTGCGCGTGAATCCGGGGCACAGGCACGACACGCGCACGCCGGTGCCGAGCAGCTCTTCGTGCAGCGCCTGCGTGAAGCTCGAGATGAACGCCTTGGTGGCGCCGTAGACCGCCATGCGAGGCACGGGCGCGAACGCGCCGAGCGACGCGACGTTGAGGATGCCACCGGTTCCTCGCGCGGTCATCGTGCGGGCGGCCGCGTGTGACAGACGCGTCAACGCGAGCACGTTGAGGCGCACCATCGCGTCTTCGCGCTCGACCGGCAGCTCGGCGAACTCGCCGACGGTTCCGAAGCCCGCGTTGTTCACGACGATGTCGACCGGTCGGGACGCGTCGGCGATGCGGGCCTCGACGCTCGCGAGCTGCGTGTCGTCGCCGAGGTCGGCGGCCAGCACTTCGCTCGCGGTGCCGTGCGCGTCGGCGAGCTCCTTGGCGAGCGCTTCGAGGCGCGCCGCGTCACGGGCGACGAGCACGAGGTCGTGGTCGGGGGCGAGCAGGCGGGCGAACTCGGCGCCGATGCCGGCGGAGGCACCCGTCACGAGGGCAGTCGGTCGCGTCATGGCGCGACCGTACCGAGGTTCAGGTTCCGTTGCTCGTGGTCGGCGACGACCGCACGAGGTCACCCTTCACGACGATGCGCTGGCGGGCGCTCCCCTTCGGGTGGCAGGCGATCAACGTCATCGTGGGCGTCTCGGTCGGGTTCACGACCCACATGTCGGTCGGGACCACGATCTGTGTCCCCGTGACCGCGTACGTGAACTCGCCGTCGGCGGTGCGGAAGATCACCTCGTCGCCCGGCACCAGCTGGTCGAGGTCGTAGAACGGGCGCGAGTTCGTGACGCGGTGACCGGGGAACACGGTGTTGCCCCGTTCACCTGGCATCGCGCTGCCCGGCCAGTGACCGGGCCCCTCGTCGATGACCGTGAGCCAGATCCCCTCGTACACCGTGTGGTCGAG
>DASUMP010000110.1:0-3579 GCA_036277635.1 Acidimicrobiia bacterium | reverse complement strand
GCCCGGCCGCTCTCGTCGGTGACCGCCTCGGTGTCCGAGAGCGTCGCGTCGGGCACCCCGGCGTCGAGGGCCGCCGGTCCGTCGCCCGAGAACGGCGTGACGCCGGGATCGGGGTGCAGCGCGAACGTGACGGTCTCTCCGTCGACCGGATCGTCGTTGCAGCGCCGGAACGTGGCGTGCACGCGCGCGGTGTCCTCGTTGTCGGCGATCAGGCTGTCGTCGTCGACCGTCGCTTCGACGTGTGGGATGCACAGGTCGACGCGCGCGTCCTCGCCGTGGCGCAGCGTCAGCGTCTCGATGGCCGACTCGACGACCTGGCCGTCGATGGTGGCGCGCCCGACGACCTCGATCGGTTGGCCGGCGTCGACGGTCGGGACGGTGGCGACGATCCCGTTCTTGGTGGCCATGGCGCGCGCAGGTGCGAGCGTGCGGCCGGAGCCGTAGCGCACCTCCACGTCGACCGACTTCGCGCCGGCCGCGAACAGCGGGTCGGCGTGGATCTCGAGATCGCCCGAGCGCAGCAGGTTCGGCAGGTCGGTGGGCTGCCATCCCTCGCTGGTCGCGAACACCGACTGGAACAGCGACAGGTCGGAGTGCTCGGCCGTTCCGGTCCCGACGACGAGCGACTCGAGGCGCGCTGGCGACACGAGGCCGTCGCCGTTGAGGTCGTAGCGCGACCACGTGTCCTCGGCCTTGCACGACAGCACCGCGGGATCGTTGACGCACCCGTCGTGGTTCAGGTCCTTCTTCGGGTGGTCGTCGGTGCCGTCGAGCACGATCGTCCCGGTCGGACAGCCGATCGTGCCGGGCACGTCGCGGCAGATCTGCAGCAGTGCGTCGCGGAAACGCCGGAAGTCGCGCATGTCGACCCGGCCGTCGGGCGCGGAGTGCGTCTTGAGGCCGCGCACGAGGGTGATGTCGACGCGATCTTCCGACGTGGTCCCGTCTCGGTTGCGCACGACGCGGCGGTTGCCGTCGGCGGTCGCGTCGGCCAGGTCGGCGAGCATCTCGACGACACCGGGGACGCGCAACAGCGACGCGTACGCGTCGATCCGGGGCGCGACCGGCTCGTCGTTGCGCGGGAGCGTGTCGGTGCGCGCGCCCGCGAGGATCGCGTCGCGCAGCTGTTCGACGGTGAGGCTCGGCGCAACGGCCGCGAGCCATCCGGCGAGCGCGGCCACGTGGGGCGTCGCCATCGACGTCCCGCTGTCGAGCCGGTAGCCGGGCGTGCCGTCGACGTCGGCTTCGTCGAGGCTCCGGATCGCCTGGCCAGGCGCGGCGACGTCGCCACCGACGTTCGAGAACAGCGACCGCTGGTGCAGCGCGTTGATCGACTCGACCATGACGATCGGATTCGGTCCCGACTCCCAGTGCGCGCTCGCCCATCCGAACGCGTGCAGGCGCCGGGTGTCGAGGACCGAGTACGAGTAGCCCGGCGGGCACGGTCCGCCCTTCGACACCGGCGCGGCCGTGGACGTGCCGTTGTCGCAGACCTTGATGCTGTCGTTCCCTGCGGCGACCGCGAGGAGCACGTTCTTGTCGGCGGCGTCTTCGGCGATCAGCCGGGCGAGCTCGCCGTCGTTCGCGACGTCGCGCAGGAATCGGTCGGAGGTGTTGGGCGTGCACGGCCCGTCGCCGTCGGCGTCGTCGTCCTCGTCGGGCCCGCACCGGAAGCCCGCGTTGTTCGCGCCCCACGCCCACGACGTGCTGCCGTCGTTCAGGAACATGGTGATGGCGCTCATGCTCACGACTCGCAGGTCGGGCCACGCGCCGCCCGGACGCTTCTCGTCGAGCAGCTTGTCCCACAACGCCCAGTTCGCCGACGTCGAGGTCATCTCTTCGTACGACGGGCCGTTGTCGGGCACGCGGGCGTACTCGAAGTTGCCGTACCACGACACGAGCGACATGTCGGCGACGGGGTTGCCGCCACTGATGCCGACCGTGGTCCCCGGCTCGGCTCCGTCGTTGTCGAACGTCGCGCCGATGATCCCGGCCACGTGGTTGCCGTGCTTCGACAGCTCGCCGGGGGTGTCCGTGCAGTTGTCGTCGGAGCTGCAGAGCCCGACGACCGCAGCCCCGCTCAGCTCGGGGTGCGTCGGATCGAACCCTTGGTCGTAGACGACGGTGTCGATCGACGGATTGCGTCGGCGCACCGTGTCGAGCACGTTCCACGCCGAGGGGAAGCGCGCCGACTCGAGTCCCCAGTTCCCGTCGGTCCCTACCGGCGGCGCGCCGGTGCGGCGGCGGTCGTCGTCCCAGATCCAGTCGGTGGGTCCGTTCGAGTCCGTCGGCGGCACGACGATCGACGCCGAGACCACCTTGTCCATCGTCGCGGCGCGCACCGCCGGGTGCGCGCGCAGGACGTCGAGTGCTTGTTCGAGCGCGGCGAAGTCGCCGACCGCGGGGAGTGGATCGACCTGCACCACGACCATCGAGATGCCCGGCGCCGAACCGACGACCGTGACGCCCGCGGCTGCGAACGCGTCGTTCGCGTCGCCGAGCGTCGCCGCCGGATCCAACCCGACCACGATGCGCGATCGCGACGCGCCGATGCCGGACGGGTGCGCGTCGGGGTCGGCCATGGGCGGGACGCCGAGGTCGGGGAGGTTCCCACCGACCAGCGCGGACGCCGGACCCGGCAGGTCGAGCAGGCCGACGGTGAGCAGACCGCCGAACGACGCGTCGGACGCCGAGCCGAACGCGAACGAGCCCGGCGCGCCGACCGAGAGCGTGAACGCGCCGGTGGGCGTGATCGTCCCGGAGTCGAACGCGCCGTCATTGGCGACGACGGAATGCGGCGCGCCCGCTTCGTTCACGAAGCGCACCGTCTGGCCGACGACCGCCGTGACGACCTCGGGTGCGAACCCTCCGGGTGTGATCGCGACGGTGATCGGCGGAGGTGTGGGGCGGGGCACGTGGCTCGACGCGGCCGCCGGCGCCGCGGGTGCGAGCACCAGGGTGCTCGAGGCGACGAGGGCCGCGACGAGAGTGATCAGCAGCAGTCGCGCCAGGGCGCGCGTGCGTCCGTGCACCGTCGCGGCCGACTCCGCCACCGCCCCCCTCACGCGTGTTCAACTCCCGGGCCACCGAGAATGGATGACACGCCACGGCGCGTGACATCGGTTACAGCGGGCGGCTCCAGGATGGTGATCCATCGTGGTCGCCCTCGGCCGGCTCGGTCAAGGTGCGCAGGACGTGGCCCGACGCGTCGGCGAACACGAGGCGACCCGGCGCGCGCCCACCCACGGTCGTGGTCGTTCCCGTCAGGAGGTCCTGGTCCCAGAGGAGCTGGCCGTCGGGGTCGTCGGTGAACACGACCCGATCGCCGTCGGGTGACCACACCGCCCCCGCGTGCTCCGCGCTCTCGCCGTCGACGAGCAGGCGACGATCCGAGCCGTCGAGCGCGATCGTGAACAGCCGACGCGCGCCATCGGCGACGGTGTCGACGAACGTGATGCGACCGTCGGGCGTCCACGCGAGCGGGCCGTCGTGGATCTCCGCGACGACACGGCGCGCGTCGGTGCCGTCGGGGCGCACGACCCACAGCGCTTCGGGTTCGCCCGTCGGGCGCCGTCGGAA
>DASUMP010000109.1:0-8065 GCA_036277635.1 Acidimicrobiia bacterium | reverse complement strand
GCTCCTGCCGTCCGGCCTGCGCGTCGTCACCGAGTCGCTGCCCGAGCTGCGCTCCGTCACCGTCGGAGCGTGGGTCGGCAGCGGCGCGCGCGACGAGCGCGACCTCGAGTCGGGCGCGAGCCACTTCCTCGAGCACCTGCTGTTCAAGGGCACCGAAGACCGCAGCGCGCGCGAGATCGCCGAGGCGGTCGAATCGGTCGGCGGCGAGATGAACGCGTTCACCACCCACGAGCAGACGGTCTTCTACGTGCGACTGCCCGCCGCCGAGGCCGAGCTCGCGTTCGAGATCCTCGGCGACGTCGTGTGGCGCCCCGCGTTCCGTCCCGACGACATCGAGTCGGAACGTCAGGTGATCCTCGAAGAGATCGGGATGCGCGACGACACGCCCGACGACCTCGTGCACAGCGTGTTCGCGGCGACGTTGTTCCCCGACCACCCGCTCGGGCGCGAAGTGCTCGGTTCCGAGCAGACCATCACCGAGATGGCGCGCGACGCGATCGCGCAGTACCACGGCACGCACTACCAACCGTCGAACGTGGTGCTCGCCGCCGCCGGGTGCCTCACCCACGAGCAGGTGCTCGACCAGGTCGATCGGCACTTCGTCGCCGGCGGCACCACCCGGCCGCCGCGCGCGAACGGCGCGATCCCGCCGCCGCTCGCCCGGCGCGTCGTCGAACGGCCCACCGAACAAGCCCACCTCGTGCTCGGCGTGCGCGCGCTGCCGGGTCTCGACCCCGATCGCTACGCGCTCACGGTGCTGAACCAGGCGCTCGGCGGCGGCATGTCGTCGCGGCTGTTCCAAGAGGTGCGCGAGCAGCGCGGCCTCGCGTACTCCGTCTACTCGTACCGCGTCGGCTTCGACGACAGCGGCATGTTCGCGATCTACGCGGGCACGTCGCCCGAGCGACTCTCCGAGACGCTCGCAGTCGTGCGAGAGCAGCTGCAACGCATCGTCGACGACCACGGCATCCCCGCCCGCGAGCTCGACGCCGCGAAGGGTCACATCGTGGGGTCGCTCGCCATGTCGCTCGAGACGTCGTCGAGCCGGATGCGCCGCCTCGGGCGCGGCGAGCTCGTCGAGGGCGAGATCCCGTCGATCGACGAGCTGATCGCTCGCGTGCAGGCCGTGCAGGCCGACGACATCGCGCGCGTCGTCGATCGGGTGCTGGTGGGAGTGGAGCCCACGCTCGCGGTCGTCGGACCCGTCGACGACGCCGCGCTCGACGCCCTCGTCTGAAGCGCCCGTAGCGATCGCACCGACCGGCCGGTACGCTGCGCGCGCCGGGGCGGATGGCCGATGATCCGAGGGCCGATGATCCGAAGATCGATCCGAAGATCCGAGACGGACCGATGATCAGGGTCGGCGTGTTCGGTGCCGGTGGCCGGATGGGGTGCACCGTCTGTCGGGCCGTCGTCGACGCACCCGGCATGGAGCTCGTCGCCGCGGTCGACCCGCACCACGCGGGCATCGACCTCGACCAGCTCGGGATGCACGGCACCGGCTTGCAGGTCGCGGCCCGGCCGCAAGCGCTGCTCGACGCGCGCGCCGACGTCGCGATCGACTTCACCGTCATCGACGCCGCGCGCGAGAACCTCGCATGGTGCGCCGACCACGGCGTGCACGCGGTCGTCGGCACCACCGGCTTCTCGGAAGAGGAGCTCGAAGCGCTCGGCGCGCGCTTCGCCGACGCCGCCGCCAACGCGGTGATCGTGCCGAACTTCGCGATCGGCGCGGTGCTGATGATGCGTTTCGCCGAGCTCGCCGCGCCCTACTTCGAGACCGTCGAGGTGGTCGAGCTGCACCACGACGAGAAGGTCGACGCGCCGTCGGGCACTGCGGTGTCGACCGCACGTCGCATCGCGGCGGCGTCGAAAGATTGGGGCGACGACCCCACGCGCGCCGTCGTCGCCGAGGGTGCGCGGGGCGGGCGGGTCGACGGGATCCCGGTGCACTCGCTGCGGGTGCGGGGGATGGTCGCCCACCAAGAGGTGCTGTTCGGCACGACCGGCCAGACGCTCAGCATCCGCCACGACACCTACGACCGCTCGTCGTTCATGCCCGGCGTGCTGCTCGCGGCAGCCAAGGTCGCCGAGCTGCCGGGCCTCACCGTGGGGCTCGAACGCATCCTCGGACTGTGACCGCGCCGGCGCGCGCCGCCTAGTCTTCGCCGCTGGCCGGCTCCCGCCGCGCCGCGATCCGCTCCCGGAGGTTCCCGATGTCGTCCGTCGCCGTCGCCCGTCGCCCCGTCGTGCTCGCCGACGTGCTGCCGCGCACCAGGGTGCACCCGCTGGTGCGCACCGCCGCGCTCGTGGTCGCCTTCGCGCTCCTCACCGCCGCGGCCGCGCAGATCGAGATCAAGCTCTCCTGGACGCCGGTGCCGATCTCAGGTCAGACCTTCGCGGTCCTCCTCGCGGGCACGACGCTCGGTTGGCGGGCGGGCGCGTCGAGTCAGGCGCTCTACTGGGTGCTCGGGCTCTTCTTGCCGTTCTACTCGGGCGGCGACAAGGGCTGGGAGGTCGCGACCGGTGCCACGTTCGGCTACTTCGTCGGCTTCGTGCTCGCGGCCGCCGCGGTCGGCGCGCTCGCGCAGCGGGGCCAGGACCGCAACCTCGCCACGTCGATCCCCGCGATGCTCGCCGGGACCGCGGTCATCTACACGTGCGGCGTGACCTGGTTGATGCACGACCTCAACATCCCGCTCGCCGACGGCGACCCCAACGCGATCGCGCTCGGGCTCACGCCCTTCGTGGTGGGCGACGCCGTGAAGCTGCTGCTCGCCGGGCTGCTCACGCCGATCGCCTGGAAGTTCGCATCGCGCGACTGACCACGGAGCGCGGTCGCGACGGCCGCCCGCGAGGCGGTGCGCGCGTGTAGCGTGCGCCCAGCCACGGGTCCGGGGGGAGCCGCCGCGTGCCGTTGCTCGAGGTCGAAGACATCCGAGTCGAGTTCGGCGGCGTCGTCGCGCTCGACGACCTCACGTTCTCGATCGACACTGGCCAGATCTGTGCGCTCATCGGGCCGAACGGCGCCGGCAAGACCACGCTGTTCAACGTGTTGAGCCGGCTCTACGAGCCGCGCAACGGCCGCGTCATCTTCGACGGCACCAACCTCCTCGACCTGCCGCCGCACAAGATCGCGAGCCTCGGCATCACTCGCAGCTTCCAGAACCTCGCGCTGTTCCCCACGCTCACCGTGCTCCAGAACGTCATGGTGGGCGGCTACCGCTCCGGCGGCGCCGGAGCCGTGCGCGAAGCGCTCGCGTGGCCGGGCGTCGCGCGCGACGAACGGGCGCGCGCCGAGCAAGGGCGGGCGCTCCTCGCGCGGCTCGGGCTCGCGCACCTCGCTGATCGGCCGGCCGCCGGGCTCCCGTACGGCACGCTGAAGCGCATCGAGATCGCCCGCGCCCTCGCGGCGCGGCCGCGCTTGCTCATGCTCGACGAGCCCGCCGCCGGCCTCACCCACTCCGAGGTCGACGAGCTCGGCGGCACGATCAGCGCGATCCGCGACGAGTTCGACCTCACCGTGCTGCTCGTCGAGCACCACATGTCGATGGTGATGGGCATCTCCGACCACGTCGTCGTGCTCGACTTCGGCAGCAAGATCGCTGAAGGCGTGCCCGCCGACATCGCGCGCAACCCGCGCGTCATCGAGGCCTACCTGGGGACCCCGGCATGACGCTCCTCGACGTCAGCGGGCTCGTCGCCGGCTACGGCCCGGTGCAGGTGCTGCACGGCATCGACTTCACCGTCGACGCCGGCGAAGCGGTGGTGGTGCTCGGCGCGAACGGCGCGGGCAAGACCACCACGCTGCGGGCGCTGTCGGGGATGCTGCACTGCAAGGGCTCCGCCACCTTCGACGGGCAGTCGCTCGTGAACCGCGCGCCGTCCGCCATCGCCCGCCTCGGCATCGCCCACGTGCCCCAAGGTCGCGGCACGTTCACCGAGCTCACGGTCGAGGAGAACCTCCGCCTCGGCGCGTACGCGCGCCGCGACAAGGAAGTCGACGCCGACATCGACCGGTGGTTCGACGTGTTCCCGCGCCTGCGCGACCGCTCCGACCAGAACGCCGGGAGCATGAGCGGCGGCGAGCAGCAGATGCTCGCGATCGCGCGGGCGATGATGGCGCGCCCGCGCCTCGTGCTGCTCGACGAGCCGTCGCTCGGGCTCGCGCCGATCATCACGCAGGGTCTGTTCGCGCAGCTCGCCGAGCTGAACCGCGAGCTCGGCGTGGCGCTGCTGATCGTCGAGCAGAACGCAATGCTCGCGCTCAGCATCGCGTCGCGCGGCTACGTCCTCGAGACCGGCGAGATCGTCGCCACCGGCACCGGCACCGAGCTCCAAGAGAACGACGAAGTGCGCCGCGCGTACTTGGGGGTCTGAATGGACCTGTTCCTCTCCCAGCTGCTGAACGGGATCGGCAACGGGGTCGTGTACGCGTCGCTCGCGCTGGCGCTCGTCCTGATCTTCCGCACGACCGGCTTCTTGAACTTCGCGCAGGGCGAGATGGCGCTGTTCTCGACCTACGTCACCTGGCAGCTCACCGACTGGGGCCTGCCCGTCGTCGCCTCGATCCTGATCTCCATGGCGCTCGCCTTCATCATGGGCGTCGTCATCGAGCGCGTCGTCATCCGTCCCGTCGAGGGTGGCTCGCCGCTCGTCGCCGTGATCGTCACGCTCGGGCTGTTCCTCGCGTTCAACTCGATCAGCCAGCTCATCTTCGGCACCGAGAGCAAGGTGCTGCCGAGCGCCTTCCCCGACAGCAGCTGGGACGTCGGCGGCATCCGCATCACCGCCCAGACCGTCGGGTTGATGGTCGTGCTCGCCGCGGAGTGCCTACTCCTCTACTGGCTGTTGCAGCGCACCAAGCTCGGGCTCGCGTTCCGGGCGGTGTCGTCGAACGCGGAGTCGAGCAAGCTCGTCGGCATCTCGGTCGGTTCGATGCTCGCGCTGGGCTGGGGTCTGTCGGCCGCGCTCGGCGCGCTCGCCGGCGCGATGGTCGTGCCCACCACCCCCGCGCTCACCGCCGCGTCGCTGCAGGCCGTGCTCGTCTACTCCTTCGCGGGCGCTGCCCTCGGCGGCTTCGACAGCCCGCTCGGCGCGGTCGTCGGCGGCATCACGATCGGCGTCGCGCAAGCGCTCACGATCCAGTACATCGACCCGCTGAACGACATCGAGCTCGTCGTGCCGTTCGCGCTCATCGGCCTCGTGCTGCTGTTCCGGCCATCGGGGCTGTTCGGCCGTCACGTCGTGGAGCGCGTGTGAACACCGACCGGTTCACCCCCCGCCTCCTGATGACCGTCGTCGCGGCGGTGCTGATCCTCGCCGCGCTCGCGTACCTGCCGCAGTACTACGGCGAGTCGCAGACCAAGCTGTACGCCGAGGCGATCTACATCGCGATCGCCGCGCTCGGCCTCAACCTGCTCACCGGCTACAGCGGGCAGGTGTCGATCGGACACGGCGCGTTCTACGGGCTCGGCGCGTACGGCACCGCGATCTTGATGTTCGACCACGACTGGAACTTCTTCGCCACGCTTCCGGTCGTCGCGGTGCTCACGTTCGTCGTCGGCGCCGCCGTCGGCTTCCCCGCGCTGCGCCTCTCCGGCATGTACCTCGCGCTCATCACGCTCGGGCTCGCGACGCTGTTCCCCGACCTCGTGACGCGGTTCGTGAAGGGCACCGGCGGCACGAGCCTCGTGCAGCCGCGCAACCGGCCGGTGCCGCCCGAGTGGGCCGAGAGCTTCGCGAGCGAGCCCGACCAGTGGTGGTACTACATCACGCTCGCGATCGCAGTCGTGATGCTGGTGCTGCTGTGGAACCTCGTGCGCGGCCGCTTCGGGCGTGCACTGCTCGCCGTGCGCGACCACGAGGCCGCGGCCACCACCGTCGGGATCGACGCGGCGCGGGTGAAGGTCTCCGCGTTCGCCATCAGCGCGCTCTACGCCGGAATCGCGGGCTCGTGCTCGGTGCTGATCACCGGGCTCGCCAACGCGGGCCGGGTCGAGGTGTTCCAGCAGTCGATCTTCTTCCTCGTCGCGGTCGTGATCGGCGGCACCGCCACGGTGATCGGGCCGGTCGTCGGCGCATTCGTCGTGGTGTTCCTCGACGACTGGGCCGGCGAGGTCATCGCCGACAAGCCGGTGCTGTCGCCGGCGATCTTCGGGATCGCGCTGATCCTGCTGATGTACGTTCTCCCCGACGGGCTCGTGGGCGGGAGCCGCCGCGCGGTCGCCGTGCTGCGCCGCCGCTTCGGGTCACGGGCCGAACCGATCGCTCCGCCAGTCCCTACGTGAAGTTGAAAGGACGCCTCCCCATGCGCAACTCCGGTGGCCGATCCCTGTCCAGGCCAGCCCGCCGACGCCTCCGGGCGCTCGCCGCGCTGCTCGTGCTCGCGCTCGTCGCCGCTGCGTGCGGCGGTGGTGACCGCGACGACGAGACCACCGACACCACGAGCGGCGGTGGCAACGGCGACGAGGCGATCATCGACACCTCGAACTGCACCGGCGACACCGCCACGGGCATCGAGGGCAACGTGATCAAGCTGGGCACGTCGCTGCCGCAGTCGGGGCTCTACTCGGCGTTCGCGGAGATCCTGCGCGGCGAGTCGGCGTACTTCGAGTACGTGAACGAGGAGCTCGGCGGCGTCGAGATCGCCGGCGAGACCTACCAGATCGAGCTCGTCAATCGCGACGACGAGTACCAGGCCGAGCAGACCGTGGCCGCGGTCACCGAGCTGATCAACGACGAGTCGGTGTTCGCGCTGTTCAACGTCGTCGGCACGAAGAACAACCTCGCGATCCGCGACCTCGTGAACGACCAGTGCGTCCCGAACCTCTTCGCCGCTACCGGCTCGCCCGCGTGGGGCAACACCGACTACCCGTGGACGCTCGGCACCGCGCTCGTGCCGTACCCGCTCGAGATGAAGGCGCTCGTCGACTACCTGAGCGCGAACGACCCCGACGCGTCGATCGCGGTGTTGCGGGCCAACGACGACTTCGGCGCCGCGTACTCCGAGACGCTGAAGTCGCTCATCGAGGGCACCGACCTCACGATTGCCGGTGAGGAGACCTACAACGTCGAGCTGTTCGACACGAAGTCGCAGATCACCAGCCTCGCGGCGACGAACGCCGACGTGCTCGTGGTCGGTGCCACGCTCATCGGGTGCCCCGACGCGCTGATCAACGTGGGCGCGTCGTCGTGGGAGCCGATGATCTACATGTCGGGCACCTGCACCTCGAAGACGCTGATGGAAGCCGCGGGCGACGACGCCGACGGCGTGTTCACCGTGCTCCCGACGCTCGACCCCGCGAACCCCGCCAACGACAGCAACGAGGCGATGGCGCTCTACAAGGAGAAGGTCGCCCAGTACCAGTCCGAAGCCGACCCCACGAACGGGATCGTCGCGTACGGCTGGACCGCCGCCGCGCTCCTCGTGGAGCTGCTGGAGCAGTCGCCCGCTGCCGACCGCGTCGCGGTGATGGAGACGGCGCGTGCGTTCGAGGCGAGCGACGTCGGGATCCTGCGGCCGGGTGCGACGGTTTCCACGTCGGCCGACGACTGGTTCCTCGGCGAGACGTTCTCGCTCGTCCAGTACAACCTCGCCGACCAGTTCTTCGCCGACGTCGGCGACCTGATCGAAGAAGACGGCAACACCGCCGAGTACACCCCCGAGTCGCTCATCAACGGCTGACCCCAACCCCGAGTCGCGTTGGCACAGTTGTCACCCGCCGAGGTGGCAGTTCTGTGCCAACGCGACGGGGTTCAGCGGGGGCGGGCGAGGATGCCGCCGAGCAGCTCGGCGCGCACGACCTCGCGCGCGCCCTCGACGTCGCTGAGATCGAAGCGGCCCGGTGAGCCGATGAGGGCGAGGATGCCCCGCGCGAGGTAGTCGGCGGCCGCTTCGAGGTCGAGCCCGTCGCGCACCCGACCCGCGGCGCGCTCGCGCTCGAGGTGGGGGATCAGGAACGCGGCGATGAACGGCAGCGTCTTCTGCGCTTCGGTGGTCACGAGCAGCACGAGTCGCTCGGGTTCGGTCACGAGCATCTTCTGGAGCACCGCGTGCTCCGCG
>DASUMP010000108.1:0-2745 GCA_036277635.1 Acidimicrobiia bacterium | reverse complement strand
CGCTCGGCTACGCGGTGAACGACAGCGGCATCGCCGTCCCCGCGGTGATGGTCGCGGTGCTCATCCCCGCCGCCGCGTACCTCGTGGCCCGCCACGCCGCCGAGCCTGACGTGCTCCCCGACCGCCACGGCGCGCGAGCGCCCGAACCCGCGACGACCGGCACCTGATGGAAGGCTTCGCGCGGTGGGGGCTCGCGTTGGCCGTCGGCTTCCTCGCCGTGCGCTTCTTGCGCGTGACCACTCGCGACCTGTTCCGCGTCCCCACGCTCCAACGCGTGAACTACCGCGGCGCAACTCTCCCCACCGCCGGCGGTCTCCTGATCGTGCTCGCCGTGCTGCTGGTCGAAGCCGCCCGCGCCATCATCGGCGCGATCGGCGTCGGCGACGAACCCGGACTCGACGTCCCCCGCTCGCTCATGCTCTTCGCCGTGTTCGGCTTCGGGCTCCTCGGTCTCGTCGACGACCTGCTCGCGAGCGGCGACACCCGCGGCTTCCGCGGCCACATCGCCGACGCCACGAAAGGGCGACTCACCACCGGCTTCGTGAAGCTCGCGGGCGGCGCCGCGATCGCGATCGTGCTCGTGGCCAGCCCCGGCTTCGCGTCAGGTCGCCGCCTCATCGTCGACGCGGTGCTCATCGCGCTCTGCGCGAACCTCGGCAACCTCCTCGACCGCGCCCCCGGCCGCACGCTCAAGGTCGGCGCGCTCGCGTACGTCCCGCTCGCGATCGCGCTCGGCGGGGGAGCCGTCGGCGTCGCCCTCGCGCCCGTGATCGGCGCCGCGCTCGCCCTGCTGCGCGATGACCTCGGTGAGCGCCTCATGCTCGGCGACACCGGCGCCAACGTCGTCGGCGCCGTCCTCGGCCTCGCCGTCGTCCTCGGTCTCGACGAACCCGCGCGCGTCACCGTGCTCGTCGTCGTCGCCCTCCTCAACATCGCCGCCGAGCTCGTCTCCTTCAGCGCCGTGATCGACCGCACCCCACCCCTGCGCGCCCTCGACCACTGGGGCCGCCCGAACCGCCCGGCCGACTGAGCGACGGGTCATGAGCACCCACGTCACACTTGGCCGGCTCGAGCGGTTCATCGAGTCGGGTGTCGTGTTGCGGTTCGACTACACCGAGGACGTGGCGACACGCGTCCGGCTGGTGCTCGACGCGTGGTCGTCGACGGCGACGCGTGAGGGTGGTCCCGTCCGGTTCGTCGGTGTCGCTCATGCGACGGCGTGCACCATTGCCTATGTCGACGCGCCCGGAATGGCGCGTACAGAGCTTCGAGACTGGCTCGGGTCGTTGGTCGTGGCGCTCGAGGGAGTGCCGGACGCGGATGTGACGGTGTCGGCCGTCCCCACGGGGAAGCGGCTCTGGAACGCACTGCGCAAGAGCGGTCCGTCTGTCGCGCTCGGCGTGTGGGGTGAGCGCGATGGGCGGGGTGGCGGTCCGCCGCTGTCGGCGAAGGTCGTCACGGCAGCGTTGGATTGGGTGGTCCGGCACGCCGGTGATGCTCCCGTGACCGTGCGCAGCATGAACGGCGAGCTCCGGTTCACTGACACGCGGGAGGCGGCGGACGCGGCACGGGCGCTATGTGAAGCACCTGGTGGGGTCGACGTGCTCGCCGGCCCGGCCGACGACGTCGCCTTCGTGGATGTGAGCCGACAGTACGCGTGTGATGCGGTGTTCGGGCGCCGTGGAGACTCGGTCGGGTCGGTGCTCTCCGCGATCGCCGCGGACCTTGCCGACATCGGCGCGTCGTTGGCGGGCGAAGTCGTGTACGGGTTGATTCGGCCTGCCTCGCGGCTCGAGGACCTGCGCGGCCATTGCAACTTTGCGCACCCACCGGAACGCCCGCCACCGAGCCGACCGCCTGATCGTTCTTCGGCGAGCGACGTTCGGCCCATCTCCCTCTGGATGCGCGGCGCGGATAACAGCGGTCCGCGACCCAACGCCCCCGACGCGCTCGCAGAGCGCCGCGACCAGTACACGTTGGATGCCCAGTGGTGGCAGCTCCTCGGCCCGAGACACGTCGAGCGACTGCCGGACCCGTCGATCGCCGTGCCGCTCGGCAACGACCGGTACGAAGTGCGATTCGGTGCCATCGAGGACTGGCTGCCGAGCTCCCCGAGGTACGCGGAGACGGTCCGGAGCGCGCGCATCGCACTCGGGCCGCTCACCGAGAACCCGCCGCCGCGGATCTGCGCCTGAACGCCTGGGAGACTCCCTCGCGTATGGGCTTCCGTTCGTTCGGTCCTCGCATCACCGCCGAGATCCTGACGTCGGTCGAGCGACGGCTCGATGTTCGGTTTCCTCATGACTACCGCGCGTTCCTCATGACGCGGAACGGGGGCCAGCTCGACGACATGTACGTCGCCGGTCCGTCCGAGCTCGACGTGGGCGTCGAGGAGTTCTTGTCGGTGGGTCCCGTCGCGGGTGGCAGTGACCTCGTCGCAGCGACGGAGCATTGGCGATCGCTCGCACGGGGGACCGGGTGGCCGGAGTCGCTCGTCGTGCTCGCGGAGTGCGCCGGCGGGACGTTGTTGCTCATCGACCCGCACGATGGTCAGATCTACGGGTGGGACGACCGCGATCCCGATCAGTTCGCCGCGGTCGCCGCGTCGTTCGAGGAGCTGCTGCGGACATTGGTGCGAGCGCCCGAGGAGAACCCGACCGGTGTGGAGTCGATCTGGATCGATCCCGACTTCGCGCGCGAGCTCGCAGAGGGCGACGATCCATCACCCGACCCGACGACGTGGAC
>DASUMP010000107.1:0-4202 GCA_036277635.1 Acidimicrobiia bacterium | reverse complement strand
CCCAGCCCGAGCCGAGCGCGCCGAGGAGCGCGCCGAAGCCGATCGCGCTGAAGAGGAGACCCACGGTCGCCTCGTCGCCTCCGAAGCGCTCGACCGCGAGCACCGGGAACAGCGCGCGCGGCATCGCGAACACCATCGCCGCGAGATCGACCGTGAACGTCGACTGCAGCACCGGACGGCCCCGCAAGTAGCGAACGCCGGCGAGGACGGCGGCGACGCCTTCGTCGCGCTGGGCGTCGTCGTCGTCGCGTTCTGGGGGCATCGGCCGCAGCGCCAGCGCGAACCCGAACGCGACGACGTAGGTGGCGACATCCACGCCGTACGCCCATTCGAGACCGAGGCGCGCGACGACGACGCCACCGAGCGCGGGTCCCGCGATCGACGCGGTGTTCCACATCACCTGGTTCAACGCGTTCGCCGAGGGGAGCAACGCGATCGGCACCAAGTTCGGCGTCATCGCGGCGCGCGTCGGGAGGGCCACCGTCGTCAACGCGCCGTTCAGCGCGGCGGCGGCGTACAACAACGGGAGCGGCGGATCGCCGACGAGCGCGCCCACGAGCAACAACGACGACGCGACCGCCTGACCGGCCTGCGCGACGAGGAGGAGCGACCGTCGGTCGCGTCGGTCGATCACGGGGCCGATGAGCATCGACGCGAGGATCATCGGGACGAGCTGCACGATCCCGATCGCACCCACCGCCGCCGACGACTCGGTCAGGTCGTAGACCTGCACGAAGAGCGCGACGGTGGTGATCTGGTGGCCGGTCTGGGAGATCAGCTCGCCGGTCCAGAGCAGCCGGAAGTCACGCGACTCGCGCAGCGGCCGCACGTCGACCGCGAGGCGACGGACCCGGTCGCGGAGCTTCACGACGCCGGATCGTATGGGGCGCCCGCCGCGTCCTCCGCCGGCGATCGGTCCCTCGCCCGGCGTCTCGCGACATTCTCTCGACGATCGGGAACACGCACCCGTAGGCTCGTCGTTCGCACCCAAGCATCCATACACGAACCGCGCGACCACGCGAACCACGAAAGAGGTGACAGCCAATGGCGCTGCGTCTGGGCGACGAAGCACCCGACTTCACCGCCGAGACCACCGATGGGACGATCTCGTTCCACGAGTGGCTGGGCGACAGTTGGGGTGTGCTCTTCTCACACCCCGCCGACTTCACACCGGTGTGCACGACCGAGCTGGGCATGGTCGCCAAGCTGAAGCCGGAGTTCGACAAGCGCAACGTGAAGGTCGTCGGTCTCTCCGTCGACCCGATCGAGTCGCACCGCGGCTGGGTCGGCGACATCGAAGAGACGCAGGGAACCGCGCTCAACTTCCCGTTGATCGCCGATCCCGACCGCAAGGTCAGCGACCTCTACGACATGATCCACCCGAGCGCCAACGACAGCCAGACGGTGCGCTCGGTGTTCGTGATCGGCGCCGACAAGAAGGTCAAGCTGATCATCACCTACCCGGCGAGCACCGGTCGCAACTTCGACGAGATCCTGCGGGTCATCGACTCGTTGCAGCTCACCGCGAACTACAAGGTCGCCACGCCGGTCAACTGGCGTGACGGAGACGACGTCATCATCGGCGCGGCCGTGAGCGACGAGGACGCCAAGCAGCTGTTCCCGCAGGGCTGGAAGACCGTGAAGCCCTACCTCCGGGTGCTGCCGCAACCGAACAAGTGACGCGCTAGCGGCGCATCTCACCCGCGGCGGTCACGTAGACCCAGCCGTCGGGCTCCATCACCAGGCGATGACGTGGACCCGGCTCCTCGAGCCGGGTCTCGTCGTCGTACCCGACGTCGCCGTCGTAGAGGCACACGGCCGCGCCGCCGTCGAGGAACAAGAACCTCGGCGTGTAGTCGATCGGTGGCATCGACGCGATCGCGGTGAGCGCGGCGTCGACGTCGACGAACTCGCACAGCTCGAGGAGCGTCACGTACTGCGGCGGCGCGAGCTCGATGTCGCCCGCGGCCCGAGCGTCGAGCGCGTCGCCGGGTCGGAACCAGCGCAGCTCGTCGGTCTCGGAGCCGTCGGCCTGTTCCTCGCCGCCGGCGACGGGGCCGGCGAAGAACCACGTGGCGAACCGCTTCGGCGAGATCTCCGGCGTCGTCCAGTTGGAGACGTGGACGAGCACGTCGGCGTCGACGTGCAGCCCGGCCTCTTCACGCGCCTCGCGCGCCGCGGCCCGTCGCGCGGCGAGCGCGACGTCGCCCGTCTCGTCGTAGTCGTCGGGGTCGATGCGGCCGCCGGGGAAGACCCATGCACCGCCGTGGAACGCGAGCTGCGACGATCGGCGCGCGAGCAGGACCTCGAGGCCGGTCGAGCCGTCGCGCAACAGCACGACGGTCGCGGCGGGAACCGCGGCGACACCCGTGGGCGTCGCTCCTTGGGCGCGAGCCTGCTCGGACCACTGGCGCATCGCGAGACCTCCCGTCGGAGCGCGGAGCGTACGCCAGCGCGCGCTCACGCGGGCGAGGCGGACTCCAGCTGCTCGACGTGTGCCGGCGTCATCATCGCGGCGACGACCGCGCCGGAGAGGATCGCGACGCCACCGAGCGCGACCAGCGGCCGGACCGACTCGTCGAGGAACACCGCCGCGAGCGCGACGCCGGTGACCGCCTCGAGCGCCATGACGATCGCGGTGCGGGTCGGGCCGAGCCGACCCAGCACGACGAAGAAGAGCGTGAACGCGGCCGCGGTGGCCACACCGTTCGCGGTGACGGCGCCGAGCGCGCCGGCGCTCGGGCGTTCGTGCGTCCCGGCGACCACCCCCGTGAGGAGGATCCCGGTCGATGCTCCGATCGCCGTCCACGCGGCCGCGGTCAGCGAGTCGGTACGCGACAGCGCGCGGGCGCTCGCGAGCACGTAGCACGAGAACGCGACGATCGACCCGCACACGAGCAGCACTCCGGTCGCGCTGATCACGACCCGGCCCCCACCCGCCGCGACCGTCGCGCCACCGCCGATCGACAGGACGAGCGCCACGACGAGCGGCGGCCGGAGTCGCACGGCCCCGAGCGCCACCTCGGCCAGCGCGACCACCGCGGGATACGCGTAGAAGATCAGCGTGACCGCAGCCGCGGTGCCCCTTTGCAGCGCGGCGTAGAAGAACGTCGACTCGACCGCGTACAGGCACAGGCCGAGGCCGTACGCGCGCAAGCGCTCGCCGGGCGGCGGGAGCAACGGCCGGCGCAGCGCTGCGAGCACCACGAGCAGCAGCGCGCCGGCGACGCCGAACCGGATGCCGAGCGCCGTCGACGGCGGCAACCCGTCGCGGGCCACGCCGCGACTGAAGAGCACGGTCAGACCGAAGCAGAACGCACCGAGCGCCGCGAACGCGAGGTCGGAGACGCCGGGTGCGGCGCGCCGATCACCAGCCGACAACGGCGCCGACGACCAAGCCGAGCGCGAGGAGTCCACCCGCGCGACGCGTCAGGAGGAACGCATGCGGCGCGAACCACAACGGCCACACCGGGTTCGGCACCGGCGAGACCTCGGGTTTGGGTGCGTCGAAGGCCCGCCACACCGGCTGCATCCGAGGGAGCGACAGGACCACGAGCAACGTGGCCCACGGCAGGACGCGGACCACGACGAGCGCGATCACCGACGCGAAGAACGCCACGAACATCGCTTGCGTGACCCGCCGGGCCCGCGCCTCGCCGAGGAGCACCGGCAGCGTGTTCGTGTGCTTCGGCGCGTCCCACGCGAGCTTGTCGATGTGCTTGCCCATGAGCACCGTGGTGCACAAGAGCGCGTACGGCAGCGACGCGAGGACGATCCCACCGGGGATCGTCCCGGTGGCGGCGTAGTACGTGCCGCCGACCATCATCGGACCCCAGACGATCAGCACCGTCGGCTCGCCGAGCCCACGCTTCTTCAGTCGAAGCGGCGGGGCGGTGTAGGCGGCCGACAGCAGGAAGCCGCCGACGGCGAAGGCGGCGATCGGCCACCCGCGCGCGGCGACGAGCACACCCATGATCGCGAGACACGTGGCGTTGACCGCCAACGCGGCGGCGGCCAGCCCCCGACGGCTGATCATCCCCGACAGCACCGGGTGGGGCGCGTAGAGGTTGCGCGGGTACTCCTCGGTGTCGTTGCCGACGTCGAGGTCGAACAGGTCGTTCATGAGGTTGTTCGCCACGTGCGAGAGCACGAGCCCCACCGCGGCGAGCGTGAACCAGCCCCAGGCGACGTCGGCGTCGCGG
>DASUMP010000106.1:0-6562 GCA_036277635.1 Acidimicrobiia bacterium | reverse complement strand
AGCGCGAGGTCGTCGTAGCCGTCGCCGTCGAAGTCGGCCGCCACCCACGTGTAGCCGAACGCGTCGCTCGGCTCCGCGACGTTCGGAACCCCCGCCGAGTCCTGCGTCCAGAGCTGCACCCCGGTCGTGCGCGGGCCGTCGGGCGACCCGTAGAGCACGTGTACGCCGCCGGCGTCGGCCTGGCCCCCGACCGTCGCCCGCCAGTCGGCGATGACGAGATCGGCGTAGCCGTCACCGTTGAAATCGTGTTCCTCGGCTGCGCCCGCGACCGCGGGACCGACCGCGGGCACCACCGCGAGGAACGACGCAGACACCACGACGACGAGCGCACGACGCAACGACACGGTTCAGCGCCGCCGCATCGAGCCGGCGCCGGATCCGGCGGTGAAGAACGTGAGCAGGATGCCGCCGGGCAGCGCGCCCCAGAACGACGTGGCGACGCCGATGTTGCCCAGGAACAACATGAGCAACCAGGTCGCGGGCAACGAGAAGACGATGGTGAACATCGTCATGAGGACGAGGAACATCGCACACCCCCTGGTTCCGCCGCGCGGACGGTACCGGGGGCGCACGCCGGCGCCGCGGATGCCTACAGCAGCACGAACACGTGGACCACGAAGACCTTGCCCTTGCTCTTCGCAACTCCGACGCCGAGATGGCTGTAGTTCCCGAGGATGTTCGCCCGGTGGGTCGACGAGCGCATGAACGCCTCGTGCACCGCCGTGATCGACTCGGCGTAGCCGACGTTCTCGGCGACCGCGCGCACGCCGAGACCTTCGAGCCCCGACAGCAGGTCCGAGTGCGCGAGCGACCCGCGCTGGGCGAGGTACTCCGCCCACGCCTGAGCCTTGTCCTGCGCGCGCTGGCTCCAATCGAGCGCCGGAACGCCGCGATCGTCGCGTGAGCGCGCTACGAGCTCGAACGCAGTGCGCTGGTCCTTCGTCATGCACGCCGACACCGCGAGCGCGAGCGCGACGACGACCGCGACGACGCGCAGTCGCCGACGAAGTGTGTGACGCGCGACGTCGCGCACAGAAGACGGGTTCATGATCGGCTCCTCCTCGTGACGCGCAACGGCACGAGCGGGTGGTGAGGACGCATCGGCGACCGTAACGACGGCCTCCGGATCGAGCGCGGATGCTCGTCTGCCATCGACGACGCGTGCCAGTCGCAACGGCCGGCGCGAACTGTGCGAAGGGCGCGAACCGGGCACCGCAGCACGCGCGATCACCACCGCAGGCGGTGCTGTCAAGGCGCGTGACGTGCCGTTTCGCATCCCCGTATCAATCGGCACCCGACGGCGCCGACCGAAGGAGATGCGGGCGAGAAAAATCCCGCCGGCATCGCTTCCGTCGCCGTTACGGATGCAGGGCGCTGCGAATGCTGCGCAGGGAGGTACCGACCAACGTCGTCGTCCCCGCTCCGCAGGACGTCGACATCAGGCCGCCATTGCCGTCGTCGCGCAGATCGGCGGTGTCACCGAAGAGGTGAGCGAGCTCGTGAGCGACGATGCCGGCCGCGCTGCAGATCCCGAAGACGGGGTCGGCCCGGTCGCGAATCGTCTCTGCGAACGTGACGCTGCCGGTGTTGGCGAGGTCGGTGATGCCGAGCACCACCCGTCGGTCGCTGTCCGGATCGCCGTCGTCGCCTCGGGCCGGTTGGTACGCGCCCAGCAGGTAGGCGGTCCAGAAGTTGGGGTCGTTGTCGTGTGCGATCCAGTCGTATTGGTACGCCGTCGTCGCGTCGGACGGCGAGTTGAGCGGGAACGGGATCTCCCCGCCGCCGAGGTCGTAGTTGACGACGATGTACGCCTGCGCGAGCACATTGGCGGACGGGCTCGTCGAACCGGCCGCGAGCAACGACGTGTCCGGTGCGGGCACCGGGTCGCCTTCGTCGCCGTCGAGCGAACCACCGCCGACGTTGTCGTCGTCGACGAGACGCACCTGCGCGCCCACCGCGCCGGCCGGGATCGAGCCCGTCACCGAGATCGTGCCGCGTCGATTGCCGATCACCGGGTACGAGCCCGCGCCGACTCCGGACGAGATCGTGAGGAGTCCGTTCTCGAACTCCCCCGCGTCGGTCTGCGTCGCGAGGTTCACCGGCGCGTTCGTCGAATCGATCGCGCCGGTGAGCGACACCTTCGAGACTCCTCGACGCGACGACACACTCGCGATCGTGGCGATGATCTGGTTGCCTTCGACCGGCGCCATGTGATCGACCTCGACGTGGAGGCGTCGCCAGGTCGTGACCATGTCGCTCGCGATCCCATCGTCGGATTCGAGGGGCGTGCCGTCGGTGTGGACCACATCGGCGCCGTCGACGACGAGGTCGTTGAACAGGAACGGATCACAGGTCGCGACGACCTTGATGTTGTCGCCCGGTTGAGTGGGCAGCTTCACGTTCGTGCGACCGAAGCCGTCGGCATCGGTGACCGTGCTCGGAGTGACGACCTGGGCTGGCGTACCGAAGTTGTCGTTGCCGTCGGTGCCGTTCGGATCGAGCGTCGCGTCGGTGGAGGGGTCGTCGACGTCGAACGCCTTGAAGTACACCGGGTAACCGGTCGTACCGTTCTCGAACGTCGCTTTGATCTTCACCGTGCGCGCGTCGTCGAACGCGCCCGTGGCGGGAAGCGGCGCACCCTGGCTCGCGTCGGCGAGATCCACGTCGGTGATCTTCATCACGCCGCCGCCGGCCGCGGGGTTGGCGGCCAGCCCGATGTCGTCGAGGTCGGCGATGTCGACCGCCGTCACCCGATCGACGTCGATCGCCAGACTCGCCTGCGAGAACGGTCCGTCCGCGGTGAGCGTGGTCGTGCCGGACACGACACCCTTGCCGAAGAAGGTCACCAGCGTGGTGCCGCTGCTCGGGTACGTCACGTTGAGCAACAGGCTGTCGGTGTACGTCCCCGTCGGCGACGTCGACAACGACACGAGCCCGAGTGGATCGGTATCGATCAGCCACTGTTCGGTCTGGCCTGGCGAACCGAACGCTTGGAGCGTGTAGCTGCGCACGGTGTCGATGCACAGCGGGTCGCCGGTGAGCGCAGCCGCCGGAGTCGCGTGAGCGACGGGAACGAGCGCCGCAGCGACCACCGCGACGGCGAGCAGACGCCGCATCATCCTTGACCCCCCAGCCAAGCGGGCAACGATCCGTGCCCGACCGACGCATCCTTCCGGATCGTGACTGCTGACGCAACCGTCACGGCGATCGATGACTCCGAACCTAGGCTCACGACTCTCGTCGTGGAGGTCCGTGATGCATGCCTCGGTCGCAGCCCTGTGGCGGTACCCGGTGAAGTCGATGCTGGGCGAGGAGATCGCGACGAGCGCGCTCGGTGAGCGGGGCATCAGCGGCGACCGCGCGTACGCACTCGTCGACGAGGAGACGGGTCTGGTCGCGAGCGCCAAGCGACCCGGGCGTTGGGGGATGTTGTTCGGGTGTCGGGCCCGCTTCCTCGAGCCGCCCGACGACGGTGCTGCCCCTCCGCCGGTCGAGATCACGCTCGCCGACGGGTCGACGATCCGATCCGACGCGACCGACGTCGACGACGTGTTGTCGCGCGTCGTCGGGCGTGCGGTGCGGCTCACGACGTCGGCGCCGGCGACCGCGATGATCGACGAGGTCGACGCCGAAGCCCCCGACGTCGTCGATCAGACCCAGATCGCGCTCGGCGCGCCGGGCACGTTCTTCGACGGCCTGCCGATCCACCTGCTCACGACCGCGTCGCTCGCGACCCTCGCGACCGCGAGTCCCGACGCCCATTTCGACGTGCGCCGGTTCCGTCCGAACGTCGTGATCGAGTGCGACGACGACGGGTTCGTCGAGGACCGGTGGGTCGATCAGACGGTCACGGTCGGCGCCGCGTCGGTGTACGTGCTGATGTCGACGCCGCGTTGCGTCATGACGACACTCGCCCAATCGGACCTTCCCGATGACCGCTCGATACTCCGCACGATCACCGATCGCAACACCGTCGACATCCCCGGCATGGGACCGCGGTCGTGCGTCGGCGTGTACGGCCTCGTCACCGCCGCGGGTCATGTCGCGACCGGCGACGTGGTGGCGCTCGCCTGAGCGCGTCGCGCTACGCGCGTTCCTGGAGCCAGCGTTCGCCGAACGCGTGCTCGTCGTCGAGCGTCGTCTTCGCCTGATCGAACACGAACCGCTCGAGCCGACCGCCGATGAGCGGGACCGAGACCTTGATCCGCCCGACGACGCGCTGCACGGTGCCGTCGTCAGCCGGTTCGAGCGTGATGGAGCCCGCGCTGGAGACGGGGACGGGCACGCCTTCGGGCTCGATCCGCCATTCGCCGCGACGTGCGTCGGCGGTGGCGGGATCCCAGACCTCGGTCTGGGTCATCGAGTTCGTCGGCGTGAAGATCCGGCGTGCGAACGCCGGAATGTCGGCCTGCACCGTGCGCTTGGTCACAACCCGGAAGCCGCCGTCGGACGTCGGCGCACACTCGACGATCTCGTGCTGGAGCGCGCCCGTCGCCTCGAAGCGCGCCCGTAGGAACTCCGGTGACGTGAGCATCGCGAACGTGACGTCGGGCGGGCTGCTGTAGCGGTGGGTGACGTCGAAGTCCACGCGGCGAACGGTAACGCGTACGCTCCCCGCCATGTCGCGGCGCGCCACGAGCGGAGCACGCGCCGCCGACGCGGCGCGCACCCTCATCGAAGGAACCGCCGCACCCGCGTCGCTGCCGCCGCGCGGGATCGCAGGTCTCGACCCGGCGTGGTCCCGGCTCGTCGTCACCCCCGAGATCGACGGCTGCGGCCGCACGTGGCACGTGCTCGACAACGGCGCGACCGACGCGGCGCTCACGCTGCTGTGCGTCCACGGCAACCCCACGTGGTCGTACCTGTGGCGCGACCTGCTCGCGCGCGCCGATGAGCGCGTGCGCGTCATCGCCGTCGATCAGCTCGAGATGGGGTTCTCGGAGCGCAGCGGCACCGCCCGTCGGCTCCAACAGCGCGTCGACGACCTCGGTGCGCTGACCGCGCAGCTCGAGCTGCACGGGCCGGTCGTGACCGTCGCGCACGACTGGGGTGGGCCGATCTCGCTCGGATGGGCCGCGCGCCATCGCGCCCAGCTGCGCGGCATCGTGCTCACGAACACCGCGGTGCACCAACCCGCCGGTTCGCCGGCACCCGCGCTCATCCGGCTCGCGCGGCTGCCCGGCATCCTCGAGACGGTGTGCGTGCGCACCCCCACGTTCATCCAGGCCGCGCTCGAGCTGTCGCGACCCCGTATCGCGAAGGAGGTGCGCGACGGGTTCCACGCGCCGTACCGCACTCCCGAGCGGCGCGCGGGGATCGGCGCGTTCGTGGCCGACATCCCGCTCGACCCGTCGCACCCGAGCGCCCGAGCGATCGACGGCATCGTCGCCGACGTGGCAACGCTGCGCGACGTGCCCGCGCTGCTGCTCTGGGGACCGTCGGATCCGGTGTTCTCCGATCTCTACCTGCGCGACCTCGAAGCGCGTCTCCCGGACGCCGACGTCCACCGGTTCACCGGCGCCAGCCATCTCGTGACCGAGGACGCCGACGTCGCGGGTGCGGTGCTCCGCTGGATCGAGCCCATGCTCGAACCGACCGCCCGCGAACCCGCGCCTCCCGCCGCTGCGCCGACGGCACGCCCGCGCGCGTGGGACGAGCTCGACCGGCGCGCGCACGACGCCGATGTCGCGATGGTCGAGATGACCGCCGACGGCGTCGGGCGATCGATCACGTTCGCGGAGCTCGCCGCCGACGTGCAGCGCGTCGCGAGCGGCTTGGCCGCACACGGCGTCGAGGCCGGCGATCGCGTCGCGCTCCTCGTGCCGCCCGGGCCCGACCTCGCCGCGTGCATCTACGCGTGCTGGCGCATGGGCGCGGTCGCCGTGCTCGTCGACGCCGGCCTCGGCGCGCGCGGCATCAGCCGCGCGCTGAAGAGCGCCGACCCGCGGCACCTGATCGGCATCCCGCGCGCGCTCACCGCGGGGCGGGCGCTGCGCTGGCCGGGCCGGCCGATCTCGACGGTCGCGCTCCCGGCCGCGGCCGCGCGCGCCGTCGGCGCGTCGACCACGCTCGACGCGCTCCGCGCGCTCGGCGAAGGTCGCGCCGCGCCGCCGCCACCGGCGGCCACCGACGTCGCCGCCGTCGTCTTCACCTCGGGGGCGACCGGTCCGGCCAAGGGGGTCGTGTACCGCCACCACCAGCTCGAAGCGCAACGCGACCTGCTCCTGCACGTGTACGGCTTCGGACCCGACGACCGCTTCGTCGCCGCGTTCGCGCCGTTCGCGCTCTACGGACCTGCGGTCGGCGTCCCGTCGGTGGTCCCCGACATGGACGTCACCGCGCCCGGCACGCTCCGAGCGGTCGCGCTCGCCGAGGCGGCCGACGCGATCGGTGCGACGGTGGTGTTCGCGGCGCCGGCCGCGCTGGTGAACGTCGCCGCCACCGCTCACGAGCTCACCGCGCGACACCGCGAGGCGCTCGCCCGCGTGCGGCTGCTCCTCTCCGCCGGCGCCCCCGTGTCGCGTTCGGTGCTGCGCGCGGCGCGGGCGATCATGCCGAACGC
>DASUMP010000105.1:0-8756 GCA_036277635.1 Acidimicrobiia bacterium | reverse complement strand
CTGCACCACTCGATCGAGCGCGGCGAGATGGTGATGCACTACCAGCCGCAGATCGACATCGCGACGGGTGCCATCGTCGGACTCGAGGCACTGTTGCGCTGGCAGCACCCGATCCGCGGTCTGCTGATCCCCGAGCCCTTCATGGAGCTCGCCGAAGACACCGGCTTGGTGGTCCCGATCGGCGAGTGGATGCTCGTCGAGGTGTGCATCCAGGCCGAGCGGTGGAACCGGCTGCGCAACGGCAGCGGACCGATCATCACCGGTGTGAACATCTCCGCGCGCGAGCTCGCGGAGCCGAAGCTGATCGAACGCGTCGAGCGAGCGCTCGAGGTGTCGGGGCTCGCGCCCGAGACGCTGTGCATCGAGATCACCGAGGGTGCGCTCATGCAGGACGTCGAGGCGACGGTGCGCACGCTGCGCACATTGAAGAAGCTCGGCGTGAAGCTCGCGATCGACGACTTCGGGACCGGCTACGCGTCGCTCGGACACCTGAAGCGGTTCCCCGTCGACAGCCTCAAGATCGACCGCACGTTCGTCAGCGGTCTCGGCAGCGATCCCGACGACCGCGTCATCGCCGCCGCCGTCATCGGACTCGCCCACGCGCTCGGCGTCACCGCGGTGGCCGAAGGCGTCGAGACCGAGATCCAGGTGAACGAGCTGCGGGCACTGCGCTGCGACGGCGCCCAGGGCTGGCTCTACGGCCGTCCGGTCGACGCGCGGTCGATCGAAGGCCCGCTCCTCCACGCCGTCGGCTTCCCCGCCTCTCTCGAAGGCCCCTGACCGCGCGCCACCCCGTGTTCGTCGAATCGACCGTCGATTCGACGACGACGGCTCAGCGCGCGGCGGTGTTGGTGAGGGCGAACAGCTGCGCGCGGTGGCGTTCGGTGTGGGCCACGGCGAAGAGCACCCACTGGGCCGCGTCCATCGACCCGAACACCGGATGCGGCGCGCCGTGGCGGCGAAGATCGACGTCGGACGAACGCACCCAGTCGACGATGGCGTCGGCGGCCTCCCGCAGCCGACCGATCGCTTCGTCGCGGTCGGTCCACGACCCGGTGGGTGACGCGACGTTCGGCGGCTCGTCACCCCGGTAGAAGAGGTACGGGATCTCGTCGTCGAGCACGGTCGGTTCGACCGTGAGCGGCTCGAGTCCGGACGTGAGCCAACGTGCGATCCCGAGGTCGGCGAGCGCGACGTGCTCGACGATCTCCGCCGCCGACCACCGGCCGGCCGAGGGCGGAGAGCTCCATCGGTCGGCCGGAACCTCCAGCAGTGACGCCACGAACCGATCCGTCGCGGTCGTGACTCGCGCTGCGAATGCCGAGCGATCGTCGGTGTCGGTCACGAACTCACCATCGCACCGTTGTCCTACCGAGGCATTCCCCCGGCGAGGTTGCGCGCGTTCACGCACTCTGACACACTCTCAGACATACTCAGTCGCCCGATGGAGTCGGGCCGCCTTCCCCGCACATCCGGGCGCCACCGCGGCGCCTCGTCACGGAGGACACGTATGCCCACCGAGATCGTCGTGACGCCGTGGGTCGACCCAGTGATCGACACCCTCGGCTTCGACCCCCGCTCGTGGTACGCCGAGACGTTCTGGCTCCCCACTCTCGGCCCCACCTCGTTGCTCTTGTTGCGCCATCTCGCCGATCGCTTCGATCGCGACCCCGACGGCGTGACGCTGCCGGTCTCCGACACGTCGGCGGCGCTCGGGCTCGGCGCGCGCGACGGCGGCAACTCGCCGCTGCTGCGCAGCGTCGCGCGGCTGGTGCAGTTCGACCTCGCGCACGACGACGGGCGCGGCCACGTGCGCGTGCGGCGTGTGCTGCCACCCGTCAACCGGCGCCACATCCGACGACTGCCGGTGCACCTGCAAGCGGCGCACGCCGAATGGGCGTCGGCGCAGCTCGGTCAGGCTCCGCTCGACGCGGCACGTCGACGCGCCCGCCGGATCGCGTTCACGCTGCTCGAACAAGGCGACGACGCCGACCACGTCGAACGTGTGCTGCACAGCATCGGCTTCCATCCCGCGGTCAGCCACGACGCTGCGACGTGGGCTTGGCAACGGCACCGCGACGCGGCCGAGGCCGCCGACGCGCTCGACGTCGACACCAGCTCGGTCGCCTGAGCCCCGAGTCGCCGCCCGCGCGCCACACCCCCCACCACCGGCGCGCGTCGACGGGGTGGGTCGCTCCGACCTGCGGGCGTCCCACCCCGCGGCGGTACCCTCCGCTCGGTGGCGCACCCCGATCTCGACCACATCGCCGCGTGGCTGCGCGACGCCACCTACGTCACGGTGCTCACGGGCGCGGGCATCTCGACCGAGTCGGGCATCCCCGACTTCCGCGGGCCGCAAGGCGTGTGGACGAAGAACCCCGGCGCGGAGAAGATGGCGACCCTCTCGCACTATCTCGCCGACCCCGAGGTGCGCCGCCGCGCGTGGCAGAACCGACTGACGAGCGAGGTCTGGCAGGCCGAGCCGAATGCCGGCCACCGAGCGCTCGTCGACCTCGAGCGCAAGGGCGCGTTGCACGCGCTCGTGACCCAGAACATCGACGGGTTGCACCATCTCGCCGGCACGGCCGACGACCGCATCGTCGAGATCCACGGCAACGTCCGAATGGTGAAGTGCATGCGGTGCGACTGGCGCGGTCCGATGGAAGAGACCCTCGAGCGCGTGCGCGCGGGGGACCCTGATCCGGCCTGCACCGCGTGTGGGGGGATCCTGAAGTCGGCGACGATCTCGTTCGGCGAGAACCTGGTCCCCGCCGATCTCGAGCGCGCGCAGGCCATGGCCCAGCGCGCCGAGGTGTTCCTCGCGATCGGCACGTCACTCACCGTGTACCCGGCGGCCGCGCTCCCCGAGATCGCGCTCTCGCACGGCGCCCGCCTCGTGGTGATGAACGCCGAGCCCACGCCGTTCGACCACTACGCCGACGCCGTCGTGCGCGACCGCCTCGGCGAGATCCTCCCTGCCCTCGCCCACCTCGTCTGACCCGCCCCTTCCGCGCCGAATCCGCCGAAGCCCCCGAGCAAGGGACACGGAGCGACAAATTCGGGACGTCCTCGTCCTTTGCTCGGTGTGGGGGCGGGGCGGGCGTTGGGAATATCCGACCGCTGCGGTAGGATTTTCACTCCGGATCACCGCCGATTGGCCGAGGAGATGGGTGATGCCGAGCTTCCGCGAGCTGCTCGCGGCCACGAAGGCCGAGATCGCCGAGATCGACCCCGCCGAGGCCGAGGCGCGCCTCGGCACCGCACAGTTCCTCGACGTGCGCGAGCTCGACGAGTACGAGCAGGGCATGATCCCGGGCTCCACGTTCATCCCCCGGGGCCACCTCGAGAGCCAGATCGAGAACAAGCTCCCCGACCGCAGCGCCCCGGTCGTCATCTACTGCGCCGGCGGCACCCGCTCCGCGTTCGCGGCGAAGACGCTCCAGGAGCTCGGCTACGCAGACGTCGTGTCGATGCGCGGCGGGTTCGGCCGGTGGAAGAACGAGGGGCGGCCGTGGATCACGCCCGCGGTGCTGAGCCCCGAGCAGCGCAACCGCTACCACCGCCACATCCTGCTGCCCGAGGTCGGTGAAGCCGGTCAGCAGCAGCTGCTCGAGGCGAAGGTGCTCCTCCTCGGCGCCGGCGGCCTGGGCTCACCTGCGGCGCTCTACCTCGCGGCCGCCGGCGTGGGCACCCTCGGCATCGTCGACATGGACGTGGTCGACGCGTCGAACCTGCAGCGCCAGATCCTCCACAACATGGAGCGCATCGGCGACCGCAAGGTCGACTCGGCCAAGAAGACACTCACCGCGCTCAACCCCGACGTGAACGTCGTCACCTACGACGTGCGCTTCGGCGCCGACAACATCCTCGACATCATCGACGGCTACGACGTCGTCGTCGACGGCACCGACAACTTCCCCACGCGCTACTTGCTGAACGACGCGTCGCTCCTGAAGCGGATCCCCGTCGTACACGGCTCGATCTTCCGCTTCGAAGGTCAGGTCACCGTCTTCGACCCGTACAACGGCCCGTGCTATCGCTGCCTGCTCCCCGAACCGCCGCCGCCCGAGCTGGCGCCGTCGTGCGCGGAGGCGGGTGTGCTCGGTGTGCTGCCCGGCATCGTCGGCTCGGTGCAGGCACTCGAAGCGATCAAGCTCATCTTGAACCTCGGTGACCCGCTGCGCGGTCGACTCCTCGCGTACGACGCGTTGGAGCAGAGCTTCCGCACGTTCAAGGTGCGCCGCGATCCGCAGTGCCCGGCGTGCGGCGAGAACGCGGAGATCGTGATCGCCGAGTACGACGAGCACTGCCTGCCGCACGCGGTCCTCGCCGACGGCAGCGTGCTCACGCACTGATCACCCCACGTCGGGACGCTCGATCTCGTCGAGGTCGATCGCGAACCTGAAGTCGGTCGCGGGCTCCGCGGGCGCGGTGCGCGCGTCGGGCATGTTCGGGAGGTCCGGGAGCGGCGGGAGCGACACGGTCGTGTAGTCGAGACCCGCGGGATACTCCGCGGTGAACACCTCGACGAAGCGCGCGATCGCAGCCTCGAACCCCGACGGCGGTGTTCCGTCGCAGGGGAGCAGGCCCTCCACCTTGGCAGGCAGGCTCGTGCTGAACTCGTTGTCGGCGAAGCAGTTCTCGCCGCCGTCGGTCGGATCGACGAGGTTCGTGACCACGAACAAGTCGGCGACCCCGCTGTCGCGCACGAGGTTGCCGACGATGCGATTGCCGCGCGACTCGAAGTCGATGGCGTCGGGGTTGTCGGGATCGAGGACCTTCTCCGGCAGCGGGATGATGCCGATGCCGAGGTTGTCGTGGCCGAGGACGACGTTGCGTTCGACGACGTTGTCGAGGCCACCGGCGAGCAGGATGCCGTTCCCGAACGCGGTCTGCGCGATCGAGATCGACGGCGTGGCGGGGTTGCTGTTGGCGCGCACGATGTTGCCGACGATCGTCGTCTCGCGCTCGGGGTACTCCTCTTCGTACGTACCGCTGTTCGGCGAGATCCCGATGCGGTTCTTGCTGAACTCCGAGTTCACGATCAGCAGGTTGCCGCCGGCGTTCGTGCCCGAGTAGCCGAGGCCGTTGTACTCGGCGTACACGTCGGTGATCAGCGCGTCGCACGGGTAGCACTGCCCGATGTAGAAGCCCGCGTCGGGACTCCCCGCGCCGTACGAGTTGTCGAACTGACCCTTGACCGAGTCGAACGCGTACACGCCGTAGTCGCCGTTGCGCACCGCCGTGAGGTAAGAGCCGCGGTACCCGGTGACCCCGGTCCAGAAGAATCCGTTCACGGTGAAGTTGCGCGCGGTGATGTTCTCGATCGCGACGCCGTCGGCGAGCACCTTGAACCCGTTGTCGAGCTCGAACTCGCCGTCGAGGATCGTCTCGTTGCGATCGACCCCGCGGATCACGATGTCGGGGGTCGTGACCGTCACCGCTTCGCGATAGGTGCCCGGCTCGATCAGCACGAGGCTGCCGGGCGACGCGGCGTCGACCGCGGCCTGGATCGTCGGGTAGTCGTCGGGGACCGAGATCGTCCCCGAGGCGTCGCCACCGTCGGGGCCTTCGGGCTCGCCCGAGTCGGGATCGACGTCGCCGACGACGACCTTGCCGATCATCCCGCGCGTCGAGGAGCCGTGGAGGCTGCAGAAGTACCGGTAGACGCCCGGGTCGTCGAACCGGAACTCGTACTCGTCGCCGGGTGTGAAGTCGCTGCGCTCGACGCCGAAGTCGCCCCCGAAGTCCTGTTCGGGGTCGGCGGGGCGCACGTCGTGGTCGTTGCGGCCGTTGTTCGTGAACGCGACCGTGACGCCGGGATCGATCCGGATGTTCTGCTCCCGGAACGTGTTGTCGATCGCCTCGACCTCGACCTCGGGGTACGCGCCGTCGGAGGCTTTACCCCGCAGGTCGACCAGCGCCTCGCCGTCGTCGGAGTCGGAGCACGCGGCCGCGGCGATCACCAGGATGAACGCCGTCGCGAACGCCAGGCCGCGCTTTCCCATGCCGCTCCTCGACTCCGTGTGGACGACTACGAGCGCTTCCGCGCGCGCGGCTTCGCTCGCTTGGCCGGCGCGCGGCGCTTCGTTGCCGAGCGCGGGCGGGCGGGCGCTTCGAAGGAGCGCGCGAGCTCGACGAGGGTTCGCACGCCGAACCCGGTGCCGCCCTTCACGAGCACGCCGTCGTCGGAGGACGCGCGCGCGGGGCCCGCGATGTCGAGGTGCACCCACGGCGCGTCGGTGACGAACTCCTGCAGGAACAAGCCGGCGGTGATCGCACCGCCGTAGCTGCCTCCGATGTTCTTCATGTCGGCCACATCGGAGTCGATCAGCTTGCGGTAATCCTTCGGGAGCGGGAGGGGCCACACCGGCTCGCCGACCCGATCGGCAGCCGCGCGCACCTGCGAGCCCCACTCCTCGTCGTTTGCCATCAAGCCGGCGATCCGGTCGCCGAGGGCCACCATGCACGCGCCGGTCAGCGTGGCGAGGTCGACGATCGCATCGGGCTTGGCTTCCGACGCGAGGGACAGGCCGTCGGCGAGGATCAGTCGACCCTCCGCGTCGGTGTTCAGGACCTCTGCGGTCTTGCCGTTGCGGAAGCGCAGCACGTCGCCGGGACGGATCGCAGTGCCGCTCGGCATGTTCTCGACCAGCGGCACGAACCCGAGGACGCGCGTCTTCACACCGAGCGCGGCGATCGCGGACATCGCGGCGATGACGGCCGCGGCGCCGCCCATGTCGGTCTTCATCGTCTCCATGCCGTTCGCGGGCTTGATCGAGAGCCCGCCGGAGTCGAACACGACGCCCTTGCCGACGAGCGCGAGCGTCCCGTTGGCGCGCGCCGGCGCGTACTCGAGCCGCAGCAGGCACGGCGGCCGACTCGAACCCTGGCCGACACCCACGACGCCGCCGAGCCGTTCGCGCTCGAGGCGCGCGCCGGTCCAGACCTGCACCTGGACGCCGGTGCCGCGCAGCAACGCGCGCGCGGCCGTCGCGACCTCGGCCGGCGACTTGCCGAGCGACGGCTCGTTCACGAGGTCGCGCGCCCACAGCACCGCCTCGCTCACGGCGCTCGCGCGCTCCAGCGCGCCGCGCACGTCGGCGCCGCCGCCACCCAGCAGCACCACGCGCCGCAGCTTCGACGGCTTCGCCTCACCCTTGTAGCGCAGGAACTGGTAGCCGCCGAGGGCGATGCTCTCGGCGAACGCTTGCGCGGCGGCGGCACGGTCGACCGACGCGGGCATCGCGTCGAGCAACGTGGTGGCCACCGACGTGACCCGCGCCGATCGGCGCGCGAGTCCGGCACCCGCCCGCCGCAGCGCGTCGAGGTCGAGCTCGTCGCGTGCACCCATGCCCACCAACACGACGGCCTTCGCGCCGAGACGCCCGCCCGTCGGCACCGCGAGCGTCTCGCCGCGCGCAGCCGAGAAGTCGGTCTCGGCCATGAACTCGACGAGCACACCGCCGAGCGCGTCGTCGACCTCACGCGCACCGGGCCCGAGCTCGCGATCTGCGAACACGGGCACCGCGAGCAGATCGGCGCGAACCGACGTCGGGGCGGACGAGCTGAGCGTGAAGGTCGGGGGCACGCGTCGATCCTCCGGGTGGCGGGGGCAGGATGCGCAGTCTACGGGCCGGTTTTCCCTGCGGGGCTGCCTGCAGATGGCCGGTAGCCTGGACAGATGCCCGAGTTCCTCGACGTGCTGCGTGACCGCGTCCTCGTGTTCGACGGCGCGTTCGGCACGTGGGTGCAAGGGCACGATCTCGGTCCCGACGATTTCGGCGGCGAGGCGCTCGAGGGTTGCAACGAACACCTCGTGCTCACTCGTCCCGACCTGATCTCGGCGATGCACGACGAGTACTTCGCCGCGGGTGTCGACGCGGTGGAGACCGCGACGTTCGGATCGTTCCCGCTCGTCCTCAACGAGTACGGCATCCCCGAGAAGACCTTCGAGATGAACCGGCGCGCCGCCGAGCTCGCGCGCGAGGTGGCCCACGGCTACGCCACGACCGACCAGCCGCGGTTCGTCATCGGGTCGATCGGTCCGGGCACGCGGCTGCCGTCGCTCGGTCACATCCGGTACACCGAGCTGCGCGACGGCTACGAAGCGCAGGTCGACGGGCTGCTCGCCGGCGGCACCGACGTGCTGCTCGTCGAGACCGTCTACGACCTGCTACAGGCCAAGGCCGCGATCAACGGAGCGCGGCGGGCGATGGCGCGCGCGGGACGCACCCTGCCGATCATGGTGCAGGTCACGGTCGAGACGACCGGCCGCATGCTGGTCGGCAGCGAGATCGGTGCCGCGCTCACCGCGCTGGAGGCGATGCAACCCGACGTGATCGGGATGAACTGCGCCACCGGCCCCGGCGAGATGACCGAGCACCTGCGCTACCTGGCGCGCCACGCGCGCACGTACCTCTCGTGCCTCCCGAACGCCGGGCTCCCCGAAGTCGTCGACGGCCAGACGTGCTACAGCCTCACCCCCGGCGCGCTCGCCGACGCGCACGAGCGCTTCGTCACCGAGTTCGGCCTGAACATCGTCGGCGGCTGCTGCGGCACCACTCCCGAGCACCTGCGCACGGTCGTCGAGCGCCTCGGCCGCCGCGCGCCCGTCGCGCGCGAGCCGCTGTTCGAGCCGGGCTGCTCGTCGATCTACAGCCACGTCCCGTTCCACCAGGACACCGCGTACCTCGCGATCGGCGAGCGCACCAACGCCAACGGGTCCCGCAAGTTCCGCGACGCGATGCTGGAAG
>DASUMP010000104.1:0-8475 GCA_036277635.1 Acidimicrobiia bacterium | reverse complement strand
AGGCGTGAGCCGTCGTCGAGCACGAGCACGCCGGTGTTCGGGCGCACGAACCCGAACGCACCCACGCGCTCGGTCTCCTCGAACCGTACGACTCGCGCGAGTGGGATCAGCTTCGGTACCTGCCACGCGTTGCGGATCTCGACGCCCTCACGCGTGATCCGCAGCGAACTGAGCCGGACCGAGAGGAACGCGACGATCGCCGCGGCGAGGATGAGGACGAGGGGGATCCAGAACAGCGCGACGATCACGCGGCACCTCCCGCTCGTTCGTGGTGCGCCGACGCTCGCCAGTCGAGTCCGCTGCCGTGCGGATGCGCGTAGCCGAGCAGCTCGGCGCTGGCAATGCCGTCGCGGAACGTCGCGAGGCCCAGCACGCTCCACTCGACGCCGCGCTCGTCGGACACGGGCCGGACGTCGGGGATGAGCTCGACGACGCCAGCGCCTTCCGCGCTGATCCACACAATCGGCCGCGCGTTCGAAGCAGCGGCGAGCGCATCACGGAACGCCGCGCGTTGCTCGCCCGGGAAGTACCCGACGACCCACGTCGTGGTCACGACCGCGAGCGAGTCGCGCGGCAGGTCGGCGACGAGATCGCCCACGCGCTCGACGGCATCGCCGTGCACCAGCGGATACCGGCCGCGGCGCGCTTCCTCCAACGCGCGCGCCGTGCGTTCGAGACGACCGGTGTCGGGCCACACGCACGCGAGCTGCCACCGCGACTGGTGCGGATCGTGCGGATCGACCGGCGCGCGGTCGAGACCGATCCGGCCCGCGATCGCAGGCAGCGTCGGCGCGATCGGCGGCGACCCACCGACGACGTCGCACCGGACCTCCACCGCGGCGTCGGCAGGGCCGGTCACACCCGCCGCGCCGTAGTCGAGTCGGTACCGGTCGAGCAGGAGGTTGAGCCCCGCGCTGCACCCGACGTCGAGGTGGCTCAACGGCGCGCCGAAGCGCGCGGCCACCTCGGTGAACGCGGGTCCGAGCACTGCGGCGCGTCCGACTTCGTTCGTGTTCACCTGCTCGGTCGCGAGCAGCGAGAGCAGCTCGTCACGATGGTCGAGGCACACGTCGATGAACAACGGCCCCGGATCCTCGTCCGACGTGCCCGCGTAGACGCTGGCGAGCGGGTGATCGAGTCCACCCAAGACCAGGTAGTGCACGGCCGCGAGCAGCAGTAGCGGGTTGTGCCCCACCGGAGGCGCCGTGGACACGAGCTCGAGGACGTCGTCATTGCCAGCGACCGCGCGACAGATCCGGTCGTACAACGGCGAGTAGCCGCGACACGACGTGTCCGCGACGTACAACCAGACCGCCGCCAGATCGTCCACAGCACTCATCGGTCAGCCGATCTGACGGTCGCGGCCTTCCCAGTAGGGGCCGCGGAGGCGGAACTTCTGGAGCTTGCCGGTTGCGGTGCGGGCGAGCTCGGTGCGGAACTCGATGCTCGTCGGGCACTTGTAGTGCGCGAGCACCGAACGACAGTGCTCGATCAGCTCCGATTCGGTCGCAGTCGCGCCCGGCGCGAGCACGACGAGGGCCTTCACCGTCTCCCCCCACTTCTCGTCGGGCACGCCGATCACCGCGGCCTCGGCGACCGCCGGGTGCGAGAAGAGCGCGTCTTCCACTTCGATCGACGAGACGTTCTCACCGCCGGAGATGATCACGTCCTTCTTGCGGTCGGAGATCGTGAGGTGGTGGTCGTCGTCGAGGTCGCCACCGTCGCCGGTGTGGAACCAACCGTCGACGATCGCTTCGGCGGTCGCATCGGGTTGGTTCCAGTAGCCCTCGAGCACGACGTTGCCGCGCGCGAGCACTTCACCCTGGCCGTCGATGCGGATCTGCACGCCCAACGCCGGCGCACCCGCACGACTGAGCAGTTTCGCGCGCTCGGTCGGGTCGAGGTCGGCGTACTCGGCCCGCGGGCGGTTGATCGTGAGCACGGGCGACGTCTCCGTGAGCCCGTACAGCTGGTTGAACTGCCACCCGAGCTCGCGTTCGATGCGCTCGATCGTGCGCGTCGGCGGCGGGGCGCCGGCGACGACGATGCGCACGGTTCCCGCGCCCGGGATCGGCCCGTCCCACGACGCGGCGGCGTCGAGCACGGCCGCGCACACGGCGGGCGCGCCGCACATCAGGGTCACGCCGTGCTGCTCGACTCGATGCAGGATCTCCGCGCCGTCGACCTTGCGCAGCACGATGTGCCGACCGCCCATCGCCGTGACCGCGAACGGCATGCCCCACCCGTTGGCGTGGAACATCGGCAGCGTGTGGAGGTAGACGTCGCGGTCGTTCACACCCATGTGCCACCCGAACAGCGCGGCGTTGATCCACAGGTTGCGGTGCGTGAGCTCGACGCCTTTCGGTCGCGCGGTCGTGCCGCTCGTGTAGTTGATCGTCGCGGTGTCGTGCTCCTCGACGTGCACCGAGCGCGCCTCGACACCGTCGGGGAACAGCACGCGATCCGAGTCGCTGCCGATGACGAACCGATGCTTGGCGTCGACGTCGCGCAGGGAGTCGTCGAGCTCGGGATCGACGAGCAGCACGGACGCGCCCGAGTGCTCGACGATGTACGCGACCTCTTCGGCGTTGAGGCGGAAGTTGATGGGGACGAGGATGCGTCCGGATCCGCTCACCCCGAAGAACGAGGTGAGCAATCGCGCCGAATTCTGGCTGACGATCGCGACGCGCTCGCCCGGGGCCACGCCCAGCTCGTCGAGCCCCGCGGCCTGCGCGCGAGCGAGCTCGGCCAACCGGGCGTACGTGACCTCGCCCCACGACGCCGCGGGCTGGTCGGGCTCGTCGACCACGCCGATGCGCCGCCCGTACACGAGCTCGGCCCGCTCGAGGTGATCACGGATCGTCAACGGCACCTGCATGACACTCCCCTCGCCCGCCAAGCCCCAGGCTGTCACGACCACGCCGACCGGTGTCCGGCCCCCCAGAGCGATGTATGCTGATCTGCATGCAGAGTACGAGCGTTCGGATCGACGCAGCGACCCACCACGAGCTGAAGCGACTCGCCGCCGAGCTGCACACCACGGTCGGCAACACCGTGACCCTCGCCGTACGCGCGCTTCGCCAGGACCGCGCCGGCGAAGAGTTGCGCACGCCACTGCGCGACGACGAGGTCGCCTGGCTCGATGCCGACCTCGGGTGACGTCGTCGACCTCGATCTGGGACTCCCCGAGGGACGCGCGGCCGGGTTCCGCCACCCTGCCGTGATCGTCACCGCCCAGCGGATCCTCGACGCCACGCCCGCGGTCATCCACGTCGTGCCGCTCACGTCGACGATCCGCGCGTTCCACTCGGAGATCGTCATCGAGCCCGACGCGACCAACGGGTTGCACGCCGTGTCCGCCGCGCAGTGTCAACACCTCCGAGCCGTCTCACCGACCCGGATCGTCGCGGTGCGCGGCAACGTCGGTGCTTCTGTGCTCGCGCAGCTGCGCGAGACGATCGCAATGATCCTCGACCTGCCCTGACTGTCAGCTCACCGCGCGATCACGGCTGAACGTCTCGGCGCGGTGCTTGACGCCGTGGAGCATGTCGCGAGACATGATGAAGTCGGCGGGCACGATGACGAACCGGCCTCCGAGCGTGAGCCACCACGGCGCGGTGCTCCAGCGGGACCGGAAGTGGAACCGGGTGCGGCGACCGTCGTCGAGCGGTTGCAGCACGAACGCCCACGACCAGTCGAGCGACGCGCGGTGCGCTTCGCGCCACTCGGCCGGGAGGTGGCTCGTGGAGTGCAGCACGAGCGCGCGGTTCGGTTCGACGTGCTCGACGATGAACCCGCAAGCGGTCTCCGGCGCGCCGTCGGGGATAAAGTCGCCGATGGCGCAGTGCTGCAGCTCGGGGACGATCTGATCCGCGCTGGCCCAGTTCGCGGGGAACAGCAGCCGATCGACCCAACGCGCGGTGTACCACCCGCCGCGATGCCAGCCCATCTGTACGAGCCACGGCCACACCGCCTGGGGCGGCGCGTCGATCGTGATGGCGTGGTCGGTGACGACCTGCGGACGCGCAACGATGTCGTCGCCCGGCAACGCCTCGGCGCGCTCGCGCGCGGTCGAGCCGTAGGCGCGGCCGAGCCAGAGCAGGACCACCTCCGCGCTCGCGGCCGCGCTCAGCAGCACGCACGCGCTCCGACGACGCGCGCAGCCGGCACGTCTCACACGTTGTCGCACAGCACTCATCCTTGCGCTGACGTCGGCGCCCTCGTAGGGCCAACGGGCCCGAGTGCGCCCGTCGCGCGCGCTGACGCATCGTCGCGCGATCCGAAGAACCTCAGGACACCGGCGCGTCGGTGACGAGGAGCTGACCGACCAGCGTCGAGGTGAGCCATCGCAGGTAGTGATCCGCGTCCCAACCGCGTCGGGTCCGGAGGAGCAAGAAGACTTCGGAGCTACCGATCGCCCACACGGTGTCGACGCTCTCCTCTCGCGAATGGCGCAGGCGATCCTCCGCGATCATGCCGACGACGGCGCCGATCGTCTCGTGCCGGCGCTGGAGCTCGGCATCGAGGTTGCGCGCGACCGCTTGGTCGAGTGCGGCCGCCTCGCGCAGCGCGACCTGCACCGGCGCGGATCGCTCCTGGGTCGACGCGATCAGGGCCGCGAGCATCTCGACCTGGCGGGTCGCGTCGGCTTCGTCGGCGATGGCGGCCACGCTCGGACGGTCCGTGATGAGTACGTCGTCGTCGTCACCGGCCACGACCACCTCGACGACGCGCTGCAACAGGTCGGCCTTGCTCCGGCCGGCCTTGTAGACCGACTGCATCGCGACGCCCGCCTCGGCGGCGATGTCGGCCATGGTCGTGGCCTTGTAGCCCTTCCCGACGAAGAGCACCTGCGCGGCGGCCAGGACGCGGCGTCGGGTCGCTCGCCGCTCCTCCTCCGCGCGCTCCCGCCGCTTCGTTGCGTCGTAGCTCCGCTTGCGGGTCGTCGCCATGCACTTGACAGTAGAGCATATATCTGCGCAGAATTTGACTCTGCTGAATTTCAGGATTCCGGAGGGCTGGACATGACCGACTCCATCGCCGAGCTCACGGCCCCGTCGTCGGTCGTGGCCCGTGCCGCCGCGGCCGAGCGCCTCGTGTTCCGCGACGGATCGGCGATGACCCTCCTCGCCGACGGTCCGGCCACGGGCGGGACGCTCAGCGTCCACCACACCTCGCTGTCCCGAGGCGCCGACGGCGCCAGCCCCCATCACCACGGCGTCGTGTCCGAGGTGTTCTACGTCGTGGACGGCCGGGTCGATCTCCTCGTGGGCGACGAGATCGTCGAGCTCGGTGCGGGCGACTTCGCTTCGGTCGCGCCCGGCGTGACCCACGCGTTCGCGGCGGCGCCCGGCAGCGACGCGGAGCTGCTCGTCGCGGTCGCCCCCGGGATCGAGCGCTTCTCGCTCTTCCGCCGGTTCGAGCGGATCAGCGCGGGCCGAGAGCCGGCACCGACGCTGCTCGACGGCCAGGCCGAATACGACACCTATCCCGACGTCAGCGAGCTCTGGGAGCGCGCCCGACGTCACCCATCCGACCCGAAGGAGCAACCATGACCTCGACATCGACGACCGCCCGAACCGAACACCGCACGCTGAACACCGTCATCCACGCGGCGTTCCGTCGCGACCTCCAACGCCTCGACGACGCCCTCCGGCGATTCCCGGCCGGCTCACGCGCGCGAGCGGATCAGCTCACGGCCGCGTGGAACAACGTCGCCCACCAGCTCCACCTGCACCACCACGACGAGGAGACGCTGTTCTGGCCCGCGTTCCAGGAGCTCGGCGTCGAGCACGCCCTCATCGACGCGCTCGAGGCCGAGCACGGACAGATGGTCGCGGCGCTCACCCTCGCCGAGAGCGCTATGGCGGCCTTCGCGGTGGACCCCAACGAGAGCAACGCCGCTGCCGCGCGCGACGCCGTCGCCGAGCTGCACCGCGTCCTCGACGACCACCTCGCGCACGAAGAACGTGACTTGGAGCCGTTCGGGGCGCGCCACAAGGACAGCCCGCAACACGAAGCGGCGGTGAAGCGCGCGCGGAAGTCGCACACCGAGGGGGCCGGGAACTTCTTCGCGTGGCTCGCCGACACCGACGACCCCGACATCGCGGCCGCATTGCGCCGCGAGGTCCCGGCCCCGGTGCTGTTCCTGCTCATCACGCTGGGTGGGCGCCGCTACCGCCGCCGTTCCGCCGCCGCCTGGGGCTGATCCTCGAGCCGGTCGAGCAGCCAACTCGGCCCGACGACCGTGCCGCCGACCGCGCGCACCCGCTCCGCGAGCGCGCGGTCGGCGGTCACCACGACCGCCCCGCGATGGCTCGCCGCGAGCGCGGCGATCGTGTCGTCGCCCTCGCCACTCGCGTGCACGACCGTGACACCGCCCACATCGGATTCGTCAGCGCCCGCCTTCGACTGACCCTCGAGCACGATGGTCACGGGCGGGTCGAGACCTCCAGCAGCCACCGTCGCGCGCACCTGCTCCGTGAACCGTCGCGCCGCGCCAGGACGATCTCGCCACCACCCCGTCGGCCGCGAGCCGATCACGTTCGCGGCGTCGATGAGGAGCATCCGAACAGCTTCGCGCCGTCAACAGTCGGCGCGACTGCGTCCTCCCTCACGACGACCCTGACCGTCTACCCGCACACCCGGAGCGATAGACAGGAGCACTTGGCCGAGGTCGCGCGCGCAAGGAATCCCAACGACGCTCCCGAGGCGGTCGGTGACTTCACGGTGCGCGGCGCTCTCGAGCGATCCGCCACTGCGCGGGAGCGCCTCGCCCAGCACCTCTACGAACGTCTCCACCCGGTGATGGCAACCCTTGGGCTGCTCTTCGTCGTGGTCGTCCTCGCTCAGGGGCCGGCAACCGAGGGAACCGCTCTGCAGCGAGCGCTGCTCGCTGCCACGTGGTTGCTCTGGTCCGTCTTCGTCGCCGAATACGCGCTGCGGTTGGTCATCGCACCGTCCACGTCTCGCTTCCTGCGACGGACCTGGTGGCAACTGCTCTTTCTCGTCGTCCCCGTCCTCACGCTGCTCCGTGCACTGCTCGTCTTGCGCGTCGCGCGCCCGACGCGTGTGGCCCTCGCGGCACTCCGCGGCACGCGATCCGCCCGCGCGACCCTCAGTGGTCGCGTCGCCTGGCTGACCGTTCTCACGGCGATCGTGATCTTCGGGGCTGCAGATGTGCTGTACCAAGCGGCGCGATTGCGCCCGTACGGGAGCGCACTGCACGCGGCGGCACTAGCTGCGGTCGCCGGTGAACCCACCGGCCACGAGCACGGACTCGCGCAGGTGCTCGACGTCGTTCTCGCTGTGTACGCCGTCGTGTTCTTCGCCGCCCTCGCAGGGAGCCTCGGCGCCTACTTCCTGGAGCAGCGACAGGCCCGCGACGCGCTGGCTGCGGACGATGTCGGAAGGATCTAGCGAACGCTCCCACGCATCTCTCGTCGGTACCCTCCCAATCGTGGATCTCAAGATCAGCGCGCTCGTCGAGAAGCTGCGCAGCAGCCTCTTCTTCGTCCCGTCGATCTTCGTGCTCATGGGTGCCGGTCTTGCTCAAGCACTGATCGCCACGGACTCGGCGATCGGCGACGACGCCGGCGATCTCCCGTTCGTGCTCACCTCAACCGTGGCCAGCGCGCGCGAGGTCTTGGGAGTCGTTGCGGCGGCGACCATCACGGTCGCCGGCATCGCGTTCTCGGTGTCGTTGCTCGTCATCCAGCAGGCGTCGAGCCAATACTCGCCTCGAGTGGTTCACAGCCTCTTTCGCGATCCGTTCAACCGGCGCGTCATGGGCGTCGCCGTGGGGACGTTCACCTACTGCCTCATCGGCTTGCGTGCGGTGCGCGGTCCGCTCGAAGACGGCGGCGAACCAGTGGTTCCGAATCTCACCGTGGCGGTGGCGGTCGTGCTGGGCGTCGGAGCGATCCTGGCTGTCATCGCGTTCATCGATCACAACGCACACACCATGGAGGCAAGCCAGATCCTCGGACGCATCAGCCACGACACGAAGCGCCAGTTCGACACGGCTTGGCCCGAGTCCGGCACGGTGACCAGTGGCGCATCGGAAGTGCCACCCGACGACGGCCACACGGTGCGGTTCTGCGAGAGCGGCTGGCTGCAGCAACTCAGCACCCAACAGTTGCTCGACTTGGTGCCCGACGGTGGCACGGTCCGAGTCGAGACGGCGGTCGGTCGCTACGGCGTCGAGGGAACGCCGCTGTGCACAATCTGGCCGGCGCCGATCGACCGGGCGGAGGTGGCCGCACGCGCAGATAGTGCAATCCACGTCGGCTCGGTGCGCACGATGCAGCAGGACCCGAGCTACGGGTTGCGGCAGCTCGCCGATGTCGCGCTGCTCGCACTCTCTCCCGGCGTGAACGACCCGACGACTGCACAAGAAGCGATCTTCCACCTCACCGACGTGCTCCGCCACGCCTTCGTGCGCGACGCCCCCGCCGCGCAGTTCACCGACGAGCG
>DASUMP010000103.1:0-5556 GCA_036277635.1 Acidimicrobiia bacterium | reverse complement strand
CCGGCGAATAGTGCGGCAATGGCGAGCCGAGCGAGATTGGAGGGTTGCGTGTCCTGACCGTTCCTCGTCACCCGCCCAGAGTGCCCGAAGCGGCGCGTGTTCGCCAGCACAGTGCGGCAGCTATGCGCTAGCCAGCCGTCGTGCGAGAGCGAGTGTGGATTCGTCAATGGCTTCACCTGCGGCGGCAGCCCACAGCCCCTCCAGAAGCGCTTCCTCGTCGGACGACTCCGCCTCGACGAACTGAATGTCCGACAACATCAGCATCGCGGTCGCCCACTCACGAAGCTCCGTTCCCATGCGCCAATGAGCGTGCAGTCCGATCGCGAGGTCCGAGAGCGGCAGTGCATCAAGGATCAACCGACGTGAGTACGTGAGTTGCTGACCGTCCTCCGTCTCCGTCAGGCTGACGCCAAGCGCCGACAGGTCTCGACATGACACCTCGCCGCGAACGATTCGGCGCACCCGCTCGGTATCACTCACAAGCGCAGAGTGCCCGATGCCGAGCGGGTCGCGCGCCATGGGTTGTTGTCTCACCCCCTGGTTATGATGCGAACACATGTTCGAGAGTGTGCGCGACGCCATCGAAACGATGCGGGGATTCGCCGGCCGGCTGGTCCCGGGGGCGGTCGCGCCCGCGGACGCGGTGGTGTTGGTCGAGCTCGCTGCGGAGCTGGAGCGGCTGGCGGGGGCGGTGCGCACGCTCGCCGCACCCCGAGCCGCGGAATCGGGGAGCTGGGAGCACGAGGGGTTCCGCTCGGCGGCGCACTGGCTGGCGGCACGGTCAGGCACGTCGGTGGCGCAGGCCACCTCCACGCTCGAAGCGGCCCGCCGCCTCCCCGATCAGCCGGTGGTGGATTCGGCGGTGCGCGCGGGGCGGGTGTCGGTGCCGCAGGTGATCGAGCTCACCAGCGCGATCGGTGTGTCACCCGCGCACGAGCAAGTGTTGGTTGAGTACGCCGCGCGCGAGCCGCTCGCGATCTTGCGGGAACAATGCCGGCGCGTCATCGCGTCGGCCGCGCACGAGCAGCATCTCGACCGGTACCGGCGCGTCCACGAGACGCGGTACGTGCGGCACTGGACCGACACCGACGGCGCCTTCCGATTGGACGCGCGCCTGACGCCCGATGCGGGCGCGCAGGTATGGGCCGTGCTCGAACGCGAACGCGCCGCCGTGTTCACCGACGCGCGCCGCGACGGGCGGCGCGAACCCTACGACGCGTACACCGCGGATGCGTTCGTACGCGTCGTCACCGGCACCGGAACCGCGACAGGCACCGCGACGGTGCACGTCGACATCGACCACGCCGCGCTCGTGCGCGGGCACACCGTCGCCGGGGAACGGTGTGAGATCCGTGGGATCGGACCCGTCCCGGTCGCCGTTGCGCGCCGCCTCGCCGACGACTCCGTCCTGAAAGTGCTCGTGACCGACGGTGTCGACGTGCGCGCCGTCGCGCACGCCGGGCGCACCATCCCGGCCCACCTGCGCAGCGCCCTCGAACGGCGCGACCCGAAATGCGTCGTCCCCGGCTGCTCGGTGCGCGAACGGCTCGAGATCCACCATGTGGTGCCGTTCGCGCTCGGCGGACCCACCACCCTCGACAACCTCGCCCGCGTCTGCGCGCACCACCACGCGCGGATCACCAACGACGGCGCCCAGCTCGTCCGTCACGCCGAGGGTGGCTGGGCGTGGCGCGGGCCACCCTGACCGAACCAACCCCGACGCTTCCCCGCTTCCCCACCAGACCTTTGACAACCCAACCGCCGGTGGCGCGGGCGAACCCGCGCGCGGTCACTCGGCGAGGCGCGCCTTGAGGTCGAAGATCGCGTCGATGGGGCCGGGGTCGACGTCGTTGTCGAGTGCGAGGTACGTCGAGGCGAAGTCGCCGACGTACATGAGGTCGAGCACCTGCGCGAGGCGGCCGTCGCCCTCGGCTTCGAGCGAGAGGACCTGGTGCAGGGTCTCGTCGATGATGTCGCGGGTGGCGTCGAAACGACGGGCGATCTGCGGGTGCTCGAACGAGTGGCGCAGCTCGACGAGCGTGATGAGCTGACGGGTCACGTCGCCGTGCTGACCCCAGCCGCAGATCTCGTTGTGGTCGAGCTCGGGGTACGAGTGCCAGAACGCAGGGGCCTTGGCGTTCTCGTTGACGTCGCACTTCCAGCGGTACGCGGCAACCGCACCGAGCGCGCCGCCGCCGTAGATCAGCGGGAACGTGCGGTCGATCTTGCGGGCGAGCTCGCGGGCGACGTTCGCCGCGCCTTCCACCGACGGCTCGCACTTGTCGCGGCGGCGGGCGAGCTGGTCCTGTGCGTCGAGCAGGAGCTGGTGCGCTTCGGGGAGCAGGCCGGTGCGGAACATCGTGACGAACAACGGGCCCACGAGCGCGCCGAGCGCGGCGCGCGGCAGCAGACCCGGAGGGCACGGCACGTGGATCCCACCCGCGTCGCGAGCGAGCGACTCGAGCGCGCCACCGACCGACACTGCGACGATGCGCGCGCCGCGGGCGACGGCCTCGGTGGCCATGGCGATCGTCTCTTCGGTGTCGCCGCTGTAGGAGAGCGCCACGAACAACGTGCGCGGACCGACGAACGCGGGCACGCGGTAGCGCTGGAGCGTGACGATCGGCACCGGGCAGTCGGTGGCGACCGCCGCGAGCACCGCGCCCGAGATGCCGGAGCCGCCCATGCCGGCGACGACGACGTGGTCGATCGCGTCGGCGCGCGGGAAGGTCGCGGGGTCGATCGCGCCGGCGAGCTCGTGCGCGGTCGTGAGCTGCTCGGGCAGCCCGCAGACCGCGTCGAGGAACCCGAGCGTGTCGGTCACTCGTCCTCGGTGAACGTGGGCTCGATGCCGTCGGTCTCGGCCTTCGCGAGCAGACGGTCGTGCTCGGCGTCGTCGACGGTCTCGGCCTCGTCGATGAGCAGCACGGGGATGTCGTCTTGCACCCGGTACCGACGGTGCAGGCGCGGGTTGTAGAGCGCGCCTTCGTCGGCGAAGTAGAGCAGCGGGCCCTTGTCGTCGGGGCAGGCCAGGATCTCGAGCAGCTTCGGGTCGAGCGCCATGCGCACCTCGTGTCGGTCGTGCGGTTCGGGCGAAACCTACCGGTCCGCCCCGATCAGCTCCGCACGACGGCGAGCACCTCGTCGGTGCGAGCCGCGCACGCCGCCTCGTCGGGGGCTTCGAGGTTCAGTCGCAGCAGCGGCTCGGTGTTGCTCGGACGGAGGTTGAACCACCACTCCCCCGCGTCGACCGTGAGGCCGTCGAGGCGGTCCTGGTCGTACTGCGCGTACTGCTCGGCGACGCGTTCGATGGCCGCCGCAGGGTCGTCGACGCGGCTGTTCACCTCGCCGCTCGCCGCGTAGCGCTCGAACGGCACGCGGATCTCCGAGAGCGGCGCGTCGGCGCGGCAGATCTGCTCGAGCACGAGGAGCGCGGCGATCGAACCGGAGTCGGCCCGCCAGTTGTCGCGGAAGTAGTAGTGCGCCGAGTGCTCGCCGCCGAAGATGGCGTTCGTCTCGGCCATCACCTGCTTCATGAACGAGTGGCCGACGCGAGCGCGCACCGGCGTACCGCCCGCTTCGCGCACGATCTCGGGGACCGCGCGCGAGCAGATGAGGTTGTGCACGACCGTCTCGCCCGGGTTTCGCTCGAGGATCCCCTTCGCAACGATCGCGGTGGTCGTCGAACCGGAGACCGGCTGACCCTGGTCGTCGACGAGCACGACGCGGTCGGCGTCGCCGTCGAACGCGAGCCCCACGTCGGCACCCGCGTCGAGCACCGCGCGCTGGAGATCCTTCAGGTTCTCGAGCTGGATCGGATCGGCGGGGTGGTTCGGGAACGTGCCGTCGAGCTCGCCGTAGATCACCGTCACGTCGAACGGGAGCCCGGCGAACACCTTCGGGACCACGTGGCCGCCCATGCCGTTGGCGGTGTCGATCACGAGGCGCAACGGACGGAGCACCGAGCGGTCGACGAAGCCCTGCACGTGGGTGGCGAACGCGTCGAGCAGGTCGCGGTGCTCGACCTTGCCGGGCACCTCGCCGCGGGCGGTCACCCCCGACTCGATGGTGGCGCGCAGCTGCTGGAGTCCGGTCTGCTCGCCGACTGGTGCTGCGCCGGCGCGGCAGAGCTTCACGCCGTTGTACTGAGCGGGGTTGTGGCTCGCGGTGAACATCGCGCCCGGCGCGTCGAGCGAGCCGGAGGCGAAGTAGAGGACGTCGGTGGAGGCGAGTCCGATGTCGACGATGTCGGCTCCGGCGAGGAGCGCCCCCTCGACGAACGCGGCGAGGAGCGGCTCCGACGAGGGGCGCATGTCGCGGCCGACGACGACGCGACCGGCCCCGGTGAAGTGGGCGAAGGCGTTGCCGAGCCGGCGCGTGAACGCCTCGTCGAGCTCGTCGGGATAGACCCCGCGGATGTCATAGGCCTTGAAGATCGCGTCGAACGACACCGGGTCGCACCCTCCTGCGCTCCGGGACCGCGCGTCAGTACACGTGATCGACCGGGGGACGGAGCATCGTACCGTCGGGGTCGTCCGGATCAGCGTCCGGGTCGGCCGGATCGGGGTCGGGGTCGACCGTCGGGCCGTCGTCGGGCGCGCCGGACGTCCACAGCCAGGCGGGCTTGCGGGCCACGAGGAGTCCCAGGCCCACGAGTCCGCCGAGGAACAGGAGGCGACCGAGCCAGTCGGCCGAGGTGAGCCCGTAGGTGAGGGTGACCTCACGCTCGGTGGGGACCACGACCATGAAGTTGGGGGCGATCCGGTACGGGCCCTCGGCACCCGACACCTCCCAGTTCGGGAAGTACGACGCCTTCACGAGCACCGGGACCCCGGGCTCCGACACCCGGAACGAGATGCGGTCGGGCTCCTCCACGATGTCGGAGACGTCGACCTCGTCGAGTCGCTCGAAGCGCTGGTCGGCGTAGTCGGCGATGTCGATGCGCGCCCACGAGTCGGGGCCGTCGTCGGTGAACGGACGGTCGAGCGCGCTGAACTGCGTGGTGTTCGAGTGCGGACGCAGGTTGCGCCACCACGGCGCGGCGGCGCACTCCCACGCCGACAGGTCGGGATCCTTGCCGGGCGGCGGCGCGCCGAAGCATTCCGACTGCGTCCCCGACTCGGTCGACGCGACCACCGGCTCGAACGCGAGACCCTCGACCAGCGGCGCGTCCTGCACCTCGTAGATCCGCCAGCCGTTCGGCAGCTGGCCGTCGAGGTCGGGCGACTCGGCGACGAACTCGAGATCGTCGTGGGCGTCCGCGCGCGCGGCGGCCTCGGGCGACTGGGTGAGGAAGTAGCGCACGCCGAGCATCTGCAGGTGGCGCACACCGAGGTCGAACTCCTCGATCGACCCGTAGGAAAGTCCGCGCACGGGGTTCGACGCCTTCCCCGGCGCAGTGAGCTCGCTGACGGCGAGGAAGTGGAACGGCGTCGTGCCCGCCGACTCGAAGTAGAGGCCTTCCATCGAGCCGATTCGTCCGTCGGTGAAGTGCGGGAGCAGCTCGAGCGCGAGCGTCGTGCCGTACTTGTCGATGTCGGACGACGGCTCCCACAG
>DASUMP010000102.1:0-22312 GCA_036277635.1 Acidimicrobiia bacterium | reverse complement strand
GACGCGATGAACGTCGCCGCGCGACGCATGGGCATGCGCGACAGCACGTTCAACGACCCGGCCGGTTTCAGTGATGCGACCGCGTTCGATGGTGGTCCCCGCGCCAGCGCGTTCGATCTCGCGATCGCGACCCGCAACGCGCTCGCGGTCCCGCAGCTCGCGATGCTCGCCGCGTCGGCCACCGCCGAGATCAGCGACAGCGCCGGCAACGCGCGCACCGTCGAGTCGCACAACCGACTGCTCCCCGGCGGCACGCGCGCCTACGACGGCGCGACCGGGTTCAAGACCGGGTACACCGAGCTCTCCGGTCACACCCTGGTCGCGACTGCGTCGCGCGGAGGTCGCGACTGCATCGCGGTCGTGCTCGACACCTACGACGTGTACGGCTGGGCGATCCAGATGCTCGACCAGTGCTTCGCCGCGACTCCAGGGTCCGGCACCGGTGAGGTGCTGCCCGACGTGTCGGTCAGCAGCTTCGAGCAACGCGTCGCCGACCGCGCCGGGTTCGTCGAGCTCGCGCGCGGCGACGCGATCGGCGCGCCGGCCGCCGAGTCCACGGGCGGCGGCTTCGTCACCCCGTCGAGTGCAGCGATCGCGGGCGACGTCTCCGCTGCGGTCGACCCGCCCGGCGCGAGCGACGACGGCGAGTCGACGCTCGGCCGCCTGTTCAGCACCCGCAACGTCGTCGTCGGCGGCCTCGGGTCACTCGTCGTGTTGGTGGGCCTGCGCCGCCGGGCAGTGAAGCGACAACGGGCCCGCCGTCTCGCGCGCCGTCGCCAGATGGCGGCCGCGATGCGGAGAGGGTCGCTGCCGGTGGTCGACGGCCGCTACCGCGCCGGCACGCGCACCGGTCCCCCGGTCGAGTCGCACGTGCTCGTGCACCGCGTGGACCGCGCCAGCCAGCCGCGCTCGGTGACCCGCCACGGACGCGCCGCGCCACCGCCGCCGACGGTCAGGCGTCGACCGGGTCCCAGTCGGTGAGATCGGCGAGCCGCGGGTCGTTCGAGAAGACCTCGACGATCGGGTCCTGCACGCCGATGCGGCGCTGCAGCAGTCGCACGAGGTTCTCCTCGTTCCACAGCAGCAGCGTCACCGCCACGCCCGACTTGCCGGCTCGCGCCGTGCGCCCCGAGCGGTGCAAGTACGACTTGTGGTCGTCGGGCGGGTCGTAGTGCACCACGACGTCGACCCCCTCGACGTCGAGACCGCGCGCGGCGACGTCGGTGGCCACGAGCACCGGGAGCTTGCCGGCCGCGAAGTCTGACAGCGCCTTCTCGCGCACGTTCTGACGGCGATCGCCGTGGATCGCGGCGCACTGCACGCCTTCGCGCTCGAGGTCGCGGGCGAGCCGATCGGCGCCGATCTTCGTGCGGCAGAACATCAACGTGCGCTCGACGCCTCGGGTGATCGCCGCGGCGACCTTCACCTTGTCCATCTCGTGCACGAGCAGGAAGCGGTGCTCCATCTCGTCGACGGTGACGTCGCGCGAGACGATCTCGTGGCGCGCCGGGTCGCGCAGGCGGCGCACGAGCCAGTTGATCGCGCCGTCGAGCGTGGCGGAGAAGAGCATCGTCTGGTACTCGCCCTGGGCGCGGTAGAGGATCTTCTGCACCTGGGGCATGAAGCCCATGTCGAGCATGCGATCGGCTTCGTCGAGCACCATCACCTGCAGCTCGTCGAGACGCAGCTCGCCGCGGTCCATCAGGTCGATGAGGCGCCCGGGCGTGCCGACCACGAGCTCGGTGCCGGCGCGCAACGCGTCGACCTGCGGGTCCATCGCGACGCCGCCGTACACGGCTTCGACGCGGACATTGCGCACCTTCCCGAGCGGCTGGAGGACTTCGCACACCTGCGTCGCGAGCTCGCGCGTCGGGACGAGGACGAGGCCGCGCGGCGCGTTCGGGCCGGCCGGCGAGAGACGCTCGAGCATCGGGATCCCGAAGGCGAGCGTCTTGCCCGAGCCCGTCTTCGCCTTCCCGCACACGTCGCGACCGAGCATCGCGTCGGGGATCGTCAGCGCCTGGATCGGGAACGGCTCGTCGATGCCGGCCGCCGCGAGCGCGTCGACCAGGTCGGGAGAGACGCCGAGACCGGCGAAGGTGATGTGGGTGCTGTCGTCGATCACGGGAACCGGTCCACGTTAGCCCGCCGCCCCGTCGGGACCGTCACCAAGGCATCGAGACGCCGCCGTTGGGGCGCACGATCTGGCCGGTGACGAAGCTGGCCGCGTCGGAGGCGAGCCACACGATCGCATCGGCGACGTCTTCGGCCGTGCCCGCCCGCCCGAGCGGCGCCTGCGCGCTGGCGCGCTGGTGGTACGCCTCGAGCTTCTCGGGGACGACGTTGCCGTCGGCGTCGACGAAGTTGTGGCGCGAGAAGTTGGTGAGGATCATCCCGGGCGCCAACGCGTTCACGCGCACTCCGTGCCGACCGACCTCGGTGGCGAGCGTCTTCGTCAGCATCGCGACCGCGGCCTTGGTCATCGCGTAGCACGCGAGCGTCGGGGCCGGGAAGTCGATCGCGCCCGACGAGATGTTGACGATGCAGCCCGACCCCTGCGGCACCATGTGTCGGATCGCGGCGCGACACCCGTAGAACACGCTCTTCAGGTTGATCGCGAGGATGCGCTCGAACTCTTCGTCGGTGCAGTCGGCGACCATCTTGTTGTGCGGGACGCCGGCGATGTTCCCCATGACGTCGAGCCGGCCGTGGTCCTTCACCGCCCGGTCGATCAACGCCTCGACCGCGTCGCGACTCGTGACGTCGGTGACCTGCGCCGCCGCGCGCCCGCCCGCCGCGGTGATCTCGTCGACCGTGGCCTGCGCGGCTGCGCCGTCGATGTCGCCGCCGACGATCGTGGCGCCGAGGCGTGCGAGCGCGAGCGCGGTCGCCTTGCCGATCCCGCTGCCCACCCCGGTGAGCACGGCCACCTTGCCGGTCTGGTCGTATTGCGCGAGCAGCTGCTCCACCCTCGTCTCCCGTGTCGCCGTCGACCTCGTCTGACCATCTGACGGTGTGTCAGATCGGTGAGCCTACGGCTCGCGCCGGTGAGGACCGGAGTGCACGGCTGACGCACAATGGGCGGATGCTCCCCCTCCCGGCGTCGGTGCTCGCGGCGCTCGGTGAGACGTGGCGCATCGACGAGGTGAACGCGTTCGCGTACCTCGCCGCGTTCGGCGGCGGGCTGATCTCCTTCCTGTCACCGTGCGTGCTGCCGCTCGTGCCCGCGTACCTCTCGCTCGTCACCGGACTCGACAGCGCCACCCTCGAGGAGGGCCACCGTCGGCACTCGGCGCGGATCGCGGCCACGACGGGGCTGTTCGTCGTGGGCTTCGGCCTCGTGTGGGTGCCGTTCGGGCTCGGCGCCTCCGCGCTCGGCCGCACCCTCGTGCGCAACCAGGAGACGCTGACGCGACTCTCGGGCGCGCTGATGGTGGCGATGGCGCTGTTCCTGCTCGGCTCGCTCGTCGTGCGCGCGCCGTGGCTGTACCGCGAGGCGCGGTTCCATCCGCGACTCGGCCGTTTCGGTGCCGCCGCACCGGTCGTCGCGGGCGCGGCGCTCGCGTTCGGGTGGACGCCGTGCATCGGTCCGGTGCTCGCGTCGATCCTCGGCATCGCCGCGAACCAAGACCGCGCGTGGGCCGGCGGCACGTTGCTCGCGGCGTACACGCTCGGACTCGGCGTCCCGTTCCTCGTGACCGGGCTCGCGTTCGGGCGACTCCAAGGCGCGCTCGGCTTCGCGAAGCGCCACACCGCCGCGCTCGTCGCCGGCTCCGCGACGATCCTGCTCGGCTTCGGCGTGCTGCTCGTCTTCGACCAGCTGTCGCGCCTGTCGAGCGAGCTGCTCACGTTCCTCGACGACGCCGGACCGCCGTTCGAGTGGCTCGTCGAGCTCGGCTGAGCGCGCGACGGCGACCGTCCTGCGTCAGTCCTCGGCCGGTGCCGACTCCGGCATCTCGAACAGCGGCTGGCGGATCAGCTCGACCTGGATCCCGTCGGGGTCCTTGAAGTACACCGACTCCTCGATCCCGCGATCGGGCCCGATGTACGCGACGCCGGCCTCGGTGAGCCGCGCCTTGAGCTCCTCGAAGCGCTCCGGGGTGACCGACACCGCGACGTGCTGCACGCCACCGAGGCCCTCGGGCACCGGTTCGAGGCCGAGACCGGGGAAGTCGAAGAACCCCAGCATCGTGCGGTTGCCGACGTCGAAGAAGAAGTGGGTCGAGCCCGGGTAGTCCCGGTTCTCGAAGAGCTCGACGAGCGGGAAGCCGAGGAGGTCTTGGTAGAAGCGCACCGTCTGTTCGGGGTCGGAGCAGATCAGCGCGAAGTGGTGGACGCCGCCGCCGGTGCTCTCGGGGCGCTCGCCGTCGGGCCGCAGGTACGTCTCGCGCAGCCGCCGGCGGCGAGCCGCGAGCTCGGTGAGGTCGCGCGTGTCTGAGGTCATGGATCGACGGTACCCGCGTGCCGCTGGCGGTCGCCCGCGTCCCGCACGAGAATCCCCCGGTTCGACCCCGTACGAAGAGGACCCCGTGAGCTCGCACACCGTGGTGGCGATCGATCCCCTGCTCGGCGAGGAGGGCGCGGCCGCGCTCGTGGAGCTGTGCGAGCGGTTCGGTCGCTACCGCATGTACTCCGAGGAGCCGATCGGCAGCGCGTTCGCCTCCGGTCTGCCGCAGCGGTACGACGCGGTCACGAACTTCGTGCGCACCGGCGGGCTACGCGGCGAGCGCGAGCCGGTGCCCACGCTCGCGGCGCGCACCAACTACTTCCGCGACGAGTACGCCTACGGCCAGACGCCGCGCATCGAGGGCATCGAGCCGTTCCTGCACCACCAAGGCTTCGTCGACGCCGCGCGCGCGGTGCACGGTCGCGCAGTCATCGAACCCGCGATCGTGTTCGCCAACCTGCTCGTGCCCGGCCAAGAGCTCGCGATCCACACCGACGTCCCCGAGTTCCGCGGCTGCGACCGCAAGGTCGTGCCGCAGTGGCTCCTCGTCGTCATGCGCCACTCCGACTTGTTCGAGGAGCACCGGATGCCGATCGCGACCGGCGTCGCCTGGTTCCACGACTGCGCCGGCGGCGAGTTCGTGCACTACCCGAACGGTCCCGACGCGCCCGCGGCCGCGCACCAGGTGCGCAACGACAGCGCGCTCGTCCTCGACACCGACTCGGTGTTCCACGGCGTCGGGCGCGTCGGTGGACCCGACGCCGGCGTCGCGCCGTTGCGTCCCGGCATGTCGCTCGACTTCGCGGGCGACGACACGTGGGTCGTGCACGACGGCGATTCGACCGTCGCGACCTACCGGTGGGACGAGCTGCGGTTCTCGGTCTCCTGGAAGGCGTACTGCTTCGAGAGCACCGAGGAACGCGACGCGTGGCGGGCCCACGCCGACGACCTCACGATCGATGTGGTGCTCGACCGTCTCGTCGCCGACCTGCGCGCTCGCGGTCGGATCGGCGACACCGTCCCGGCCGACGAGGAGCTGGCCAAGGTCCTCGTCGACGAGTACATCCGGTTCCCGCCCGGCTGAGTCGCGCTCCGCACGGTGGCGGCGCTCGCCGTCCGCGAGACTGGCGCCGTGGAACCCCGCTGGATCGACGACGCGCGCGCGCTCGACGAGCTGACGCGCGAGCTGGCCGACGAGCCCGCGCTCGCGATCGACACCGAGTTCCACGGCGAACGCACCTACTGGCCCCGCCTCGCGCTCGTGCAGATCGCGTGGAGCGACGGGCTCGCGCTCGTCGACCCGCTCGCCGTCGACGTCGCACCGCTCGGCGCCGTGCTCGAACGCACGACGATGGTGGCGCACGCGTCGGATCAGGACCTCGCGATCCTCGAGCGCGCGTGCGGCGCCGTGCCCGCGCAGCTCTTCGACACCCAGGTCGCGGCCGGGTTCGTCGGGATGGGCACGCCCTCGTTGTTGTCGCTCGCCGAACGGCTACTCGGCGTCACCATCACCAAGGGCGACCGGCTCACCGACTGGACGCGCCGACCGCTCGGGCCCGGCCCCCGCGCGTACGCCGCCGCCGACGTCGAGCACCTGCTCGCGCTGCGCGACCTGCTCGTCCCCCAGCTCACCGAAGCAGGGCGGCTCGAGTGGGCGCTCGACGAGTGCGAGATCCGCCGCGCGCGCGACCGGACGCGACCCGACCCCGAGACCGCGTGGTGGAAGCTGAAGAGCTCACGACAGCTGCGCGGGAAGTCGCGCGGGATCGCGCAGGAGGTCACCGCCTGGCGCGAACGCACCGCGGAGGCGAACGACCAACCGCCTCGCCTCGTGCTCCCCGACCTCGGCCTCGCCGGCGTCATCGCGCGCGCGCCGACCACGCGCGACGAGCTCGCCGACATACGCGGCCTCGACGGCCGGCACCTCCGCGACGGCGCGGCGCGCGAGATCCTCGACGCCGTGCGCGCCGGCGCGGAGCTCCCCGCGAGCGCGCTGCGCCTCCCCGACTCCGACCACCTCGATCGCGCCCTCGCGCCGGCGGCCACCGTCCTCGGCGCGTGGGTCGCGCAGCGTGCCGGCGAGCTCGGCATCGAGGCGTCGCTCCTCGGGACCCGCAACGACGTCACCGACCTGTTGCGCGACGGCAGCGGTCGCCTCTCGGTGGGGTGGCGCGCCGATCTCGTCGGCGGGCCGCTGACCCGGCTGCTGCACGGCCACGCCGCGCTGCGCTTCGAAGACGGCGGTCGTCGATTGGTGCTCGAGGACCGGTAGCCTCCGCGACTCACCCGGAGCGAGTCGCGAGGAGCGAGTGCATGGGCTTCCAGGTCGGCGTGCAGCTGCACCCGCAGGCCACGACGGTCGACGACCTGCGCCGCGCGTGGCGCGACGCCGACGCGCTCGGTGTCGACAGCATCTGGGTGTGGGACCACTTCTACCCGCTGTACGGCGACGAGCACGCCGCCCACTTCGAGTGCTATTCGCTGCTCGCGGCGATGGCCGTCGAGACCGAACGTGCCGCCATCGGCGCGCTGGTCACGTGCAACTCGTATCGCAACCCGAACCTGCTCGCCGACATGGCGCGCACCATCGACCACCTGAGCGACGGCCGCTTCGTCCTCGGCATCGGCTCCGGGTGGTTCGAACGCGACTATGACGAGTACGGATACGAGTTCGGCACCGCGCCCTCACGCCTGCGCGACCTCGGACGCGACCTACCGATCATCATGGAGCGGTTCGCGAACCTCACTCCCCCGCCCCGCGGGTCGCTGCCGATCCTGATCGGCGGGAGCGGCGAGAAGGTGACGCTCCGCCTCACCGCCGAACACGCCGACATGTGGAACTCGTTCGGACCGCCCGAGCACTTCGCGCACAAGAACGCCGTCCTGGACGAGTGGTGCGCGCGCCTCGATCGCGCTCCGCACCAGATCGAACGCACCGTCTCGATCCGCCCCAACGAGGTCGACGACCACCAGGCGTACCTCGACGCCGGCGCCGAGCACATCATCGTGATGACCGGGCCCCCGTTCGACCTCGAACCCGTCGCCCGCCTCCTCGCCGCCCGCGACGCCTGACCGAACCGGTAGGTCCGTCCGAGCCGGCGGGCACGACGAGGTGTGTACCGATTTCCGGACCCCTTCCGGAGATCCCTTCACTCCTCACCGCGCCGCGGCGGCGCGCGCAGCTACGCGGGGGTGTCAGCGAGGTGGCGGCCGAGGCGCACGAGCTGTGGGGTGGCGGCGCCGAGGGTGAACTCGGCCTGCTTGAGCCACAGGAAGTAGCGGTGGATCGGGTAGTCGAGGTCGATGCTGATCCCGCCGTGCACGTGCAGGCAGGCGTGCCCTACGCGATGCCCGCCGTCGGCGGCCCAGAACTTCGCGGTGAGCACCTCGTCGGGGACGTCGCGGCCCTCGTCGAGGTGCGTGGCGGCCTGGAGCATCGTGAGCTCGATCGCCTGGGAGTCGATGTACGCGTCGGCCATGCGGGTGTGCACGGCCTGGAACTCGCCGATCGGGTGTCCGAACTGCTTGCGCTCGGCGCTGTACGCGGCGGTGATGCGCACCGCCTCCGCGCTCGTCCCCGACACCACCGCGCACATCGCGACCATCGTGCGGTCGAGCGTGAAGCGCAGTGCCGCGGCGCCGTCGGCGGCGTCGCCGCCGAGGAGGGCGTCGCTGCCGACGCGCACGCCGTCGAGCGTCACGAGGAAGATCGGCTCCGCGCTCTGACCTTCTTGGCGGTCGAGCGTGACGCCGGTCGCGCTCGGCGCGACGAGGAACAGCGCGACGCCGGCGTCGGTCGCCGCAGGCACCAGCATCAGGCGGGCGACGTGCGCGTAGGGCACCGCGGTCTTCACGCCGTCGATGCGCCAGCCGTCGCCCTCGCGAGTGGCGCGAGTCGTGGGCGACTCGGGCTCGGCCGTGTGCTCTTGGAGCGCAGCGGTGAGCACGGCGTCGCCCGACACGACGTCGGCCAACACGGCGCGCTGCGCGTCGGTGCCGAACGAGGCGATGGGCAGCGCCGCGCTCGCGAGCGTCGCGATCGCGGGGAGCGGCGCGACGTGCCGGCCGACTTCGCGCAGCACCATGCACAGGTCGAGGAAGCCGAGCCCGAGGCCACCGTGGGCTTCGGGCACGCCCACGCCGAGCAGGTTGGCGGCGCCGAGCTCGCGCCAGGTGTCGGCGTCGTAGCCGGTGTCGGTGCGCTCGACCGCCTTGAGGTGCGCGGTCGTCATCCGGTCGCTGAGGATCTTGCGCGCGAGCCCGGCGAGCTCTTCTTGGGTCTCGGTGAGCGAGAAGTCCATCGGAGCTCCTTTACCGGGGGGCGACGGGCATGTTCAGCCCGAACATGGCGATGAGGTCGCGTTGCATCTCGTTGACGCCGCCACCGAAGGTGAGGATGTGCATCGAGCGCACCAGTGCCTCGACGCGACCCTTCAGCAACGCGCCGGGCGAGTTGCGGCGGAGCGGCGCCGATGCGCCCATGACCTCGAGGAGGAGGCGCGCGGCTTCCATGTAGAACTCGGTGCCGAACACCTTGATGGCCGACGCGTCGGCCGGCTGGAGCTGGTTGCCGAGGGTCGCGTCCCACGCGATCCGCCAGTTGGCCAGCTTGAGGAACTCGAGCTTCGCGTGCACGCGCGCCAGGTTGACCTGCACCCATTCCTGGTCGATCACGCGCCGGCCGTCGGGGAGCCGCGTCTCCTGCGCCCACGCGCGCACGTCGTGCAGCTGGCGGTCGATGATCCCCGACGAGCACAACGTCACGCGCTCGTGGTTGAGCTGGTTCGTGATCAGGTGCCAGCCCTTGTTCTCGCCGCCGACGAGGTTGCCCACCGGCACGCGCACGTCCTCGTAGTAGGTCATGTTGGTGTTCAGGCCGCCGAAGTTCTCGATCGGCTCGACGCTGAACCCCGGCGTGTCGGTCGGCACGATGATGATCGAGATGCCCTTGTGCTTCGGGGCCTCCGGATCGGTGCGCACCGCAAGCCAGATGTAGTCGGAGCCGGTCGCGAGGCTCGTGAAGATCTTCTGGCCGTTGATCACGTACTCGTCGCCGTCGCGCACCGCGCGCGTCTTCAGCGACGCGAGATCGGTGCCGGAATCCGGTTCGGTGTACCCGATCGCGAAGTGGATCTCTCCCGCGAGGATCTTCGGCAGGTAGTACGCCTTCTGCTCGTCGCTGCCGTACCGCATGATCGTCGGAGCGACCGAGTTGATCGTGAGCATCGGCACCGGCGCACCGGCGCGCATCGACTCGTCGAAGAACACGAACTGTTCGATCGGCGTCGCGCCCTTGCCGCCGTACTCGACCGGCCAGCCGAGCCCGACCCAGCCGTCGGCCGACATCTGCTTGAACAGCTGCTTCGACATCTCGCCGACACCTTCGCCTTTGCGGATCTCCTCTTCCGCTTCAGGCGTCAGGAGCTTCTCGTAGTAGGCGCGCAGCTCGTCGCGCAGCGCCTCGTGCTCCTTCGTGTAGCCGACGTACATGTCCGCCCCTCTCGTAGAACGTGTTCCATCCTTCCCGACGCGTCCACCGAGTGTCGACCCGCCGGGCGGTCAGGGGCAGGCGCACGGCAGCGCCCCGCAGCGCGGGCAGCCGTCCTCGTAGCGCGCCGCGGCCTCCTCGAGCGACAGGCCGAGCTGCGACGCGAGCGAGGCGAGCCACGCGAGCACGTCACCGAGCTCGTGCAGCTGCTCGTCGCGGTCGCCCTTGCGCGCCGCGCGTGCGAACTCGCCGACCTCCTCCGCCAACCAGGCGATGGTCGCGGGTACCCCCCGGGCCCGGTCCTTGTCGCCGTAGGTGCGGGCCATCAGCTCTTGGAACGTGGTGATCTCCATCGGAGAACGATCCCACGCGGTGGCTTGCGTACGCGGCCGCGAGCGGGCAGAGTCACGCCGCACAGAATCTGACGGTGCATCAGGTCGGCACACAAAGGGGGGACGTGGTGAGGGGATTCCGCTCGTTGGCGTTCGTCGTAGCGCTCGCACTCGTCCTCGCCGCGTGCGGCCGCGACGACGAGACCACACCGGCCGACGACGACGGCGACACCACCACGACCGCCGCGCCGAGCGACGCCCCCGGTGCGTTCGGCGACCTCGGCGAGCTGTGCGGACCCGCTCCCGACGACGCGACGCTCGCCGACACCGACACCGGCGTGACCGCCGAGTCGATCCAGATCTCCACGTTCTCCGACCCCGGTTTCGCGGGGCGTCCCGGGCTCAACCAGGAGCTCTTCGACACCGCCGAGGCGTTCGCGGCGTGGTGCAACGACGCCGGCGGCATCAACGGTCGCACGATCGATCTCAAGCTCCGCGACGCGGCGCTCGTCGAGTACAAGAACCGGGTCATCGAGGCCTGCGACGAGGGCGACTTCATGATGGTCGGCGGCGGCGCGGTGTTCGACGACACCGGCCAGGAAGACCGTCTCGCGTGCGGCCTGCCGACGATCGCGGGCTATGTCGTCACTGCGGTCGCGAGCGAAGCCGACCTCACGTACCAGCCGGTGCCGAACCCGGTCGAGCAGCTGCCGGTCGGCGACCTGCGATGGATCGAAGAGCAGTTCCCCGAGTCGGTCGACAACGTCGGGATCTTCACCGGCTCGCTCGAGACGACCGTCACCGTCGCTCGCCGGTACCAGGAAGGCATCGAGCAGCTCGGCTGGAACGTCGTCTACAACGAGCAGTACAACCCCGCCGGCGAGCCGACGTGGCGGCCGATGGCCGAAGCGATGCGCGCGGCCGGCGTCGAAGGACTGGTCTACGTCGGGGAGCCGGTGAACCAGGCCGCGCTGCTGAAGGCGATGGCCGACATCGGTTACGAACCGCAGTGGGTGCGCAGCGACGCGAACCACTACGACAGCCTGCTCATCACCGAAGGCGGTGCTGCGGTCAACAACGTCTTCGTCCGGGGCGTGTTCCACCCGTTCCTCGACGAGACGCTCGCGGCCGAGAACCCCGCCACTCAGCAGTTCCTCGACATCATGGGCGAGTACGCCCCCGACGGGAAGATCGCGAACCTCGGCATCCAGGGCTTCTCGTCGTGGCTGCTGTTCGCCGCCGCCGCGAAGGAGTGCGGTGCCGACCTCACGCGTGACTGCGTGTGGGAGGAGCTCGGCGGCTTCACCGACTGGACGGGTGGTGGGTTGCACGCGCCCCAGGACGTCGGCGGGAAGAACGCGGGCGAGTGCTTCGTGCTCTACGAGGGGACGCCCGACGGCTTCGTCCTCCCCGACATCGACGCGACCGACGGCGTGTACGCGTGCAGCGGAGACACGAAGCTCGAGCTCACGGGCGACTACGGCGAAGGAGCGACGTGCCCCAACCCGGCGTACGCCGACGACCCCAAGCCGTCGAACTGCGCCGCTTGAGCGGCGCGGCGTGACGCCGTGGACAAGTTCCTCATCTTCACGATCACCGGGCTGAGCACGGCGGCGATCTACGCCGTCGCGGCCAGCGGACTGGTGCTCACGTACACCACGACGGGCATCTTCAACTTCGCCCACGGCGCGATCGGCATGGTCTGCGCGTTCGCGTACTGGCAGGTGCACTTCGATTGGGGTTGGCCCACCTGGGTCTCGTTGATCGTCATCATCGGAGTCGTCGCACCGCTGCTCGGCGTGCTGCTCGAGGTCGTGATCATGCGGAACCTCGAAGGCACGAGCGAAGGCACGAAGCTGGTCGTGTCGATCAGCCTGCTCGCCGCGCTCGTGGGCCTCGCCAACTGGGTCTGGGAACCGGGCGTCCAACGCTCGACCGCGAAGTTCTTCGAGGGGAAGCGCTTCGAACTCTTCGATGTCGCGGTCACCTGGCACGAGGCGACGACGGTGATCATCGCGATCGTGGTCGCGATCGGACTCCGGCTCCTGCTGTACCGGTCGCGTCCGGGCATCGCGATGCGCGCGACGGTCGACGATCGGTCGCTCACGGCATTGAACGGTGCGCGCTCCGATCTCGTCGCCACGCTCGCGTGGGCGATCGGGTGCTCGCTCGCCGCGCTGAGCGGGATCTTGTTCATCGGCACGCTCGCGCTCGAAGCCGGCGTGCTGTCGCTCCTGATCGTCAACGCCTACGCCGCGGCACTGATCGGACGACTGCGCAGCCTGCCGCTCACGTTCCTCGGCGCGGTGATCATCGGGCTCGCCGAGTCGTATTGGCAGGGGTATCGCAACGACGTCTCGTTGCTGTCGAGCGACTACCTCGCGACGTTCGCGTCCGCGATCCCCGTGATCATCCTGTTCATCGTGTTGCTCGTCATCCCCAACCCGCGCCTCAAGGGCCACGGCGCGGTGCGCCAGCGTGAGCAGTCACCGAACCCGTCGTTGCGCGGCGCGTGGGTGATGGCGGCCGTCCTGGTCGGCGGCACCGCAGTCATGTCGGCGTTCGCCACCCGTTCGCACCAGCTCGACATCGCGGAGGTCTTCGCGTTCGGCATCATCGCGTTGTCCCTCGTTCCCTTGCTCGGTTTCGGCGGCCAGGTGTCGCTCGCGCAGCTGAGCTTCGCCGGCATCGGCGCGGTGACGATGGCGCAGGTCGGCGACGGCGGCAACCCGCTCGGCATCGTCGCGGCCGCCGTCGTCGCGGGAGCGGTGGGCGCGGTGATCGCGCTCCCGGCGCTCCGCCTCTCGGGCATCTATCTCGCGCTCGCGACCGCGTCGTTCGCCGTCGCCCTCGAACGGTGGGTGTTCCGGCTCCCCGCGTTCGAGGTGTTCGGGCTGTTCCGCGTGAACCTGTTCGAACAGGGATCCACCAGCGTCGATCGTCTCGAGCTCTTCGGGATCGAATTCAACAGCCCGCGTGGTCAGGCCATCCTCGTGTCGATCGTGTTCTCGCTGCTCGCGGTTCTCGTCGTCGCGATCCGACGCAGCGCGTTCGGCCGCCGGTTGCTCGCGATGAAAGACAGCGAGGCCGCCTGCGCGACGCTCGGCATGAACCTCACGCTGACCAAGCTCACCGTGTTCTCGCTCTCGGCCGCGATCGCGGGGGTCGGCGGCGCGCTGTACGGCGGGATGCTGCAGTCGATCAACCCGGAGAACTTCTCGTTCATCAACGGCCTCCCGGTCTTCATGCTGACGGTCGTCGGTGGCGTCGGTGCCGTCGGTGGAGCGCTGTTCGCCGGGATCTCACTCGCCACGCTCACGGTGCTCCCGACGCTGCTCCCCTCCTTGAAGAACGTCCTGCTCGTGACCCCCGGGCTGGTCGGCATCGGACTCGGACGCAATCCCAACGGCGCCGTCAGCCAGATGCGAGAGGGCTTCGCTCCTCTGCGCGCGTCGCGCCTCGCGCTGACCATCTTCGCGGGCGAGCTCGCGATCATCACCGTGCTGCGCGGGGCGGAGATCATCGAGAACTGGCCCACCGTCGTGCTCGCGATCGGCGCGCTGGTCACCGGGCCGCTGATCGGCGACGTGCTCGAGCGGCGCCGCATCACCGCCCACGAGCCGTTGCCCACGCCGACCGCAACCGAAGTCGTGCCACTCGAATGGGTCGGCATCGTGCGTCCGTTCACCGACGACGACGTGCGGGCGATGGACGAGGCCCTCGCCCTGCCGGAGATCGCCGATGCCCGCGCTTGAGGTCACCGACGTCGTCGTCCGCTTCGGCGGGAACGTCGCCGTGGATGACGTGTCCCTGAACGCCGAACCGGGCCACGTCACCGGACTGATCGGCCCGAACGGCGCCGGCAAGACGACGCTCTTCAACGTCGTCACCGGGTTGCTCACCCCCGACTCCGGATCCGTCGTGCTCGACGGTGTCGACGTGACCCGTCAACCGCCGTACCGCCGCGCCCGCCGCGGGCTGGCGCGCACCTTCCAGCGTCTCGAGCTGTTCTCGGTGATGACGGTGCGCGAGAACATCGCGGTCGCGGCGGAAACGCGCCGGAGCTGGGCGCGCGACAGCGGCCGCGTCGACGACGTCGTCGACGCGGTGGTCGACCGAATCGGATTGAGCGAGCTCGCCGACGTCCGCGTCGACGCGCTCCCGACCGGTCAGGCGCGTCTGGTCGAGCTCGGACGCGCGCTCGCGACCCGTCCGACCGTGTTGCTCCTCGACGAACCGGCGTCGGGTCAGACCGAACAGGAGACCGAACGGTTCGCCATGCTGTTGCGCGAACTCGCCCGCGAGGGGATGACGGTGGTGCTCGTCGAACACGATGTACAGCTCGTGATGGCGGTCTGCGACGTGATCCACGTCCTCGACTTCGGACAGATCATCGCGAGCGGCACGCCCGACGAGGTGCGATCGAACGAGGCCGTCCTCGTCGCGTACCTCGGCACGACGAGGACCGCCTCGTGACCCGTGCGCTCCTCGAGCTGCGCGGCGTGCGTGCGGCCTACGAACAGATCGAGGTGCTCCACGGCGTCGACCTCGTCGTGCCGCCTGCGAGTGTCGTCGCACTGCTCGGTCCCAACGGCGCCGGCAAGACGACGACGCTTCGCGTCGCAGCCGGTCTGCACGTTCCGTCGGGCGGCGACGTGCTCGTCGCCGGACGGCGAGTGAACGGCGCGCGCCCCGACGACCTCGCGCGCGCGGGGCTCTGCCTCGTCCCGGAGGGCAAGGGGATCTTCCCCAACCTCACGGTGCGCGAGAACCTGCGCATGGCCACGTACACGGGCACGCCACTCGCGACGCTCGAAGAGATCGCGTTCGCCCGGTTCCCGCGACTGCGCGAGCGGCGTCGGCAGCTCGCAGGGACGTTGTCCGGCGGCGAGCAGCAGATGCTGGCGATGGCGCGCGGCCTCGCGACCGACCCGGCGTTGCTCCTGCTCGACGAGCTGTCGATGGGGTTGGCGCCGATCATCGTCGAAGAGCTGTACGAGATGGTCGCGCAGGTCGCCCGTGAGGGCGTGTCGATCCTGGTCGTCGAGCAATTCGCCCGCACGGTGCTCGGGGTCGCCGACTACGCGGCCATCATGGTCCACGGTCAGATCGTGCGCGTCGGACGGCCGGACGAGCTGGAGACCGAGCTGTCCGCCGCGTATCTGGGAGGATGAGTCGATGATCGAATCTCAGCAGCGGGTCGACGACTTCCGGCGCGAGGTCGCCGACATGCGTCTGCGCGACCCCGCCACCAGCCGCGACCGCAACCTGTTGCGCGTCGGCGTGCTCATGATGCTCGTCGGCATCGTGCTCACGGTCGTCGCGTACCTCGGCTCGCAAGGCGCATCGGCCGCGTACAACACGTCCGGGCCGGCCGAGCAGCGCGACTACATCATCGTCGCCATCATGGGCCTCACGATCGCGGTCGTGGGCGCCGCGCTGTTCGTGCGCTACTCGTTCGCCGGGTTCTTGCGCTTCTGGCTCGCCCGCCTGATCTACGAGCAGCAGGCCCAAACCGATCGCATCGTGGGAACCGCCGGCGCCGACGCGCCCGCCGACGCTCCGTCAGCTGTGGGGTAGGTCCCGGAACGGAACACCCTTGTCGACGCGCACGTCGGGCGGGAGCCCGAGGACGCGATCGCCGATGACGTTGCGCTGCACCTGGTCGGTGCCGCCACCGATGCGAGAGCTCCACTGCATGAGGAACTGCTGCTGCCAGTAGCCGTGCTGGTGTGCGTCGTCGCCGGAGAGCATCCCAGCCGCACCCTGGAGCGCGAGCGCGAGATCGCCGTCGCGCTCGACGCGCTGCGAGTACGCGAGCTTCATCACTGAGCTCTCCGGACCGAGTCCCCCGCTCGCCCGGCTGCGCGCCCGCCAGCCGAGCCACTTGAGGATCTGCGTGCGCGTGAAGCACTGGGCGAGGTCTTGGCGGACGCGGGCGTCGGCGGTCACGCCGCAGCGCTGCGCGAGGGCCAGCATGTCCTTGAAGCCGACACGGCCGCCCCCACCGATGAGGGCCCGCTCGTTGGCGAGCATCGTCTGCGCGACTCCCCACCCCGCGTTCGCGTCGCCGAGCAGGTGATCCGTGGGCACGCGTGCGTCGGTGAAGAACACTTCGTTGAAGTGCGCCATCCCGTTGATCTGCCGCAGCGGCCGCACCTCGATGCCCGGGGCGCGCATGTCGACGATGAACGCGGAGATGCCGCGGTGCTTCGGGGCGTCGAGGTCGGTGCGCGCGAGCATGAGTCCGAAGTCGGAGTGGTGGGCGCCCGACGTCCACACCTTCTGACCGTTGACGATCCACTCGTCGCCGTCGAGCACGGCACGAGTACGGAGCCCGGCGAGGTCGGAGCCGGCGCCCGGTTCGGAGAACAGCTGGCACCAGATCTCGTCGCCGCGCAGCATCGCGGGGAGGTACCGCTCCTGTTGCGCTGGAGTGCCGTGGGCGATGATCGTGGGGCCGGCCATGCCGATGCCGACCGCGAACACGCCGGCCGACACGTCGAAGCGGCTCATCTCCTCGTTGAAGATGCGCTGCTGCCAGCCCTTCCCGCCGCGCCCGCCCCACTCGCGTGGCCAGGTGATGCCGGCCCAACCACCGTCGAACAGGGTGCGCTGCCACGCCTTGCACGACGCCACGTGCGCGGCGTCGGCTTCGGGGCTCTCGTCGCCCGACAGGTAGAAGTGGTCGGGGTCGTCGCCGATCTCACGACGGCGGGCGTTCGCCTCGAGCCACCCGCGGGCTTCGGCGCGGAACGCCCGTTCCTCGTCGCTCTCGTCGAAGTCCATCGGCTCGGCTCCGCCCTCAGTCGCCGAACAGCAGCTGGTAGTTGGCACCGCGACGCAAGTGGTGGCCGCCGTCGATCGGGACGCAGGCGCCGGTGAGCCAGGCCGACTCGGGGTCGACCAGGAACCGCACGACTGCGGCGACGTCGCCGACGGTGCCGACCCGACCCGCGGGCATCTGCGCGAGGTAGTCGTCGAGCAGCGCGCCGCCAGCGGTGATCGGCGCCATCAGCTCGTCGGCGATGATCCCCGGCTGCACGCAGTTGACCCGGATCCCCCGGGCGCCGAACTCCTCGGCTGCGTACTTGCAGAGCATCTCGATGCCCGCCTTCGCCGCCCCGTAGATCGGCAGGAACCGGTGCGGGAAATGACCAGCACCCGACGACATGCCCACGATGGCACCGCCGCGCGCTCCCATCGCCGGCACTGCGTGCTTGATGCACAGCACGGTCCCGACGAGGTTGACGTCGATCGTGGCGCGTACGGCGTCGAGGTCGGCGTCGGCGATCGAACCCATGTGGTAGGAGCCGCCCGCGTTCGCGAACACGATGTCGAGACCATCGGCCGGTTCCGCCGCGAACGACACCGCGCGCTCCACGTCGGACTCGACGGTCACGTCGGCGACGATGTGCCGGACGTCGACCCCGACGGTGTCGTGGATCTGGGCGGCGGTCGTGACGAGCTTCTCTTCGGTCCGACCGCAGATCGTGACGAGCGCGCCGTCGGCCGCGAGTCGAGATGCCGTTGCGGCCCCGATGCCGCTGCCGCCACCGGTGACGAGCGCGGCGCGCCCCGCGATGCTCCCCACGACGTCAGGCGTCGAGGATCGTGATCGCCTGCTTGGGGCAGACGCGTGCCGCTTCGTCGCACGCGGCCCGCAGCTCGTCGGGCGGGTGCTCCTGGAGCACGTAGAGGAAGTCGTCCTCCCGCACCTCGAAGACCGCTGGCGCCGCGGCCATGCAGAGCGCGTTGCTCTCGCACCGATCGAAGTCGACGACCACCCGGAAACCCATGTGCGCTCCGCCTCCACGCTGCTCGATCTGGCTGCCGATGTGCGCAGGACCCTACCCGCGGCGGCGTTCGCGCTCGGTCGCCGGGGCCGCCCGTACGATGCTCGCGTGCCGATCGGCGATGCACGCTTCACGACCGCCTGCGAGCGCATCGACGCGGCCAACGCGGATGATCCCACCCGGGTCACGATCCGCGGCCGGGAGGGGCCGAAGGAGCTCCTCCACGCGCGCCTCGTCACGGAATGGGTCGACGATCTCAGCGACGAACCGAGCGAAGCGCTGCTCCTCGCGGCGCGCGGCCACCACTTCCGGAGGTGGACCGTGCCGCGCGCGTCGTATCCCGCCGGACGCGCGGGCTACCTGCGCTGGCGCCGTGACCTGCACCGCCGTCACGCCGACGAGCTCGGCGCGCTCCTGCGCGACGTCGGCTACGACGACGACACGATCGAGCGGGTCGGCGCGATCGTGCGCAAGCGCGACCTCGCCGATCCGGAGACGCAGGCGCTCGAGGACGCGCTCTGCCTCGTGTTCCTCGAGACCCAGCTCACCGACGTCGCAGCCAAGCTCGACCCCGACAAGCTCCGCACGGTCCTCGCGAAGACGCTCGCCAAGATGAGCCCCGCCGGCCGCCAGTCGATCGACACCCTCGCCCTCGGCGACGACGCCCGCCAGATCCTCCGCGACGTCACCTGAGCGACACGGTGACGTTCGGCCCTGCCCCGCGTACCCCCCGGGGGCATACCGTCGTAACGATGGCTCGACGACGGGAGCCGACATGCATTACTGGAATGACGGCGTGGGCTGGGGCGGCGTGGTGTTGATGGCCACGATGATGCTGGTGTTCTGGGGCGCGATCGCCTGGATCGTCGTCACGGGGATCCGCCATCTCGGCAGCGGGCCCCGCACCGCCGCGCACGGCGCCGACGCACTCCGCATCCTCGACGAGCGCTTCGCGCGCGGCGAGATCGACGACGACGAGTACCGGCGGCGGCGCGAGCTGCTGCGGGGCGCGTAGGTTCCTTGCCGTGACGATGCACGGGCTCGACGCCATCGACCGGGACGACTGCCTCGCGCTGTTGCGGCGGGGAGGGCTGGGGCGCATCGCGTTCTCCAACGGGTTGCATCCGGTCGTGGTGCCGGTGCTGTTCGCGATGCTCGACGACGACGTCGTGATCCGGACCGGGCCGGGCGAGAAGCTCGTGGCCGCGGCGCTGCACCAGACGGTCGCGTTCGAGATCGACGAGCACGATCCCGGCGCGCGCACCGGATGGAGTGTGCTCGTGGTGGGGCCCGCCGAAGAGGTCGTGCACCCCGACGAGCGCGCGCGGTGCGACGCGCTCGGGCTCGAGCCGTGGGCCGGCTCCGCGCGCGACCGGTGGGTGCGCATCCGCTCCCACGAGATCACGGGCCGCCGCCTCCACGACTCCGAATAGCGATCGGCCGTCCGGGGCCCCGCCCCACGACGAGCTCGGACTCTCGCGGTTCCCCGAACGGCACTCTGAGCATCGCGAACGGGTGCGACGATTACAGCGGTGTGATTCCTCGCGGCGGTACGTTGCGCACGTGGTGGACACACGCTGGGTCGAGCTCGACACACCCGATGGTCCGATGCGGTGCTACGAGGCGCGACCTGATGCGGCCGCGACCCGCGCGGTCGTCGTGGTGCAGGAAGCGTTCGGGGTGAACGAGCACATCCAGGACGTGACCCGCCGCTTCGCCGACGCGGGGTACCACGCCGTCGCACCCGAGATCTTCCACCGCGCAGGCGGCGGCACCGCGAGCTACGACGACTTCTCGCAGGTGTTCCCGCTGTTCGAGCACCTCACCGACGACGGCATCCTCGCCGACGTCGACGCGGTCGTCGCGCACCTCGACGGCGCGGGCATCGCGACGGACGCGACCGGTGTCGTCGGGTTCTGCTTCGGTGGTCGCGCGTCGTTCCTCGTCGCCGCGCACCGCGCGCTCGGCGCCGCGGTCGGCTTCTACGGCGGCGGCATCGTCACCGCGCGGTTCCCGCAGTTCCCGCCCCTCGTCGAGCGCGCGTCGACGCTGCGCACACCGTGGCTCGGCCTGTTCGGCGACGACGACGCGTCGATCCCCGTCGACGACGTCGAGACGTTGCGCGCCGCGCTCGAGAGCGCACCGGTCGCGACGGAGATCGTCCGCTACCCACAGGGCGAGCACGGCTTCCACTGCGACGTGCGCCCCGCCTACCGCGCCGACGACGCGCGCGACGCCTGGTCGCGCACCCTCGCGTGGCTCGACGCCCACATCGTCGCCTGACCTCCGCGCTGCGGCGCCTCCGAGCGTTGATCGCTCCCCGGTACGCTCGACGCATGGACGGAGGGAGATGCGGTGGCTGACCGGCCGACATCGCGCGGGAACCGGCACGCGTCGCACCTGCAGTCGCGGCCGGCTCGCGATCGCGACCTCGGTGGCGGCTCGCGAGCGAAGAAGTCCGGCGACGCGGGCGGCGAGCCGGTCGACGACGCGAGCGCTCCCGGACGCGTCGTCGCGGCGCTCGACGCGCTCGACAGCGCCACGATCCACCGCACGGTCGGCATGCTGCCCAAGCGGGAGCTCGAGACGTTGCGCGGGCTGTTGCGGGTGCCGGCGATGCTGCTGCGCGAGAGCGACAGCGCGGCCCGCGTGGTGCAGCAGCGCGCCGGGCGGATGGGCAGGTCGGAGCGCATCGACCTCGCGTTGTCGCTCGCGGCGGCGTGCAACGACGAGACCGTCACCGCGCTCGGGGACCAGCACAAGGACCCGAGCGTCGCCGACATGCAGGGGGTGCTCGACCCGATCGTCGAGCGCCACGGCGCGCCGATCGTCGCGCTGATGATGGCGGCCTACGTCGACGCGGCGGCGCCGTGCGCGGATGCGTTCGCCGAGATCCTCGACACCGACCCGCGATTCGCCACCGCCACCTGAGGCCCGGTCAGGGCAGGAGCACGGAGCGCACCTCCACGACGCGGTAGTCGGTCGTCGTGCGCAAGAGCGCCCGGCCGAGATCGACCGTGGTGCTGCGACCACGGAACCCGGGTCCGGTCATCGTCACATCCGCGCGCCACACGCCGATGACCCGCAGCCGGTGCACGCCCTTCGTCTCGTAGACGTGGGTCGCGGTGGAGCGGCCCGCGTCGACTGGGTGCGGCCGCGCGACACCGTCGCCGGGATCGATGCGGTGCTCCACGAGGCGCGCGATGCCGCGCACCGAGTAGCCCCGCACGGTGATCGCGACGTCGATCGACGCCGGTGAGATCGCGCGGAGGTACGTGTCGATGCCCACCACGCTCTCCGTCGCGGGATCGGTGGCGATCGCCGGCGCGGGCACGCCCACCGCGCGCCACAGCTCGAGCAGCGTCGGTGGCACGGCCATGGAGGGTGGCTCCGGCCGACCGCCGCGCACCGCGACGCACACGACCTCGCGCCCGAGCTCGGAGCCCGACGCGGCGTCGAAAGTGATCACGAGGTACGACCAGCCGAGCTGACCGGGAACGTTCGGGTCGGGGGTGCAGAGGTGCTCGGCGCCGGTGCCGTCGGGACTCGTGAGCGCGACGACCTCGACTCGTATCGGGCTCGCGCTCCCCCCGCCAGTGCCCCCGCCGGGATCACCGGGATCGGCGACGTCGAGCTCGACCGACAGCTCCGCACCGCCGGGCGCGGGCTCGAACCCGCCGCCCGCGTTCGCAGGTCGTGCCGGTGCTGCGCCGAGCGGCGTCGACGCCGAGAGGAACGCGATGCTCGCGACGATCGCAGCGAGCGCACGCCGGCTCACAGCGAGATCTCCAGGTCGCGCACGGAGCGATCGATCGCGACGAACCGCCAGCGCGCGATGCCGGCCGTCCGGTCGCGCTGCATCACGACGACCCAGTGCGACGTCGGCGCCATCGGCTCGACCGCGATCACCGTGCCGGCGCGATCCAGCGTCTCCTGCACGGTGTCGTGGTAGGTCACCCGTAGGTACACGATCTCGGGCGTGTCGGTGGTCACCTGCACGTCGACGAGGGTCGACCCGGGCTGGCGTTCGGCGCGGCCGGCCCTGCTGAGCGCGCGGAGCCTCGCGTCCCACTGGCGGTACAGCGCGGTGTCGGGCACCACGACCTCGGCGAGGCGGAGCGGATGGGGGCGGGCGAACAGGGCGTGCGCCTGGCGCTCCAACGCCACGAACGCGGCCTCGGGCTCGTCGGCGGCCCACGAGACGCCCTCGACGGGTGCACGAGGCGCCCGCGGCGCCGGCTCGGTGGTG
>DASUMP010000101.1:0-20477 GCA_036277635.1 Acidimicrobiia bacterium | reverse complement strand
TCTTCGCGTGGATCGACGCTCACCACCCCGAGTACGCCGAGACCCTCGACTTCGAAGCGGAGAACCTCGACGAGGCGCGCCGCATGGGCGAGCTGTTCGCGCGCGCCGGAGCCGAGTGGGCGGAGTACCTCGACGCCGAAGACTGCACCTTCGACGAAGGCTGCTGACCCGTCGACCGGCACCCCGATTCCCACGGTCGTAGGCTGGGCGGCACCTGAACCGCGCTCGCGGCGTCCGTCGACGGCGTCGCGCACGACACGGGGAGCGGCCATGACGCAGATCCGAGCGGCACTGGTGCAGGCCTCGTGGACCGGCGACAAAGAGTCGATGATCAAGGCCCACGAGGAGTACGCCCGCCAGGCCGCCGACCAGGGCGCGCGGGTGATCTGCTTCCAAGAGCTGTTCTACGGCCCGTACTTCTGCCAGGTGCAGGACGCGCAGTTCTACGCCTACGCCGAATCGGTCCCGGGGCCCACGACGGAGCGCTTCCAAGAGCTCGCATCCGAGCTCGGCATGGTGATGGTGCTCCCGATGTACGAAGAGGAGCAGCCCGGCATCCTCTACAACACCGCCGCCGTGCTCGACGCCGACGGTGCGTACCTCGGCAAGTACCGCAAGACGCACATCCCGCAGGTGAAGGGGTTCTGGGAGAAGTTCTACTTCCGTCCCGGCAACCTCGGCTTCCCCGTGTTCGACACCGCGGTCGGTCGCGTCGGCGTGTACATCTGCTACGACCGCCACTTCCCCGAGGGATGGCGCGCCCTCGGGCTCAACGGCGCAGAGATCGTGTTCAACCCCTCGGCGACGAGCCGCGGGCTGTCGGCATACCTCTGGAAGCTCGAGCAACCCGCGTCGGCGGTCGCCAACGAGTACTTCATCGGCGCGATCAACCGGGTCGGCATCGAAGACCTCGGCGACAACGATTTCTACGGCACCAGCTACTTCGTCGATCCCGAGGGCAAGTTCGTGGGCGAGCCCGCCGACACCCACGAGGCCGAGCTCGTCGTGCGCGACCTCGACATGGACCTGCTCGCCGAGGTGCGCAACCGGTGGGCGTTCTACCGCGACCGGCGCCCGGACGCCTACGTCGAGCTCGTCGACCCTTGACCGACGACGCCACCTCCGACCTGCTCCGCCGCCACCGCGCGGTCACGCCGAGCTGGTTGGCGCTGTACTACGACGAGCCGATCGAACTCGTCGCGGGCAAGGGGCGCCATGTCGTCGACGCGGCCGGCACGCGCTATCTCGACTTCTTCGGCGGGATCCTCACGACGATCAGCGGTCACTCCGTGCCCGAAGTCGTCGACGCCCTGCGCGAGCAAGCCGGCCGCATGCTGCACACCTCGACGCTCTACCTGAGTCGACCGATGGTCGAGCTCGCGGAACGTCTGTCGGCGCTCTCGGGCATCCCCGACGCGAAGGTCTTCTTCACGACGTCGGGCACCGAGGCGAACGAGGCGGCGCTGCTCGCGGCGACGTCGTACCGGCGCAGCAACCAGGTGCTGGCGCTGCGCAACAGCTACCACGGCCGCTCGTTCGGCACGATCGCGATCACCGCCAACCGAGCGTGGTCGCCGACCAGCCTGTCGGGATTGGCGGTGAGCTTCGTCCACGGCGGATACCGGTTGCGCAGCCCGTTCCGACATCTCGACGACGCCGCGTACACCGCGGCGTGCGTCCAAGATCTGCGCGACGTGATCGCGATGTGCACCAGCGGCGACGTCGCTTGCATGATCGCGGAGCCGATCCAGGGCGTCGGCGGCTTCGCGACACCGCCCGACGGCTTCTTCGCTGCGATGTCCGAGGTGCTCGCCGAGTACGGCATCCTCTTCGTCGCCGACGAGGTGCAGACCGGCTTCGGGCGCACCGGCGACCACTTCTGGGGCTACGAGGCGCACGGCTTCGTCCCCGACGTGATCACCGTCGCCAAAGGGATCGGCAACGGCATCGCGCTCGGCGCGGTGATCGCGCGCGCCGCCGTGCTCGACAGCATCCCCGCGAACAGCATCTCGACGTTCGGCGGCAACCCGATCGCGTGCACCGGCGCGCTCGCGAACCTCGACTACCTCCTCGCCCACGATCTGCAAGGCAACGCCAAGAAGCAGGGCGCGGTGCTCGCGTCCGCGTTGGGCGAGATCGCCGGGCGCCATCCGTACATCGCCGAGGTGCGCGGCCGGGGCCTGATGCTCGCGATCGAGCTGTGCGTACCCGGCACCGACGACCGCGCCGGTGGCCCCGAACCGTGGGCCGCGGGCGCCGCCGCGTTCATGGAGGCGGCCCGACGGCGCGGCTTGCTGGTCGGCAAGGGCGGGCTCCACGGCAACGTGCTGCGCATCTCCCCGCCGCTCAGCGTCACCGACGACGAGCTCGCCGATGCGATCGACATCATCGGCGCGACTGCTGCGGAGATCGCGCCGTGACGATCTCTGCGCCCGGTTCACGAGGAGGTCGACGAGCATGACGACTTTGATCCGCAACGGCATCGTCGTGAGCCCCACCGGCGCGACCGCCGCCGACGTGCTGATCGACGGCGAGCGCATCGCCGCGCTCGTCGAGCCCGGGTCCGACGCGCTCGGCACCGACCTCGCCGCGACCGCCGACACCGTCATCGACGCGACGGGGAAGTACGTGATCCCCGGCGGCGTCGACGCCCACACTCACATGGAGCTCCCGTTCGGCGGCACGTTCGCGTCCGACACGTTCGAGACCGGCACGCGCGCCGCAGCGTGGGGCGGCACCACCACCATCGTCGACTTCGCGGTCCAACGCACCGGCGAACGCGTCCAGGACGGGCTCGCGGCGTGGCACGAGAAGGCCGACGGTCAGTGCGCGATCGACTACGCGTTCCACCAGATCATCGGCGGCGTCGACGACGAGTCGTTGAAGGCGATGGACGAGCTCGTCGGCGAGGGCGTCACGAGCTTCAAGCTCTTCATGGCGTACCCGGGCGTCTTCTACTCCGACGACGGTCAGATCTTGCGCGCGATGCAGACCGCGGCCGACAACGGCTCGATGATCATGATGCACGCCGAGAACGGCATCGCGATCGACGTGCTCGTCGCCCAGGCGCTCGCGCGCGGCGACACCGACCCTCGGTTCCACGGCACGACGCGCCCGTGGGAGACCGAGGAAGAAGCGACGCATCGGGCGATCATGCTCGCCAAGATCGCCGGCGCCCCGTTGTACGTGGTGCACATGTCAGCGAAGCAAGCTGTCGCGACGCTCGCCGCCGCGCGCGACGAAGGGTGGAACGTCTTCGGCGAGACGTGCCCGCAGTACCTCTACCTCTCGCTCGAAGAGCACCTGTCGGCTCCCGGCTTCGACGGCGCGAAGTACGTGTGCTCCACGCCGCTGCGCGCTCGCGACGAAGGTCACCAGGACGACCTGTGGCGCTACCTCCGCACCGACGACCTGTCGGTGGTGAGCACCGACCACTGCCCGTTCTGCTTCAAGGAGCAGAAGGAGCTCGGCATCGGCGACTTCTCGAAGATCCCGAACGGCATCGGCGGCGTCGAGCACCGGATCGACCTCATCTACCAGGGCGTCGCCACCGGCCGGATCTCGTTGTCGCGCTGGGTCGAGCTGTGTGCGACCACACCGGCGCGCATGTTCGGGCTGTACCCGCGCAAGGGGATCATCGCTCCTGGGTCCGACGCCGACATCGTCGTCTACGACCCGAACGCCACGACCACGATCAGCGCGGCGACGCACCACATGAACCTCGACTACTCCGCGTACGAGGGCACGGTCGTGCCCGGCAAGGTCGACACGGTGCTGTCGCGCGGCGCCGTCGTCGTGCGCGACGACGAGTACGTGGGCGCGAAGGGTCACGGTCGCTTCCTGCGCCGCGGGCAGAGCCAGTACCTCCGATGACGCGCTGAGAGGATCGACCGTGGACTTCGGCGTCGTGCTCCAGACCAACCCACCGGCAGCACGCGTCGTCGAGCTCGCCAAGCGGGCCGAGCTGCTCGGGTTCACGCACGCGTGGACGTTCGACTCGCACCTGCTGTGGGAAGAGCCGTTCGTGATCTACAGCCAGATGCTCGCCGAGACCCGCAAGATCGTCGTGGGCCCGATGGTCACGAACCCGGCGACGCGCGACTGGACCGTCACCGCGTCGCTGTTCGCCACGCTGAACGAGATGTTCGGCAACCGCACGATCTGCGGCATCGGCCGCGGCGACTCCGCGGTTCGCGTCACCAACGGCAAGCCGGTGTCGTTGGCCACGCTGCGCGACTCGATCGCGGTGATCCGCGGCCTCGCGAACGGCGAGGAGGTCGAGTACAAGGGGAGCCGCCTGCGATTCCCGTGGAACCCCCACAGCCGGCTCGACGTGTGGGTCGCCGCGTACGGCCCCAAGGCGCTCGCGCTCGCAGGCGAGGTCGGCGACGGCTTCATCCTCCAGCTCGCCGACCCCGACATCGCGCAGTGGAGCATCGCGGCGGTGCGGAACGCCGCCGAGAAGGCGGGACGCGACCCCGACACGGTCAAGATCTGCGTCGCTGCACCTGCGTACGTCGGCGACGACCTCGCGCACCAGCGCGACCAGTGTCGGTGGTTCGGCGGGATGGTCGGCAACCATGTCGCCGACATCGTCGCCCGCTACGGCGCCGACGGCGGCGCGGTCCCGACCGCGCTCACCGAGTACATCGCCGGCCGCCAGGACTACGACTACAACGAACACGGCCGCGCCGGGAACGTGCACACGCAGTTCGTCTCCGACGAGATCGTCGACCGCTTCTGCCTCGTCGGGCCGCCCGAACACCACGTCGAGCGCCTTCGCGAGCTGCGATCCCTCGGCGTCGACCAGTTCGCGATCTATCTCCAGCACGACGCGAAGGAAGCGACCCTCCAGGCCTACGGCGACGTCGTGATCCCCGCGTTGGCCGACGCCGGTCTCGCCAAGCGCTGACCGGTGTCGCAGCGCGCGTGCAGCAAGTTCAGCGCGCCGTCGCGAAGTACTCCTCGCGCACGCCAGGGGCGAGCGGGTCGAAGTCGGGTCGGATGCGCCGGTTGAGATCGCGCAGATCGGCCCAGAGGTCGTAGCTCGAGGGGCGACCCCAGAACCAGTAGCCCACGTAGATCTTGTCGATCACGAGCCCGGGAGCGAGCACGAGCGTGTGGGGAACGCTCGCCGTGTGGTGGGTGTCGGTGTACTCGCGGATGTCGAGGTCGGTCTGCACGACGAGCGCCTCGTCGGCGAGGAACACCCAGCTCGCACCGGTCGACGTCTTCAGCTTCATCGTCTCGTGCTGGTCGTTCGGCAACAACGAGACAAGGGACGTGTACGCGACCGCGCACCACTCGTGGAACTTGAGCAGCTCGTGGTGCATCTGCCGCTCGCGCGGGCAGTGCTCGCCGCGACTGAGGTGCAGCACCATCGGATCGTCGCCTTGCAGGTCCGAGAGACGGTGCAGGACACCGCGCTCGTCGGGGAGCTCGTAGTCGGGGAACGTCGCTCCAGGAACGATGTCGGAACGCATGGTCAGTCCTCTCGGGTCGGGGGGACGAAGCGGTACACGCTCGAGAGCGCGGTCACGAACAGCGTCGTGCCGTCGGGGCCACCCCACGCGAGGTTGTGGGGATCCTCGGGCAGGACCAGCAACCCGAGGCGTGCTCCGTCGGGTGCGAGCACCCACACACCTCCGGGACCGCACACGAAGAGGTTGCCCGCCCGATCGACCTTGATCCCGTCGATGGCGTCGACGCCGCGTGCGTCGGTGAGATCGGCGAGCACGCTCGAGTCGACGACGTCGCCCGCGGCGTCGAGCCGGTAGCGCATCACGACCTTGTGCTCGTCGTCCCAGTCGCCGACGTAGAGGATCCGCTCGTCGGGCGAGAACGCGATGCCGTTGGGCCCGACGAGCTCGTCGGTGACCAAGCGCACGTCGCCGTCGCGGGCGCGGAACACGCCGCTGAACGGCAGCTCCCGCTTGGGGTCCTCGTACACGTCCGGGAGACCGAACGGCGGGTCGGTGAAGAACAGCGTCCCGTCCGAACGGAACACCAAGTCGTTCGGGCTGTTCAGTCGCTTGCCCTCGAAGCTGTCGGCCAACACGGTGAGGTCGCCGTGCGGGTTGACGCGCACGACGCGCCGGTTCCCGTGCTGGCAGATCGCGAGTCGCCCTTCGGGGTCGACGGCGAGACCGTTCGAGCCCGGCTGGTGGTATCGACCGATGTCGACGCCGCTGTACCCGCTCTTGGTCCGGAACACGGTGACGCGACCCTCGGGGTTCCATCGGTAGATCGTGTTGGTGTTGGGCGCGCTGAACAGCAACGCGCCGTCGAACCACACCGGGCCTTCCGTGAACTCGAACCCCGTCGCGATCATCTCGAGTCGCGTCCGGCGCGGCACGACCGAATCGAGGCGCGGGTCGAACCGTCGCACCTCGAGCGCCGCGTCCTCGCCGACTCGGGCGCGTCGCGCGTCATAGAAGTCGAGGGTCGCGCTGCGCACCCAGATGTAGTTGCGCGGCGTGCTGGAGATCGGGCCGTTGATCCCGAACACGGCGAGCTGGAAGGACTGCCCCGGGCGGGCGTCAGTCGTGAGCACGACGCGATTCGGCGCGTTGAAGCCCGAGGCCACGTTCCCGCCGGAGTCGCCGATCGCCTTCGTGAGCGCGCCGTCGACCCACACCTCGGCGTAGTCGTCGATCACGATCTCGAACACGACGGTCGCACCCGTGGGATCGATGTCGCCGACCCGGTCGGGGATCGTCACAACAGTGCGGTACCAGTTGGCCGAAACGAGGCCGGCGCCCAACCGCAGCTCGAGCTCGGGGGGCTGGAGCACCCGCCACCGCGAATCGTCGAACTCGGGCGCCTCCGCGTGCGGAGCCACGTCGAAGGTGCGAGTGGGCGCGCCGCTCGGGCCGAGATCAGGGCCCACCGCGACGAAGTCGACCGCGTCGATGGTCGCGTCGGCGTAGCGCCACTCGGCCCCGACGAGCGCCGCGCCTTCGTGGGTACGCAGGTCGACGACCGCGTCGGGACGTCCGGGCAACAGCTGGGGCGGGCCAGGGATGCGGGCCGCGGTCACGACGCGACCTTCACGACGAGGTAGCGGAACGGGTCGGTGACCTCGGTGAACGTGTGGGTGACGCCGGCCGGGATCACCAGCACGTCGCCGGGAGCGAGCGAGTGGACCTGCCCGGTGCAGACCGGCCCCGTGATGACGGTCGCGTTCCCCTCGACGACGTACATCACGTCGGTGATCGCGTCGTGCAGCTCGGGCGCACCCGGTCCCGTGCGCCGACCCGCGTCGACCTGGTACTCCGCGGTCGCGACCACGAGACGTCCCACGGCGAACGCGTCCGTCATCTCGTCCGCACCGATCCTCGTCGCGCGCGGCGTGCTGGTCACGGCGGCGACGAAGGCTGACTGCCCGAGCCGCGACAGTTCCTGGTCCTCGTCGGCCGAGCTGGCACCGCTCACGCCGATCGCACCCACGACGACGCCGTCGATCTCCAACGGGAGGCCGCCCTGCAGCGGCACCGAACCGGCGAGGTGCAAGGCCGACGGGCGACCGTTCGACGCCTGCTCCTCGAAGTCCTTGCTCGGCCGGCGGTAGATCGCCGCGGTCCGCGCCTTGTCGGTCGCCACGCCCACACTCGCGACTTGGGCGGCGTCGGGACGGTGCAGGTACACGAGCACTCCGCCCGCATCGACGATCGCGACGACGGGCGCGACCGCTCGCCGAGCGGCCTCTGCGCCGGCGGCCTCGGCTGCCAGCCGCGCGGACGCGAACGTGAGCGCCGGGACGTCCCTGCGAGCGAACGCGGCCGCGGCCCCCGCGAGCGACACCGACTCGTCCTCGAGCGGCGTCTCTCCGCTGGTGCCGATCGCGCCGACGACCTCACCGTCGACGACGATCGGGATTCCGCCCGTCAGGGCGGCGGCGCCGTGCAGCGCGAGCGCACCGAGCCGGCCGCTCGACACCTGCTCTTCGATGTCACGGCTCGGTCGCACGAAGATCGCGGCGGTGCGTGCCTTGTCGATCGCGACCTGCGAGCTCGCGATCTGCGTGTCCTCGGTGCGGCGGAGCGCGAGCAGGTTGCCGCCGTGGTCGACGACGGCGATCGCGACTCGGTAGCCGTGTTCCACCGCGTGCTTCTCGGCGGCGCCGAGGACGGTGTCGACCGCGACGGTGTCGAGCGTCGCGCGGATCCGGGTGAGGGGCATGGTCAGACTCCTTGGGCGATCGCGTCCACGAGCGGGACGAGGGACGGTTGGCTCGGGCCGGTGGCGGCGAGCACCGCCACCCGCACCGCGGTATCGGTGGTGACGAACAGCAAGTTCCCGTGGGCACCGCCGAACGCGAAGTTGACTGCCCCCGGCACGACGATCTCGCCGAGGAGTCGCCCGTCCGGCGAGTACACGAGGACGCCCGACGACGCCGACACGTACACCCGACCGGCGGCGTCCGTCTTCAGCCCGTCCGGAAAGCCTGGGGCGGTGACCGCGAACAGTCGACGGGCAGTCAGTCGTGACGACGAGACGTCGAACGCCTCGACGTGGTGGGGACGATCGGGGAAGTGGGTCCCCGGCGCCTGGATCGCACCGCTGTCACCGACGTAGAGCGTCGCGCCGTCGGGCGACAGCGCGATCCCGTTCGGCTGATCGAAGCCGTCGGCCACGACCTCGAGGACGTCTCGGCACGGGTCATAGCGGTACACGAACGCGCCGAGCTCGGGTGCGGGACGGAACCCCTGGAGGAACCCGTAGGTCGGATCGGTGAACCAGATCGCCCCGTCGGGTCCGACCGCGACGTCGTTCGGCGAGTTGACGCGCCGACCGCGCCAGGAATCCACCATCACCGATCTCGCGCCCGTGCGCGGATCGACACGACTGACGCACGCGTCGTGTCCGAGGTCTCCCTGCTCGCACACGATCAACGTTGCGTCCGGAGCCGCCGCCATCCCGTTCGGCATCGTCGCCGTCGTGGCGACCCGCGTGACGCGCTCCCCTTCGACGGGGAACCGCTCGCCGTCGAGCGCGATCCGCACGATCTCCGCGGGACGTTCGCGCGTCGGGAGCGAGGTCACGTAGAGCGCGTCCTCGAGGGCGAGGTAGACGGGACCTTCGTGCGCGTCGCACGCGACGACGTCGACGAGCGCGGGCGCAGCTCCGAGGACGGCTCGGAACGATCCGTCGTGGACGAGGAACGCGTCGTCGGACATGGAGCCTCACGTCCACCGAACGTCGTCGCCGTTACACGACCTCGTCGCGCCGAGCTCGTGTAACGGACCCGGCACGCACGAGACCAGGTGTGACTCGTGATCAGAGGAGCACCGATGCAGGGACTCGAAGGCAAGACCGCGATCGTGACGGGTGGCAGCTCGGGCATCGGGCAGGCCATCGCCGTCCGGCTGGGTCACGAAGGTGTGAACGTCGCCGTCAACTACGTCGGCCCGATGGAGGGCGCGAACGCGACCAAGGACGCGATCGAGAGCGGTGTCCACGCGTGCGTCGCCGAAGTCAACGCCTGCAGCGCGCCGAGTCGGGCGATCCTCGTGGAGGCCGACGTCTCCGACGAGCACGCGGTCGAGGCGATGTTCAAGGACGTGCGCGCCGAGTTCGGACACGTCGACTTCCTGGTCAACAACGCCGGGATCCAGATCGCACAGGACTCCGACATGCTCGACAGCAGCGCGTTCGACCGCGTGCTCTCGGTCAACCTGCGCGGCTCGTTCCTCTGCGCGCGCGAGCAGATCCGCTCACTGCTCGAAGAGGATGCGCCCGGCGCGATCGTCAACGTGTCGTCGGTGCACCAGCTCATCCCCAAGCCCAAGTTCCTCGGCTACTCGGTGAGCAAGGGCGGGATGCAGAACCTCACCCGCACGCTCGCGCTCGAGTATGCCGGTCGGGGCATCCGCGTCAACGGCATCGGGCCGGGCGCGACGGTCACGCCGATCAATCGAGCGTGGATCGACGATCCGGAGAAGCGCGCCCTCGTGACCGCGCACATCCCGATGGGGCGCGCCGGCGGTGCCGAGGAGATGGCGGCGGTGAGCGCGTTCCTGCTGTCCGACGAGGCCGCGTACATCACCGGACAGACGATCTTCGTCGACGGCGGGCTCACGCTGTTCGCCGACTTCCGCGGAACCTGGTCGTCCGAATGAGCTGGTACCCGTCCAAGTACGGGCCCGACGACGAGGCCGGTGCGCTGAACGAGATCACGCCAGCCGGCGTGACGCGCGCGGCGACGCTCGTGCGCACGGGTCGCGTGTTCGACCTCGCCCACGTGCTCGACGACACCGTCCCCGCGTTCCCGGGGCGCACGTTCCGCCAGTTCCTGACCACCGACCCGAACCGCCGCGTCGGCAACAACGAGGTCAACTGGATCGTCGAGTACGTCTCCGCGCCATCGCAGATGGGGACGCACATCGACGGTCTCAACCACCTGCACCGCGGCGAGCGCATGTACAACGGCCATCGCCTCGCCGATGTCGTCGCCGAGCACGGAACCACCAAGCTCGGCATCGAGTCGCTCCCTCAGATCGTCACTCGTGGCGTCCTCCTCGACATCGCGCGCGTGCGCGGCGTCGAACGACTCGACGCTGGCGACGCGATCACGCCCACCGACGCGGAGGCGGCGCTCGCGTCTGCTGGTACGACGGTCGAACCGGGCGATGCGGTGCTGTTCCACACGGGGTGGGGCGAGCTGTGGGGTCGCGACAACGACGCGTACGTCGCGGGCGAGCCCGGTCCCGGCCTCGCCCTCGCGGGATGGCTCGTGGAGCACCAGGTCGCGCTCACCGGGTGCGACACGTGGAGCTACGGACCCGTGCCCGCGGAGGATCCCGACCGACCGTTCGTCGTCCCCCAGACCCTGAACACCCACCACGGCGTCGTCGTGGTCGAGAACCTGCGGCTCGCCGAGCTCGCAGGCGCCGAAGTCACGGAGTTCCTGTTCGTCGTCGCGCACCCGAAGCTGCGCGGTGCGACCGGCGCGTGGGTCGCCCCCCTCGCGATCGTCTGAAAGGACACGCTATGGCCGAGCACTACGACGTCATCGTCATCGGGTCTGGGGCCGGCGGTGGCACGCTCACGCACGCGCTGGCCCCGACCGGCAAGCGGATCCTGCTGCTCGAGCGGGGCGGTTGGTACCCGCGCGAACGCGACAACTGGGACTCGCGCGTCGTGTGGGGTGACCTGAAGTACCGCAACGCCGGCCTGTGGGTCGACCAGAACGGGCGCGAGTTCAACCCGAAGCAGCACTACTACGTCGGCGGGAACACGAAGGTCTACGGCGCGGTGCTGTTCCGCTTCCGCGAGCGCGACTTCGCTGCGGTCCGGCACGTCGACGGCGTGTCACCTGCGTGGCCGCTGTCGTACGACGACTTCGAGCCGTGGTACACGAAAGCCGAACAGCTGTACTCGGTGCACGGCGAGCGCGGCGCCGACCCGCTGGACCCTCCGGCGTCGGCTCCCTACCCCTGGCCCGCGGTGAGCCACGAGCCGCGCATCGAAGAGCTCGCGCACGACCTCAAGGGTGCGGGGCTGCATCCCTTCCCCCTGCCGCTCGGGATCATGCTCGACGAGGCACGGCCCGAGCGCAGCCCGTGTATCCGTTGTGCGACCTGCGACGGGTTCGCGTGTCTCGTGAACGCGAAGGCCGACGCGCAGGTCGTGTGCGTCGAGCCCGCGTTGCGCTACCCCAACGTGTCGCTCCTCACTGAGGCTCGCGTGACGCGGCTACGCACCAGCGACGACGGAACCACCGTCACGTCGGTCGTGGTCGAGCGCGACGGCGAGATGCAGGAGTTCTCCGCCGACATCGTGGTCGTCGCTGCGGGAGCCATCAATTCCGCGGGACTGTTGCTCGCCTCCGCGAACGAGCGCCACCCGCGGGGCCTCGCGAACGGTTCGGGCGTCGTCGGCCAGCACCTGATGCTGCACAACAACTCGTCGCTGATCGCGATCTCGAAGACGCCGAACCCCACCGTCTTCGAGAAGACGCTGGGCATCAACGACTTCTACTACGGCGACGGCGACTGGGACTTCCCGCTCGGCGCGATGCAGATGCTCGGACGGAGCGACCCGTTCACGATCTCGCTCGACGCGCCCGACGCGGACGACCCGGCCGACCTCGCGTCTCGCTCGCTGGACTTCTGGCTCACCACGGAAGACCTTCCCCGACCGACGAACCGCGTCGAGCTCGGCCCGAACGGACAGCTCCGACTCGTGTACACGCCGACGAACCTCGAAGCCCACGATCGGCTGATCGCGAAGTTCCGGTCGTTCCTCGACGCGATGCGCTGCGAGGACGAGGTGATCGGCAAGCACTCGTACCTCGGCGGCCGACTCGGCATCTCGGGTGTCGCCCACCAGAACGGGACGGTCAGGTTCGGCCACGACCCGGCGAGCTCCGCGCTCGACGTGAACTGCCGCGCGCACGAGGTCGACAACCTCTACGTCACCGACGCGAGCTTCTTCGTGTCGAGTTCGGCGGTGAACCCGACGCTCACGATCATCGCGAACGCCTTGCGCGTCGCCGATCACCTGTGCCAGCGCCTCGGCTGATCGCGCAGTACCGTTCCCCGCCAAGTGGACAGCCAGATCGACGACGGTGCACCCGCCGAGACCTCCGACATCGATCCCGGCGAACGCGCGCTCGTCGCCGCCCTGCGCGCCGGCGACGAGGGGGCGTTCGCCCAGCTGATCGATCGCTACTACACCACCATGATCCGTGTCGCCCGCATGCACGTCGCAACCCGAGAGGCGGCCGAAGACGTGGTTCAGGAGACGTTCCTCGGCGTGATCAAGGGCATCGATCGCTTCGAGGAACGCTCGTCGCTGCGCACGTGGATGTTCCGCATCCTCGTCAATCGCGCGAAGACACGCGGTGAGCGCGAGGCTCGAACGCGGCCGTTCTCGTCGGTCGCCGGCGAGCTCGACGCCGACGAGCGGTCCGTCGACCCGGAGCGGTTCCTCGCGAGCGGACGCTGGTCCGGGTTCTGGGCGGCGCCACCCTCGACGCAGCACTGCCCAGAGGCGCGTGTCCTCGCGTCCGAGGCGGGCGCCCGGGTCGCCGCCGCCATCGACGCGCTCCCACCCGCGCAACGCACCGTCATCACGATGCGCGACGTGCAGGGTTGCACGTCGGAAGAGGTCTGCGCCGCACTCGACATCAGCGAAGCGAACCAGCGCGTGCTGCTCCACCGCGCCCGGAGCAAGACACGCGCTTTCCTCGAGCAGTACCTCGACGAACGGACGGGGGTGCACTGATGCTGCAACCCGAGATCCGCTGCGTGGAGTTCGTGGAGACGGTCACCGAGTGGATGGAAGGTGCCCTCCTCGAAGACGAACGCCTCGCGCTCGAAGAGCACCTGGTGATCTGCCCGCATTGCACCGAATACCTCGAACAGCTGCGACTGTCGGTGGCAGTGCTGCGCGAGCTCGGTACCGACGACGAGCCGCCCGCGCCCGACACTCGCCAGGCGCTCCTCGAGATGTTCCGTCGGGAACGTCGAGCGTGACGCGACGAACGGGCGCTCAGGCGAGGATGCCGAGGCGTTCGACCAGCCACGCCGACTGGAACGATCGCTCGGCCGCGTAGCCCTCGTCGTACGCGGCGCGATCACCGTCGGGACCGGCCGCGAAGTGACCCGCTGCGCACACGCTGACGAACGGCGACTGCGCCGGGAGCCCGTGCAACGCGAAGTGCGCCGCATCAGCTGCGAGCGCCGCCGCGCTGGTCGCCCACGACGACTCGTCGAGGTCGGCGCCGAGGGCGGCGAGGTCGTCGAGTGTCGACGCAGCCGCGAACGCGTCGGCGAGCGCGTCGAGGCCTTCGGCGCGCAACGCATCCACCGCGCGATCGCGTGTCCGCCACGCGCCGACCGCGGCCAGCTCGCGCACCGCGTCCGGGTACGCCGCGACTTCACGCACCAGTCGACCTCGCGCCGCGACGACCTTGTGGCGACTGTCGACGACCGGGTCTTCGAGCTCGACCTCCCACAAGGAGTCGGCGAGCCAATGCGCGAGGTCGTCGGGCAGCACGGCGTGGACACCCTCGCGACACGGGACGACCCGGGCCGATTCGATCCACTCGTCGGTGGGCCACGGCGTCGAGGTGAACGGCGCTCGGCCGGCGGCGTCGAGGAACTTGTACGCGCGCATCGGCTCGCGAACGTAGCGCGTAACGGTGCGCCGCATCCGAGGACGACGAAGCATGGCCGAAGCGCGAGACCATCGCACGCACATCCCTTCGTCAGGTCCGATCGACGAGTTCGACGTCGTCGTCATCGGGGCCGGGCCCGCCGGCGAGGTCGCCGCGGGGCGGTGCGCCGAAGGTGGGCTGTCGGTCGCCGTGGTCGAGCGCGAGCTCGTCGGCGGCGAGTGCTCGTATTGGGGGTGCATCCCCTCGAAGCTGCTGCTGCGACCCGGCGACGTGCTCGCCGCCGCCCGCCGAGTCCCGGGCGCGGAAGCCGCCGTCACCGCCATGGTCGACGCGACCGCCGCCCTGGCGCGCCGCGACCTGTTCACCGGAGGATGGGACGACACCGGCGCGCTGCCCTGGCTCGAAGAGCGCGGCATCGCGCTCGTACGCGGCGCGGGGCGGATCGCCGCACCACGCACCGTGACCGTCGAGGACGCGGCGGGGCGCGTGCGATCGCTGCGCGCGCGCCGCGCAGTCGTCGTGGCGACCGGGACCGGCGCGGCCCTCCCGCCGATCCCCGGACTCGCCGATGCGCGCCCGTGGGACAACCGCGACATCACCGCCGCCAAGCAGGTGCCGGAGCGACTCGTCGTGCTCGGCGGTGGCGCGATCGGTGTCGAGATGGCCCAGGCGTTCCGGCGTCTCGGTGCCGACGCGGTGACCGTGATCGAGGGGGCGCCGCGCTTGCTCGCTCGCGAAGAGCCGTTCGCCGGTGAGGAGGTCCGCGCCGCGTTGGAGCGAGAAGGCATCACCGTGCACCTCGATGCCCGCGTCACCGCGACGCGGCGCGACGGCGACGGCCCGGTCCACGTCACGCTGGCCGACGGCACCGAGATCGTCGGCGACGAGCTGCTCGTCGCCGCGGGCCGCCGCCCCACGACCGGTGACCTCGGCCTCGACGCGGTCGGCCTCGAGCCCGGCGCGTTCATCGACGTCGATGATCGCCTTCGCGCACGAGGCGTGCCGGGCGGTTGGCTGTACGCGATCGGAGACTGCAACGGTCGGGCGCTGCTCACCCACATGGGGAAGTACCAGGCCCGTATCGCTGCCGACGTGATCCTGGGCCTCGACGTCAGCGCCGCCGCCGACCGCACGATCATCCCTCGCGTCACGTTCACCGACCCCCAGGTCTGCGCGGTCGGCCTCACCGAGGCGCAGGCGCGCGACTCCGGCATCGACGTCCGCATCGCGCGCGTGGCGACCGGCGCAGTGGCCGGCGCGGCGGTGCTGGGCACCGAGTTCCCCGGCACGAGCCAACTCGTCTTCGACGCCACGACCGACGCGCTCGTCGGGGCCACGTTCGTCGGACCGGGCGTCCAGGAGATCCTGCACTCGGCGACGGTGGCGATCGCCGGCGAGGTCCCGTTCGAGCGGTTGTGGCACGCGGTGCCCTCGTTCCCCACCGTGAGCGAGGTGTGGTTGCGCCTCCTCGAGGCGTACGAGCAAGCACGCGACCGATGAGCGAGAACCTCTCCTTCGGCGGTCTGCTCGTCGTCGCACTGATCGCTCTCGCCGCGCCGCTGGTCGTGCACGCGATCCCACGCGTCAAGATCCCCGCGGTCGTCGTCGAGATCGTGGCCGGGATCGTCGTCGGTCCGTCGGTGCTCGGATGGGTCGAGGTCGACGCGCCGATCGAAGTCCTCGCCCTCGTCGGACTCGCGTTCCTGCTGTTCCTCGCCGGACTCGAGATCGACGTCACCGCGCTGCGGGGCGATCGACTCCGGCTCCCGCTCCTGGGGTTCGTGGTCACGCTCGGGCTCGGGCTCGCGATAGGTGCGACGTTCGCCGCGCTCGACTGGGTCGGCGACCCCTTGTTCCTCGCGATCGCACTGAGCGCCACGTCACTCGGGCTCGTCGTGCCGGTGCTGAAGGACGCCGGCCTTGCCGACCAGCCGCTCGGCCAGCTGACGATCGCAGGAGCCACGATCGCCGACTTCGGCGCGGTGATCCTGCTGTCGTTCTTCTTCTCCGAGTCCGAAGGCAGCGCCGCGAGCATGCTCACGACGATCGGCTTGTTCACCGCCGTCGTCGCCGCGGTCGGCGTCGCGCTCGCGCGAGCAGGGCGCAGCATGCGCATCGACGCGGTGCTCGTCGACCTCCAGGACACCACGGCCGAGATCCGGGTGCGCATCGCGGTCGCGCTCCTCATCGGGTTCGTCGCGCTCGCCGTGAGTGTCGGACTCGAAGTCATCCTCGGGGCGTTCCTCGCCGGCGCGCTGCTCGCGCTCGTCGATCGGGACGCGATGAGCCACCCCCACCTGCGGGTGAAGCTCGAGGCGATCGGTTACGGCTTCGTGATCCCGGTGTTCTTCGTGACGAGCGGGTTGCGGTTCGACCTCGGGTCACTGACGGAGAGCCCCACCGCGCTCGCGCGAGTTCCGCTCTTCTTCGCCGGATTGCTGATCGCACGCGGCGTGCCCGCACTCCTGTACGCCCGAGTGACGGGTCGCGACCACGCGCGAGTCGCGGCGCTGCTCCAGGCGACGTCGCTCCCGTTCATCGTCACCGCGAGCGAGATCGGTGTCGCGCTCGGCGCGATCGAGCCAGTGACCGGAGCGTCGCTGGTGTCGGCCGGCCTCCTCTCGGTCGTGCTGTTGCCGCCGCTCGCCCTCGCTCGACTGCGCCGCCTCGATGCCGCGGTCCGGGCGACGCCACTCCCCTCGACCGTGACCTCGGAGGTCTGACGCCGTGGGATCCATCCCAACCAGCTCGGCACCGTCGCGACCATGGTGGCGGCCGGCGTGGTACGAGCTGCTGCCCGAAGTCGCGCTCAGCGCCGGACTGCTCGCGTTCCTCGTCGACGAGCCCGACGCCGCGACGAGTGCGTTCGCGAGCAGCCGCGCGTGGGCGCTCATGGTCGGCGTCGGCGTCGCGTGGGTCGCAGCGCGCATCCTGATGTTCCGATTCGTCCCGTCTCGCGTCGCGCGCGGGGCCACGTTCGCGCTGGCGGCGGCCGGCGTGCTCGCCGTGGTCGTCCTGCCTGCGTACGACGACGACACCGTCGTCGAGACGTTCCCGGGCACCCGTGATGACACCCCGGTCGCCGAACCGGCGCCCGGGACCACCGACGGCTCCGTGGCACCGACGTCGACGTCCGCCGCGCCGCCGGAGCCGCTCCGCACCGGCGCGCTGCGCGGGATCGACCACCGCGCGGAGGGAACCGTCGCGGTGTACCGCGCGTCCGCCGGCCAGCTCGTCGTCGGATTCGAGGACTTCGACATCCAACCCGGACCCAACTACGACGTGTACCTCGTCCCCGGACGCGATCGTGAGTCGCTCGACGACGCGATCCGCCTCGACGACCTGCGCGGCAACCGAGGGACGCAGTACTACGACGTCCCCGGCGACACCGACGTCACGATGGGCGACTGGACCGTGTTGGTGTGGTGCCAGACGTTCGCGGTACCGGTGGCCCACGCGACCCCCGCCTGAGCGTTCGTCAGCGCGACTCTCGGCTCAGCGCACGACGATCGAGAACTCGGCCGTGAACCGCTCGCCCGGGGCCACGAGCGGCGCGGTGCCGTCGACCAACGCGTTGGTCGCAGCGGTCATCGGCTCGAGGCACACGAACTCACCGCCGCGCGGCGCGTACACCTGGGCGAACGGGTAGGCGTCGCCGAGCTCGATCGCAATGCGCCGCCCGCCGCCTGCCACCGCGAGCTGCCGGTCGTGCCCGATCGCGTACAAGTCGTCGAAGGTCCGGGTGCCGAGCGTGGCGCGCTCGGCGGGCTCGGCGATCCACGTACCAGTGGGCAGACTCCGATCGTCGAGCACTGCGTGCTCGCGTTCGGGGAGCTCGAGCAACCACGACCCGCGCGGCGCGTCGGCGAGCTGGAAGTACGGGTGGAACCCGAACGACACCGGAACGACTCGATCCGACGTCGGCTCGATGGTCGTGCGGACGGTCAGCCGATCGGCACGCACCGTCGCGTCGAGCTCGAGCCGGTGCGGGAACGGGTAGGCGACGAGCAGGTCCGGGTGAGCGCCGTAGTCGAACGAAGCGAGCACCCGGTCCTCGCGCTGGTCGACGATCGACCACCCCGACACGGCGGTCATCGTCCCGTGGATCGGGAGGTCGTGCTCGTCGACCGTGAGGTCGAGCGACCCGAGGTCGAGGGGGACGCCGGCGACCACGAAGCGACGCGAGCCGAGGCGGTTCGCCCAAGGGGCGAGCAGCGGCAGCCCGGCCTGCCGGCGGGCCCGATAGCCGTCGATGCCCTCGGGCAGTGCGAGCAGCTCGGTCCCGTCGTGACGCAACGAGGCACCCACCATGCCGAGCTCGGGCACGAACGTGGCCGCGAGCGAACCGCAGGCGATGGTCACCATGCCGGCATCGTCTCGCGCCGTTGCCGTCCGTTACGCGGACCGCCGCGCGCGTAACGCGCCGGCGGCCACCGGGACGGTGCACCCATGAGCACCCTTCCGATCGCTGACCACGCCCTCTTGTCCGATTGTCGCTCGGCGGCGCTCGTCAGCCGCGACGGCTCGATCGACTGGCTGTGCTTCCCGCGCTTCGACGCGCCGTCGGTCTTCGGCCGGATCCTCGACGAGGCTGCCGGCCATTGGTCGATCCGTCCGCTCGCCGACGCGGAGGTGACCCGCCGCTATGTCGACGAGACGATGCTGCTCGAGACGACGTTCCGCACCGCGACCGGCACCGTCACCCTCGTCGACGCGCTCGCGGTCGGTCGCAACGAGCGCGGCCACGAGCTCGGCGCCGGCGCACCGTCGGCCGTCCTGCGCCACGTCACCGGCGTCGAGGGCTCCGTCGAGCTCGAGCTCGAGTACGTGCCGCGACCCGAGTACGGGCTCATCTTCCCGTTGCTCGCACCGGTCGACGGTGGGCTGTTGGGCCGCGGCGGAGCGTCAGTGCTCGCGCTGAGCGCGCCGATCGAGATCGCGGTCGCCGACTTCACCGCGCACGCTCGCTTCACCGTCGAAGCGGGCCAGACGCTCGGGTTCGCGCTGCACCATGCGAGCACCTCGGACGAGCCGCCGCGCATCTGGACGCAAGCGGAGATCGCCGACCGGCTCGAGGACACTGCCGAGGCCTGGCGTACGTGGTCGTCGCTGCACCAGGGATACGAAGGTCCGTGGCGCGACCTGGTGCACCTCAGCGGGCGGGTGCTGTACGCGCTCACCTACTACCCGACGGGTGCCATCGTCGCCGCGCCGACGACCTCGCTTCCCGAGACCCCGGGCGGCTCCCGCAACTGGGACTACCGGTACTCGTGGGTGCGCGACGCGAGCTTCACGCTGCAAGCGCTCTGGGTCGCGGCGTGCCCCGACGAGGCCGACAAATTCTTCGACTACATGTCGGGTGCCGCGGCATCGCAGATGCGGCGCGGTGCCGACCTGCAGATCATGTTCGGCATCGGCGGTGAACGCGATCTCACCGAGCGCGAGCTGCCGCACTTGACCGGCTGGCGCGACAGCGCGCCGGTGCGAGTCGGCAACGGTGCGTGGAACCAGCGGCAGCTCGACGTGTACGGCGAGCTGCTCGACGCGGCGGCGCGACTGCCCGAACAGCTCGACCGCCTCGGCCCGACCACCCGCGCGTTCCTCGCCGATCTCGCCGACACCGCCGCGGCGCGCTGGATGGAGAAGGATCAAGGGATCTGGGAGATCCGCGGCGAGCCGCGCCACTTCCTCTACTCGAAGCTGATGTGCTGGGTCGCGCTCGATCGCGCGATCGCGCTCGCCGACCGGCTCGACGCGTCAGATCGGGTCGATGGGTGGAAGCACACGCGCGAGGCGATCGCGGAAGCCATCCTCACCGAGGGGTGGAACGAAGAGGCGGGCGCGTTCACCCAGTCGTTCGGCTCCGAAGACCTCGACGCGTCGAACCTGATGATGCCGATCGTGGGGTTCATCCCGGCCGACGACCCGCGCATGGTCGCCACGATCGACGCCATCGCCGAACGGCTCACCGACACGCACGGGCTCGTGTACCGCTACCTCGCGCACGACGGCCTCGACGGCGAGGAGGGGACGTTCCTGTTGTGCACGTTCTGGCTCGCGCAGGCCCAAGCCCTCGCAGGTCAGCTCGACCGTGCGCGCAACACGTTCGAGAGCGCGATCCAGTTCGCGAACGACGTCGGGCTCCTCGCCGAGGAGGTCGACACCACCACCGGGGAGCTCCTCGGCAACTTCCCGCAAGCGTTCAGTCACATCGGCCTGGTCAACGCCGCATGGGCGATCACCCAAGCCGAGGGGCTCGCCGACACCGAACGCTGACGGGCCGCGCGTCGCTCGACCGTTTCGACCCTGTGTCCTGACGGGCAGTCCTCCTGCGTCACACGACCGCAGGAGG
>DASUMP010000100.1:0-3417 GCA_036277635.1 Acidimicrobiia bacterium | reverse complement strand
TACACCGAGACCCACAAGAAGAGCCTCGACAGCGTTCGGTACCACGTCGTGGGCTACGACAAGGCGGGCAACGAATCCGATGCGACTGCTCAAGTCACGCTCTCCAAGAACCAGTGCAGCTGACGCGTCGCGCCGTGAGCGCGGCACGACACTCGTCGAGGTGATGGTCACCCTCAGCCTCCTCGTCGTGGTGTCCGCCGCGCTCCTGAGCTCGATGAACTCGATCCAGAAGTCGGAGTCGTACTCGCGCGGTCGATCCACGACGCTCGACGCGATGCGCCTCGTGACCTCGAAGATGACCAAGGAGATCCGCCAGGGCGAGATCGTGCGCGCGCCCACCGACGGCGGTCGCCTCGAGCTGGTCACCTACATCAACGGTGCGAGTCGCACCGTCACCTACCAGGTGTCGGGCACCGAGCTGACCCGCAAGGTCGATTCGGGGACTGCGGCCGTCGTGCTCGAAGGGCTCGTCGACCCGTCGATCTTCTCGTACACGCCGTCGGCGGACTTTCCCGAGCTGGTGACGATCCACCTGCAGGTCCAGCCGCCCAACCTTCCCGACACCGTGATCCCGCTCGTGTCCAACGTGCGGTTGCGCAACATCGAGGTGACCTCGTGATGAGACTGACGACGCGCCGCGACGAGCGCGGCGCCGCGATGCTGACCGCGATGACCGTCATGCTGGTGATGGCCGCGCTCGCCGCCGTCGTGCTGGCGAACGGGTCGCGCGCCGAGCGCGGCGCGGGCCGCGGACGCAACTGGACCCAGGCGCTCCACGTCGCCGAAGCCGGCGTCGAGGAGGCGGTCGCGCACCTGCAGGCGACGAACGGCGCGCTGCCGAGTCGCGAAGCCGACTGCGCGGCCACGGTTCCCGCGGCGGTGCAGCTCTGCAGCTCCACCAACGAAGGTGACTACGAGGTCGCCGTCACCTACCTCGGCCGCAACCGCTACGAGATCGAGGCCACCGGTCGCGTCGGCTCGGCGCAGGGTCTCGCGAGCGAGCGCAAGCTCCGCGTCGTGATCGCGCCGCCGCCGTCGTTCCTGTACGCGCTGTTCTCGCTGACCGACGTCGACACGAAGAACAACAACTACGTCGAAGGCGACATCTGGGCCAACGGCTCGGTGTCGGTGGAGCAGGGCGACACCGTCGACGGCAGCGTGAACGCCGCGACCGGTTGGATCTTCATGAACAACAACTCGACGGTCACCGGCGATCTGCACTCCGGTGGCCAGAACGGCTCGGGCGTCGCGATCGACGTGTCGACCGGTGCGGTGGTCGAGGGCAAGGTGAAGGCGTCGTCGTCGACGCCGGCTTGCGCCGACGACCCGTCGCGCGTGGGCTATCAGGTCAACGTGATCGGGTCGATCACCGGCACGGTCACCACGTGGGGTTCGAAGACCGGGGGCGGCGCGACCGGCACGCTGTTCGAGGGCGTGTGCACCGAGGCGCTCGCCACGAAGACGATGCCCGTGTTCACCTACGACCCCCGCAACTACGACCCGAACCCGTACGAGTTCGCGAGCGTCGCCGACTTCCAGAACTGGCTCGACACCGCCGGTTTCGAGGACAGCCTGTCGGGCACGTTCTTCGTGTCGGGGTCCGGCGCGATCGACCTCACGGGGGTCACGATCACGGGTGACACGACGATCATCGCTTACGACGCCGCGATCAACGCCAACGGTGTGGAGTCGGCGAACAGCAACGACAAGCTCTTCATCCTCGTCTCGTTCTACGCACCGCCGGCCGGCTCCGCGTGCACCGACGGCGCGAGTGGGAACCCGCTCGACTGTGCGGTCGGCATGAAGAACAACTTCCAGACCGCCGACAACGTGGCCACGCTGATCTACGCGCCGAACGGTCCGGTCGCGTTCAAGAACAACGCCGAGTTCACCGGCGCCGTCTACTCGAACGACATCGTGCTCAAGAACAACCAGAGCGTGGTCTACGACGCCCGGGTGGAGCAGATCGTCGGGTTCGGCCCGGTCACGCTCTCGCGTGACAGCTGGCTCGAGGTCACCGGCGAGTAGTCGGCGGGCGGATCGCGACGTCTCCGGAACCCACGCGGGAGCGCGCGCGGGCGTCGGTAGCATGCGCGGGTGTCCGCCGACCGTGACGTGTTCCGCGCGCCGAAGGGCATGCTCGACGTGCTGCCCCCCGAGTCGGCCCGATGGTCGGAGCTCGTCGACCGGTTCGCGGCCCGTACGGCGCGGTTCGGCTACGGGCTCGTCGTGACGCCGATCCTGGAGCACCACGAGGTGTTCCAGCGTGTCGGCGAGACCACCGACGTGGTCTCGAAGGAGATGTACGCCTTCGACGATCGCGGCGGCCGGCGTCTCGCGCTGCGCCCCGAGGGCACGGCGCCGGTGGTGCGTGCGTACGTGCAGCACCGGCCGGTCACGCCGTGGAAGGTGTGGTACGTCGCACCCAACTTCCGCGCCGAGCAACCGCAGGCCGGGCGCTACCGCCAGCACTGGCAGCTCGGTGCCGAGGTGCTCGGTATCGACGACCCCGACGTCGACGTCGAGATCATCGACCTGCTCCACGGGTTCCTGGCCGACCTCGGACTGCGCGACACGCGCCTCCTCGTCAACTCCATGGGCGACGCGCCGAGCCGCGAGCGCTACCGCGAGGTGTTGCTCGCCTACTGGCGCGCCAACGCCGATGTCCTCGGCGCCGAGATCGAGCGCGCCGAAGCCAACCCGCTGCGGATTCTCGACTCGAAGCGTGCCGATTGGACCGATCTCTTGGAGCACGCCCCGCAGCTCGGCGAGTACCTCACCGACGAGTCGGCGGCGCACTTCGCGCGCGTGCAGACGGGACTCCGGGCGCTCGGGATCGACTTCGAGATCCAGCCGCGCCTCGTGCGCGGCTTCGACTACTACACGGGCACCGTGTTCGAGATCGCGAGCGGCGCGCTCGATGCGGCGCAGAACGCGATCGCGGGCGGCGGGCGCTACGACCGGCTCGCGGAAGAGATGGGCGGCCCACCCACACCGTCGATCGGGTTCGGCGCCGGCATCGAGCGGATCCTGCTCGCGTGTTCGGCCGAGGGAGTGCTCGCCGATGCCGGCCGTCAGCTCGACGCGTTCGTCGTCGACGCGACCGGCGGTGCCGAAGCGACCGTCGTCGTCCACGAGCTGCGGGCCGCGGGTCTGCGCGCCGATCGCGCGTACGGCGGTCGGTCCGTGAAGAAGCAGTGGGGCGTCGCCGATCGGTCCGGTGCCCGCTTCGGTGTGATGGTCGCGCCCCGGGAGCTCGAACAGGGTCGCGTCGTCGTGAAAGACCTCGAGAGCGGCGAGCAGGTGGAGGTGCGCCGCGCCGAGGTCGCCGCGTGGCTCCGCACCCGACAGGAAGGTGACTCCCGATGATGCGCACCCACCGCGCCGGCGACCTGCGGGCCGAGCACGAGGGGGAGC
>DASUMP010000099.1:0-22383 GCA_036277635.1 Acidimicrobiia bacterium | reverse complement strand
GGTCACCCAGCCGCACGACACGCTGCTCGTCGTCGACGCGATGACCGGTCAAGAGGCGGTCAACGTCGCCGAGGCGTTCCACGACGCGATCGGCCTCGACGGGGTGATCCTCACCAAGATCGACGGCGACGCGCGCGGCGGCGCCGCGCTGTCGGTGAAGGAGGTCGTCGGCAAGCCGATCCTGTTCGCGGGCACGGGCGAGAAGCTCGAAGACTTCGAACCGTTCCATCCCGATCGCATGGCGGGGCGCATCCTCGGGATGGGCGACGTCATGACGCTGATCGAGAAGGCCGAAGCCGCTTACGACGACGACCAGCGGGTCAAGGCCGAGCAGATCCTGCGCGAGGGACAGTTCACACTCGAGGACTTCCTCGAGCAGATGCAGCAGGTGAAGAAGATGGGCCCGCTGCAGAACCTCGTCGGGATGATGCCGGGGCTGCCCAAAGAGGTGAAGAACGCCGAGATCGACGACAACCAGCTGGTGCGGGTCGAGGCGATCATCCACTCGATGACGCCCGAGGAGCGGCGCAACCCCGCGATCATCAACGGCAGCCGTCGCACCCGCATCGCCCGCGGCTGCGGCGTCACCACGAGCGAGGTCAACAACCTGCTGAAGCAGTTCAAGCAGGTGCAGCAGATGATGCGGTCGATGGGCGGGCTGCCCGGGATGGGCCGCAAGAAGGGGAAGAAGGGCAAGGGCGCCGGGCTGCCGAGGCTGCCGGTTCCGGGCCTGTGACCTAGACTCCGCCCTTCATGGCCGCGCCCGTCGGGTGCTGCGGCCCGTGCGACAACCCGTCCGCAGCCCTGCGAGGAAGCCCGTGGCCGTCAAGATCCGCCTGATGCGCGTCGGCAAGAAGAAGCAGCCGACCTACCGCGTCGTCGTCGCCGACGCGCGCAGCCCCCGCGACGGTCGATTCATCGAGATCATCGGCCAGTACGCGCCGCGCCACGAACCGTCGCAGATCCAGATCGACACGGAGCGCGCGGTCGCGTGGCTCGAGAAGGGCGCCCAGCCCACCGAGCAGGTCGCCAAGCTCCTCGACGTGACCGGCGTGTGGGACGCGTTCAAGACCGCGACCGGCAAGGACGCCGCCGCGAAGCCCAAGGCGCGCGTCGCGAAGCCGAAGGCCTCGCCGCCGCCCGCGCCCGCCGCCGCACCGAGCGCGCCGGAGCCCGCCGCCGAAGCGCCCGCCGAGGAGACGCCGGCCGCCGAGGCCACCGCTCCCGAGGTCACCGACGAGGCCAGCGCGCCGGAGACCGAGACCGCCGACGCCGAGGAGACGAGCGAGTGAGCGACCTCGACGGCAACGCGCTCGACGACGACGACTTCGACGACGACGACGAATTCGACGACGACGAGATCGCGCAGGAGGGCAACCGCATCGTCGGTGCCCGCACGCACGCCGTCGTCGAGCACTGCGCCCGCGCGCTGGTCGACGACCCCGACGCCGTCGACGTCGAGATGCGCGAACGTCGCGACGAGGTCACGCTGCTCATCCACGCCGGCGCCGGCGACATGGGTCGCCTGATCGGCAAGCGCGGCCGGGTGATCCAGGCGGTCCGCCAGGTCGCGCGCGCCGCTGCGGCGTCCGAAGGCGTCAAGGCGACGGTCGACGTCGCCGAGTAGTCGCATGGGCGAACCGGCGCCCCGCCTCGAGGTGGGCCGGATCGCGAAGTCGCACGGGTTGCGCGGCGAGGTCGTGCTCGCCCCGGTCACCAACCGCGACGAGCGCTTCGTCGCGGGTGCCGTGCTCTACCTCGACGACCAGCCGCTCCACATCGTGACCGCCCGCCCTCACCAGGGACGCTGGCTGGTCGGGTTCGCCGAGGTCGCCGACCGCACGGCCGCCGACGCGCTGCGGGGCCGGATCGTCACCGGCGACCCGCTCGGCCCGCCGCCGGCCGGAGAATTGTGGGTGCACGAGGTGGTCGGTTCGGTCGTCGTCGACCGCGACGGTCGCGAGATCGGACGGGTGCGAGCGGTCGAGGCGAACCCGGCGCACGACCTGCTCGTCCTCGACGACGACACGCTCGTGCCGATGGTGTTCGTCGTCGACCAGCGCGACGGTGTGGTGGTGGTCGAGGTCCCCGACGGCCTGCTCGAGCTGGGGCGCGGGGGCTGAACCGTGCGCATCGACGTCTTCACGATCTTCCCCGAGTACCTCGAAGGGCCGCTCGCGGTGTCGTTGCTCGGTCGCGCGCGCGACGCCGGTCTGCTCGACGTGCGCCTCCACGATCCGCGCGCCGCCACGACCGACCGGCACCACACGGTGGACGACGCGCCGTTCGGCGGCGGCGCGGGGATGGTGATGATGGCCGAGCCGCTCTTCGCGGCGGTCGCAGCGGCCGATCCGCCCCGCCCGCTCCTGCTCCTCTCCGCGAGCGGGCGGCGCTTCGACCAGCAGGTCGCGACCGCGCTCGCGGCGAACGGCGGCTGCTCGTTGATCTGCGGGCGCTACGAAGGCGTCGACCAGCGGGTCGCCGACCACCTCTGCGACGACGAGCTGTCGGTGGGCGACTTCGTGCTCGCCGGTGGCGAGGCCGCCGCGCTCGTGGTGATCGAAGCGGTCGCCCGGCTCGTGCCCGGCGTGATGGGCAACGAGACCTCCGCAGCCGAGGAGTCGTTCGCCGACGGGCTGCTCGAGTACCCGCAGTACACGCGCCCCGCCGACCTGCGGGGCCACGTCGTGCCCGAGGTGCTGCGTTCCGGCGACCACGAGCGCATCGCCCGCTGGCGCCGGGCCCAGTCGATCCGCCGCACGCTCGCCCGCCGCCCCGATCTCCTCACCGTCGAAGCGCTCTCCGAGCGCGACCGGGCGCTGCTCGCGGAGTTCCCCGCCGACGGACCCCTCCGCTAGCATCGTCCCCTCGCGCCCGTTGTCTGCACTCGCCTCCCACTCTCTCCCGAGGAGCGCCGCGCCATGAACCGCACCGATCTCGTCGACCGCGCGCAGTTGCGCGACGACGTCCCGTCGTTCGGGCCGGGCGACACGCTGAAGGTGCACGTCCGGGTCGTCGAGGGGAACCGCGAGCGCACCCAGGTCTTCCAGGGCGTGGTGATCCGGAGGCAGGGCAGCGGCGCCCGCGAGACCTTCACGGTCCGCAAGGTCAGCTTCGGTGTCGGCGTGGAGCGCACCTTCCCGGTCCACTCGCCGGTGCTCGCCAAGATCGAAGTCGTCACCTTCGGCGACGTGCGGCGCGCCAAGCTCTACTACCTGCGCGACCGCATCGGGAAGCGGGCGAAGGTCAAGGAGAAGCGCGTCTGAGATGGGCACCGATCGAGCACTCGATGAGCGCTGAAGACCTCGAGCGCTACGAGACGGAGATCGAGCTCGCGCTCTACCGCGAGTACCGCGACGTGCTGCCGATGTTCGGCTACGTCGTCGAGACCGAGCGACGCTTCTACCTCGCCAACGGCGTCGACGCCCAGGTGCGCCAAGACGGCGGGCAGTCTTTCGTCGAGCTCCGCCTCACCGACGCATGGGTCTGGGACATGTACCGCACGACGCGGTTCGTGAGCGACGTCCGCATCATCACCTTCAAGGACGTCAACATCGAGGAGCTCCCCAAGAAGGAGCTCTGAGCCGGTGGCCGACGCGCGTCGCGCCGTCGGCGAGGCCGGTGAGGCCGCGGTCGCCCGCTGGTACGAGGCGGCCGGCGGGGTCGTGCTCGACCGCAATTGGCGGGTGCGCGACGGCGAGCTCGACCTCGTGGTGCGCTGCGCCGACGCGCTGGTCGTGTGCGAGGTGAAGACGCGACGCTCCGATCGCTTCGGCGCCCCGGTGGAAGCCGTGACCGTCACCAAGCAGCAGCGACTCCGGCGGCTCGCCCGGTTGTGGCTCGCAGCGCACCCCACCACCCGCGCCGCCACCATCCGCTTCGACGTGGCGTCGGTCGCGCCCGACGGTCGCGGCGGCTGGCGGGTCGACGTGATCGACAGCGCCTTCTGAGCCGCCGCACCCGAGCAGAGGACGCAGGGTGACACCCCGTGTCGCTTCGCGTCCTCTGGTCGGGCCCGACCCCGAGCAGAGGACACCGGGTGACATCCAGTGTCACTTCGTGTCCCTTGGTCGGGGGGTGGGTCGGGTGGGTCAGCGGCGGCGGGCGCGGCGGGCCTTGCCGGCGCGGCGCAGCTCGTTGCGCCAGCACGCGGAGTGCCAGTGGCGCCGGTCGTCGGGGTCGTCGAGCGGCACGACCACTTCGTGGCCTTCGCCGATCGCGATCTCGTGGTCGCAGCCCGGGCACCGGTACGTCTTGGTGGCCTCGTAGGGCTGGACGTGACGCACCTCGACCGCGCGGTGGTCGTCGAGCCTCACCCGCTCATCCGGGGGAGAGGGCCCACACGACGAGCAGCGCGATCACGAGCAGCGCGACCGCCACGAGCGCGGCGTCGGAGCGCCGGCGCACCTGCGTGCGGAACGGGTTGAAGCCCACGCCGGTCACGGTACCGGTGGAGGCGCGTCGCGTCAGGGTTGGTGCTCGGCCGACGCCTCGGAGCGCGCCTGGAGCACGGCGTCGCGGTTGGGCTTGCGCACCCGCCGCAGCCACGCGTTGTGCCACTCCCATCCCGCGCCGCAGTGGGCGCAGGAGAGCAGCAGGGAGCCACCCGAGAACGACTCGGCCTCGATCGGCTTCCCGCAGTACGGGCAGTGGGTCAGCTCCACGCAGAGGTTTTCGGCGCCTGGCCGGGCGCCTTGAATGGGCAATCCGGCCCAGACGGGGTCGGCTAGGGGTCGGAGCGACGCCCGAGGCGGGTGCCCCGCCAGCCGACCTGGGGGTCGGCGAGGTCGTCGGCGCGCCGGGCGAGACCCCGCAGCGCCCGGGCCGAGGCCCGCAGCGCCCGCCGCCCGACGCGCGCGGCCGCGGGAGGATCCACGGCGGGGCCGGCCCACGAACCGTCGGGCTCGTAGCCGAGCTCGACGAGCAGACCGCCGCCGACGGCTGCGAACGCGCGCCGCTCCGCCGCCGACCACTGTTCCGACCAGCCGCCCACCTCGCCGCGCCGGAAGAACCCGGCGGGCTCGCGGCGGGCGAGCTCGCTCGCGCCGGCGGCGCCGCCGGTGAGGATCGACGACGACACCTGCCCCGACGCCTGCATGCGCGTGAAGCTGTGCTCGTCGAGGAGCTCGGCGCAGCGGGCTTCGTCGACGGTGACGCCGCACACCGCGAACGCGCGGGCGAGCGCCTCGGTGTCGCCGTGGCGCAGCGCTTCGTAGCGCAGCTCGACGTAGCCGCCCGGCGCGTGCGCCGCGTCGCGCGCGCCGCGCACGTGATCGACCCACACCTGCGCGCCGCGCGCGACGTCGGCGGGCGCCCAGCGGTTGCCCCATTCGGCCGATGCGGCGCGCAGTGAGTCGGCGACGTCGCGACCGTCGCGGACGAGGTGGATGAACGCGGCGTCGGGCCAGCACCGCAGGATCGGAGCGACGCAGCGCGCGTGGGCCGGACTCTTCTCCACGACCACCGAGATCCCGGGCTTCAGCCGCTCCACCGCGGCGAGCGTCTGCTCGACGAGGGCGCGCACCGCAGCGTCGAAGTCGGCTTCGGTGAGCAGCAGCGGCAGACCTTTGCGCCGTTGCCCGTCGGGGTCGGCCGTTGCGCCGTGGAGCTGGTCGTCCCAGGCCTCGTAGAGCCGGCCGACGTAGAGCCGGAACAGGTCGGTCTCCTGCGGCGTGCCGATCGCGGCGTGCGACCCGAGGATCGCCTGCAACCACGTCGTGCCCGAGCGCGGCGCCCCCACGAGCAGCACGAGGCGCGGGGTCGTTGCGGTCACTCGGCGTTCCCTGGTCGGGGTCGATGGGTTGCCCTCATCGTGACCCATCGGCGCTCAGCGCGGCCAGAGCAGCCCGCGCCGACGTTCGAGCGCGCCGGTGCGCTCGAGCTCGCGGGCGGCGGCCGCGACCTCGGCGAGCGTGAGGCCCGACTGCGCCGCGGCCTGGTCGACCGTGGCGGGCTCGCCCGCCAGCGCGCGCCGCAAGCGGCTGGCCGTCGGGCTCACCCGTTGCGGGGGTGCGGCGTCCCAGCCGATCGGAGCGGCGGTGATCCCGAGCGCGAGCAACACGTCGCTCGGGTCGACGAGCGGCGCGACGCCGTCGCGGATGAGGTGGTGACACCCGAGCGCGGCTGGGTTCCGGCGCGAGCCGGGCAGCGCGAACACCTCGTGGCCGTGCGACTTCGCGAGGTCGGCGGTGATGCGCGCCCCGCCGGTGACCGTCGCCTCGATCACGACCGTGACGCGGGCGAGCGTGGCGATGATGCGGTTGCGGTGCGGGAAGCGGTACGGCTCGGGCGGCACGCCGAAGCCGTACTCGCTCACCACGAGCCCGTGCTCCCGGAGGCGGCGGTAGAGCGCGTGGTGACGGCGCGGGTACTCGATGTCGAGGCCGGTCCCGACCACGCCGACGGTGCCGCCGTGCGCGTCGAGCGCGCCGGTGTGGGCGGCGCCGTCGATGCCGAGTGCGACGCCGCTCACGATCGTGCAGCCCGCGCCGGCGAGGTACTCGGCGAGGCGGTGCGCGTCGCGCAGGCCGTGCGGCGACGCCGATCGCGTGCCGACGATCGCGACCAGCGGACGAGCGAGCACGGTCGGGTCGCCTTCACCGAAGAGCACCACGGGTGCGTCGAACGGCGCGGGCTCGATCGGGTAGTCGGCGTCGCCGCGTATCCACACGTGGGTACCTCGCGCCGCGAGCCGTGCCGCGAGCGCGTCGAGGCGCGCCGGAGTGAGGGTGTTCGGCCACGTCGCAACGATCGGCTTGCCGACCGGGCGGTAGCGGCCGGATCGCACGTAGTCGAGCGCGGCGCGCGGATCGCCGCAGCGTTCGAACAGCGCGACGAGCCGGTCGGTGTCGATGCCGGGGAGGCAGGCGAGCGCGGCGGCGGCGACGCGGCGGTCGTCGAGGGCCGCGGGCGACGGGACGGGTGCCGGCGCGCTCACAGCACCTCCTCGCGCAGGTCGGCGGCAGTGTGGACGTCGGCGGCGGTGACCGTGGCCCGGTCGTCGAGGTCGGCGAGCGTGCGCGCGACGCGGTGGATGCGCGCCGCGCCGCGACCGGTGAGCCGGCGTTCGTCGCACAGGTCGCGCCACAGGGCGGCGACGGGGGAGGGGAGCGGCATCACCGTGGTGAGCGCGGAGCCGGGCACCTCCGCGTTGCGGTGCCACGGCGTGCGCGCGAGGCGGTGGCGCTGGCGTTCGCACGCGACCCGCACCTGCTCGCGCACCTCGCTCGACGGTGGCCCCGGTGGTGCGCCCGCGTTCGTCGCGCCCACGGCGAGTCGGAGGTCGAAGCGGTCGAGCAGCGGTGCCGACAGGCGGCGCTGGTAGCGCGCGCGCTGCACGTCGGAGCAGCGGCACCGCACGAGCGCGAGCCCACACGGACACGGGTTGCAGCACGCGAGCAGCAGCAGCTGCGCGGGGAACGTCAGGGAGACCGCGGCGCGGCTGAGGTGCACCTGTTGCTCCTCGAGCGGTTGGCGCAACGCGTCGAGCGCGCTCGGTCGGAACTCGGCGAGCTCGTCGAGGAAGAGGACGCCGCGGTGCGCGAGCGTGATCTCGCCGGGGCGCGGACGCGGGCTGCCGCCGCCGACGAGGGCCGCGACCGACGCGGTGTGGTGGGGCGCGCGGAACGGCCGGTTCGTGGCGAGGCCTCGACCGGTGCGCAGACCGGCGGCGGATTGGATGCGGGTGACTTCGAGCGCTTCGGTGGTGGCGAGCGGCGGCAGGATCGTGGTGATGCGGCGGGCGAGCATCGTCTTGCCGGCGCCGGGCGGGCCGACGAGCAGCAGGTGGTGACCGCCCGCTGCCGCAGCCGCGAGCGCGAGGCGCGCCTGGCCGAGCCCGCGCACGTCGGCGAGGTCGAGGAGCTCACCGCGCGCGTCGTCGGTCTCGGCCGACTCGGGCGGCGGGGGATCGGGCCATTCCGCTTCGCCTTTCAGGCACGCGCGCAGCTCGCCGACGTTGCGCGCCACGCGCACGTGCACGCCGGGGACGAGCGCGGCCTCGGCGGCGTTCTCGGGCGGCACGATGACGCACTCGGTGCCCGCGGCCGCGAGCGCGTCGACGAGCGCGAGCGTGCCCGCGACCGGCCGCACGCTGCCGTCGAGCGCGAGCTCCCCCAAGAGCGCGAGTCCGTCGAGCGTGCCGGCGGGGAGCTGGTCGTCGGCGCCGAGCAACGCGGCGGCGACCGCGAGCTCGAGCCCCGAACCGCTCTTGCGGACCCCGGCCGGCGCGAGGTTCACGGTGATGCGCTGCAGCGGCCACGACAGCCCCGACGACAGCAGCGCGGCGCGCACCCGCTCGCGCGACTCGCGGCCCGCGGCGTCGGGGAGCCCGACCACGCTGAACCCCGGCAGGCCTTTCGACACGTGCACTTCCACGGTCACGACCTGACCGTCGATCCCGAGCAGCGTGGCGCTGCGGACCGCTGCGAGCACGACCACACCTCCGACGAGACTTCACGGAACTTCTCGTAGGAGGGTCGTGACCGCGACCGACGCCGGTGCGCGCAGGATAACTGGGGGGTGTGACACACTCCCGCCCGCGTGCGGCCACTCTCGAACATCAAGCGTGCCGGGCACCGCGGGTTGCGGCGGGGCCTCGACGGGATCGACGCGCGCTTCGGCCCCGGCGCCGGTGCGAGGGCCCGCCGGGCCGCCACCCGCCTCACCCGCGGGAACCTGGCGCTGCTCGCCGCGGTCTACGGCACCGACAAGGGCGTCGCCGGGCACGGCTACGTGCGCCACTACGAGCGCTACCTGCGGCCGCTGCGCTCGCGCGAGATCCGCCTGCTCGAGATCGGCACCCGCGAAGGCGCGTCGCTGCGGATGTGGAGCGACTGGTTCCCGCGAGGGGAGATCATCGGCCTCGACATCGACGAGGTGCACGTCGACGCGCCGCGCGTGCGCACCATCGTCGGCGACCAGTCGGATCCCGTCGTGCTCGAACGGCTCGCCGACCTCGGACCGTTCGACGTGGTGATCGACGACGGCAGCCATCGCGGCGCCGACATCATCACGACGTTCCGGGCGCTGTTCCCGTCGGTGCGCCCGGGCGGTTGGTACGTCGTCGAAGACATGCAGACGGCCTACGACGAACGCTACGGCGGTGGCGCGGCCGGCACGCCGGGCACCAGCGTCTCGCTCCTGAAGGACCTGCTCGACGCGGTGAACCGGGATGCCGCCGGGTGCGACGCGAACGATCCGGTGGCCAGTGTGCACGCGCACCGCCGGATCGCGTTCATCGAACGGGCCTGACCGCGCGCACGGTGCGCCGGGGCGTGTGCCGCGCTGCGGCGACGCAGCGGCGGTACCGTCGGCGCGGATGTGGGACGTCGAGACCTATCTCGGGTCGCTGACCCGTGCCGCGCCCGCGACCCGCGTGGCCTACGAGCACGACGTGGTCGAGTTCGTCGCGTGGTGCGAACGCGGCGCGTGTGCGGCGCCCGACCGTCTCGACCACAAGATCCTGCGGCGTTACCTCGCGTATCTCACGACGCGCGGGTTCAGTCGCGCGTCGATCGCCCGCAAGGCCGCCGCGGTGCGCTCCTACACGCGCTACCTGCACCGCACCGGGGTGCTCACGAGCGATCCCGGTCGCCAGCTGCGCTCGCCGCGCGGCGCGACACGATTGCCGCGTGTCCCGCGCCGCGACGACGCCAACGCGCTGCTCGACCGGGCCGCCGACGTCGACGATCCCGTCCCCACGCTCAGTCGCGACCTCGCGGTCCTCGAGCTGCTCTACGGGTCGGGGTTGCGCGTGAGCGAGTGCTGCTCGCTCGCGATCGACGACGTCGACCTGCGGCGGCGGCACGTGACCGTGCTCGGCAAGGGCGCCAAAGTCCGCCGCGTACCGATCTCCGAACCGGCGCGCGACGCGCTGGTGCACTACCTGCGGGAAGCACGAGGGAACCTCGTGCGCGACGCGTCGCCGCCCGACGCGTTGTTCCTCAACGCGCGCGGCCACCGGCTGTCGCCGCGCGACGCGCGTCGCATCCTCGAACGGCATCCGCTCCCCGACGGGCGGACGCTGCACCCGCACGCGCTCCGCCACGCGTTCGCGACCCACGTGCTCGAAGGTGGGGCCGACCTGCGGGTCGTGCAGGAGCTGTTGGGGCACGCCGACCTCGCGACCACGCAGGTCTACACTCACGTCACCCGCGATCGGCTGCGGTCGGTCTACGAGGGAACGCATCCGCGGGCGTAGGGCCTCGGGCACAGGGGCGAAGTGGACGACGCAACAACCGCGATTGCCGGGATCTGGGACGACTACAAGCAGCGCGCCACCTCGGAGGCCCGGGAACAGCTGATCCTCCACTACGCGCCGCTGGTGAAGTTCGTCGCCGGTCGTGTCGCCGCCGGTCTCCCGCACAACATCGAGCAGGCCGACCTCGTCTCCTACGGCATGTTCGGGCTGATCGACGCGATCGAGAAGTTCGACCTCGACCGCGGCTTCAAGTTCGAGACGTACGCGATCTCGCGCATCAAGGGCGCGATCATCGACGAGCTGCGCTCGATCGACTGGGTGCCGCGGTCGGTGCGCGCGAAGGCGCGCGCGATCGAGCGGGCGTACTCGAAGCTCGAGAACGAGCTGAAGCGCGCGCCCGAAGACAAGGAAGTCGCCTCCGAGCTCGGCATGAGCGAAGAAGAGCTCGCGAGCACGATGGGTCAGATCAGCTTCGTCGGCATCGTCGCCCTCGACGAGGTGATGAGCGCGGGGGCCGATCGCGGGTCGGGCACCACCGTCGGCGACACGGTCACCGACGGCACGCACGACCCGGTCGAGAGCTTCGAGAGCGAGGAGATGCGTCACCTCCTCGCCGACGCGATCAACCGCATGCCCGATCGCGAGCGGTTGGTGCTCACGCTCTACTACTACGAAGGCCTCACACTCGCCGAGATCGGCAAGGTGCTCGGCGTGACCGAGAGTCGCGTGTGCCAGATCCACACGAAGTCGATCTTCCAGCTGCGGGGCCGGCTCGCCGATCCCGCCACGGACCGCGGCCCCATCTGATCCGATCAGGTCTGATCGGGTCCGCAACGATCTGACCCGTTCCCGCACGGGCCGCGGTGCACTACGGTGCGTCGCACTTCCTCTCGCCTTCCCCGGTCGAGCAGCCATGCCCCCGGGGAGGTCCGATGTCCCGTTCCGCGGTGCCGCTCCGCCGCGCGCTCGCGGCGGTCGTCGTGTTCGCGGTCGCAGTGCTCACGTGCACGCCCGCTCTTCCGGCGCGCGCCGCCGAAGTGCCGAACCCGACGCAATGGGTGCGTCCGGTCGACGGTTCGATCACGCGTGCGTTCGTCGCGCCGGTCGCGTTCTTCGGCGCGGGCCACCGCGGCATCGACGTCGCGGTGGAACCGGGCACCGCGCTGCGCGCACCCGCCGCAGGGGTCGTCGCGTTCGCCGGCACCGTCGCCCGCACGCGTCACGTGGTCGTCCTGCACGACTCGGGGCTGCGCACGTCGTTCTCGTTCCTCGCGACGGTCGCGGTGCGGCGCGGGACCCGCGTCGCGCGCGGGCAGGTCGTGGGCACCGCGGCGGCCGACGGGCCCGGGCACCGCGGCGTCGTGCACGTGGGGCTGCGCGACGCCACCGGCCGTTACCTCGACCCTTCGCCGCTGTTCGGGCCGGTCGATCTCACCGAGGTCGTGCGGCTCGTCCCCACCTACGACCGTCCACCCGCGCCGGCGTCACCCGGTGCTGAGCGCCGCAACCTCCTCGACGGGCTCGCCGATGTCGGCGGCTCACTCGTCGGTGGTGCCGGCAGCGCGCTGGTCGACGGCGTCGGCGGGCTGGTCGGCGGCGCCACCCACGTCGCGGGCGGCGCGCTCGGCGTGGGTGCCAACGCCGTGGGCCGCGCCACCGCCCTGAGCCCGGTCGGCGTCGCCGGACAGCTCGTGCTCGACCTCGCGAGGGGAGCGCTCGCCTGGCGGCGCGAACGCGACCGCTGCGACCCCGACGCGCCCGGCGCCGACGGGAGTGGAGGGTCCGCGCACCGCGCGCTGTTCGTGTCGGGGATCAACAGCAGCCACGACGGCACCGCGCCCGTCGACCCCGACTGGCCGGTCGCCGAGCTCGGCTACGACGCGGCGGATGTCCGCCAGTTCTCCTACGCGCCGAGCGGTGGGCTCTACGCGCGCCGCGACACGTTCGTGGGGATCGAGGTCGCGGCCGCCCGCCTCGCGCGCGACCTGCGCGCGATGCAGCGCGAGCACCCCGGGCGCGAGGTCGATCTGCTCGCGCACTCGCAGGGTGGGGTGGTGGTGCTGGCGTTCCTCGCGCTCCAGTACGACGCCGCCGACCCCGCGTACCCACCGCTCGGCACGGTCGTCACCCTCGCGAGTCCGCATCGCGGCGCCCCGGGCGCGACCGCGGCGCGCTTCGTCGCCACCACGCCCGCCGGTCGGGCGTTCCTCAGCGCGCTCGAACGGTTCGGCGTGCCGCCGGTGGGCGGCTCCGTCGACGATCTCGCCGAAGGCTCCGACCTCGTCGAGCGTCTCGACGCGGCGCGCCTGCCCGAGCAGATCGACCTCACCACGATCGGCGCGGCGGGCGACTACGTGGTGCCGGCGTCGCACGCCACGCGCGACGACGCCACCGCGGTGGTGGTGAACCCGTGGTCGCCGACCGCGCACTCCGCCATCGTGCGCGACCCCGACGCGCTGCGCGCGGTGCGGGCCGCGCTCGAACGCCGGCCGATGCCGTGCCTCTCCTTCCTCACGCACCTCGTCGGCGCCGCCGCGCCCACCGTCATCACTCGCGTCGAGCGCACCGCCGGCACCATCGCCGGGCTCGCGTCCGTCGTGCTGCCCTGAACCGGAGGCATCCGTGTCGTTCGCTCCCCGTCGTTCCGTTCCGATCGCGCTCGCGTGCGCGTACGTCGCGGTCGCGCTCGTCGCCGCCGCATCCTGCGCCGCCCCCGCGCGCGCCCAGCGCGTCGCCCGTCGCGACACGCCGGCACCCGCCGACGCACCCGCCGCCGCGGTCACCGTCGCGTGGGGTGCGCCGCTGCCGTTCGCCCCCACGCTGGTCGCCGCCGACACCCGCGGCGCGGTGGTCGTGGGGTCGCTCGGCGTCGCCGCCCACCGCACCGACGGTGCGCTCGCGTGGCACACCCGCGTCGCGAACGTGGGGCTCGAGGTCCCCGCGATCGACGCGCGCACCGTCGCGCTCGCGTCGCGCGTCGGCGACGATCCGCGCACCGGGTCGGTCGTCGTGCTCGACCGCGCCGACGGCGAGCTGCGGTGGGAGCGCGCGCTCGGCGCGCCGCCGGGCCCGGTCGCGCTCGGATCCGACACGGTGTTCGTGAGCGTCGAGTCGGCCGACGGCGCGCGCAGCACGCTGCACGCGTTCGACGAGCGCTCGGGCGCGACCCGCTGGTCGGCCGAGCTGCCCGGGCGCGTGGCGCGTCGCAGCGCGATCGTCGTCGACCCCGCCACCGACACCGTGGTGACCGTGTCCGACGCCGGCGGCCGGTGGGTGCTCGGCCTGCACGACGCCGCCACCGGCGCGGAGGAGGGTGGGCTCGACCTCGGCGTCGCCGGGAGCGCGTCGGCGCCCGCGCTCGTCGAGCCGGGCTGGGCTGTCGTCGGCAACGGCAGCACCGGCGAGGTGCTCGGTCTCGACCTCGTCGGCCGGGCGGTCGGCTGGGTGGAGCGCCTCGAGGTCGGCTTCGACCCGTCGTCGCCACCGGCGGTCGGTGGCGGTCTCGTGGTCGTCGCCGACGACCGCGGCGACCTCCACGCGCTCGACGCCCGTTCGGGGGCGCACCGCTGGCACGCGCCGCTCGGTGCCCCGCTCCTCGGCGCCCGCCCGACGGTCGCGGGCGGGCTCGTCGCGGTCGCCGATTGGGGTGGTGCGGTCCACGTCGTGGCCGCGGCCGACGGCACCGCGCTCGAGGCGCCGGTCCCGGGCGGCGTCGCCACCGGACTCGCCGCGGTGCGCGACGCGCTGGTCGTGGCCGTGCGGACGGCCGAGCCCGACCGGCTCGAGGCCTGGCGCGCGCCGGCCCCCGGTCCCGAGCGCTGAGGAGGTCGGGAGGGGCCGCCGCTACACTGCCCGCCGACCGGAGCACTCGGCCCCGGCACACCTGCACGCCCGCGAACCCCGAGGTGGCGTCCACGGAGCATTGCCGTGGCGCTCGCGCGGGCGGAAGTCGAACCAAGGGAGGCACGGCCATGGCCGTCGACACCGCGAAGCAGCACCAACCCGTCGTCACGATGAAAGAGCTGCTGGCGGCCGGAGTCCACTTCGGTCACCAGACCCGACGCTGGAACCCGAAGATGCGGCGATTCATCTTCGGCGAGCGCAACGGCATCTACATCATCGACTTGCACCAGACCCTCGACCGCATCGACACCGCGTACCGGTTCGTCCGCGACACGGTGGCCAACGGCGGCACGGTCTTGTTCGTCGGTACGAAGAAGCAGGCCCAGGAGCCGGTGCAGCAGCACGCCCTGCGCTCGGGCATGCCGTACGTGAACTTCCGCTGGCTCGGCGGCATGCTCACCAACTTCCAGACGGTGCACTCACGCGTCGCGAAGCTGCGCGAGCTGCAGCGCCAGGTCGACTCCGGTGAGGTCGACCAGATGATCAAGAAGGAAGGCCTGAAGGTCCGCCGCGACCTCGCGAAGCTGGAGCGCAACCTCGGCGGCATCAAGTCGCTCGAGCGCACCCCGAGCATCGTGTTCGTGATCGACACGAAGAAGGAGCACATCGCGGTCACCGAGGCGCGCCGGCTCGGGATCCCGATCGTCGCGGTCGTCGACACCAACTGCGACCCCGACATCATCGACTACGTCATCCCCGGCAACGACGACGCGATCCGCTCCGCGCAGCTGATGTGCCATGTGGTCGCGCAAGCCGCGGTCGACGGTCGCTTCATCGCGTCGAAGCGCAACGCGCGCGCCGGCACTCGGGCGGACGCCGACGGCGGTCCGCCCGCCGCCCCCGCGGCGCCCACCCGCACCCCCGAAGAAGAAGCGGCGTTCCAGGCCAAGCAGGCCGAGGCGCGCGCCGCCGCGGCCGCCGCCCAGGCCGAACGCGAGCAGCGCCTGCGCGAGACGAAGGCCGCCGAAGCCGCCGCGCCGGCCGAGGCCGACGTTGCCGCCGACACCACGACCGACACCACCACGGAGAGCACGGAGGCCGACGCCAATGGCTGACATCTCGGCCAAAGACGTCGCGGCGCTGCGCAAGATGACCGGCGCCGGGATGATGGACTGCAAGCAGGCGCTCGAGGAGTCCGACGGCGACATGGAGCGCGCCAAGGACTGGCTGCGCGAGAAGGGCAAGGCCGGCTCCGCGAAGCGCGTCGGCCGTAGCGCGGATCAGGGCGCGGTCGAGGTGCTCGTCGACGGCTCCGTCGGCGCGCTCGTCGAGCTCAACTGCGAGACCGACTTCGTCGCCAAGAGCGCCGACTTCACCGCGTTGCTCGGCGCGGTCACCCGCGCGGTCGTCGCCAACCCCGACGGCGACCCGGCGTCGCTGCCGGTCGACGGCGGCACCGTCGCCGACGCGATCGGCGAGCTCGGCGCGAAGATCGGCGAGAAGCTCGAGCTCGGTCGGGTCAGCCGTTACGAGACCACCGACGGCCTCCTCGACGTGTACAAGCACGTGCAGAGCGAGCGGGGCGTGGTGGGCGTGCTCGTGGAGCTCGGCGGGGTCGACCCCGCGAACGCCCAGGCACGCGAGGTCGCGCACGACATCGCGCTGCACATCGCGAGCCAGGCGCCCCGCTACGTCACGCGCGACGACGTGCCCGCCGAGGAGATCGACCGTGAGCGCGCCGTCCTCGAGACGCAGACCCGCGAGGAGGGCAAGCCGGAGCAGGCGATCGCCAAGATCGTCGACGGCAAGCTCGGCGGGTTCTTCAAGCAGGTGAGCCTGCTCGACCAGGCGTTCGTGAAGGACCAGAAGACGACGATCGGCGCGCTCGTCGCGTCGCTCGGCGGCGATGCCGTCGTCCGGCGTTTCGTGCGCGTCAAGATCGGTGAGGACTGACCCGCACGTCACCGCCGGGTCGCCCGCGCGGCCGCACCGACACCGACCAACCGCTGACTGTACGGACGAGAGGGGACGCGATGCCCGAGAGCAAGTACCGCCGGGTGGTGCTGAAGCTCTCGGGTGAGGCGTTCGCCGATCGCACGATCGGCTACGGCATCGACGCCGCGGTCGTGCAGCGCATCGCCGAAGAGCTGGCCAAGGCGCGCGGCGAGCTCAACGTCGAGATCGCGGTCGTCGTCGGCGGCGGCAACATCTTCCGGGGCATGGCGGGCGCGACGCGCGGCATGGACCGAGCCCGCGCCGACTACATGGGCATGCTCGCCACCGTGATCAACGCGCTCGCGCTGCAAGACGCGCTCGAGAACCTCGGCCAGCCCACGCGCGTGCAGACCGCGATCACGATGGCGCAGATCGCCGAGCCGTACATCCCGTTGCGCGCGGTGCGCCACCTCGAGAAGGGCCGCCTCGTGATCTTCGCGGCCGGCACCGGCAACCCTTACTTCACGACCGACACGACCGCCGCGTTGCGCGCCGCGGAGATCGGTGCCGCGGCGGTGCTGAAGGGGACGCACTCGGGCGTCGACGGCATCTACAGCGCGGATCCGCGCGCCCACCCCGACGCGGTGAAGCTCGAGCACGTGGGCCACCTCGAGGTGCTCCAGCGCGGCCTCGACGTGATGGACTCGACGGCGATCACGTTCTGCATGGACAACACGCTGCCCATCATCGTCTTCGACGTGATGGAGCCCGGCAACATCCACCGGGCGCTCGTCGGGGAGCGGATCGGCAGCGTGGTGAGCTCGGGAGACGACGCATGAGCCATCCGAAGATCGACGAGTGCCGCGACAAGATGCGCAAGGCCGTCGTGCACCTCCAAGACGAGTTCGGCGCGGTGCGCACCGGGCGGGCGACACCCGCGCTCGTGGAGAAGCTGCGGGTCGACTACTTCGGCAGCGAGGTGCCGTTGCAGCAGCTCGCCGGCTTCTCGGTGCCCGAGCCGCGCGTGCTCGTGGTCGCCCCCTACGACAAGAGCGCGATCAAGGCGATCGAGAAGGCGCTGCAGACGAGCGACCTCGGCATCAACCCGTCGAACGACGGTGTCGTGATCCGCCTCACGTTCCCCGAGCTCACCCAGGAGCGCCGCAAGGACCTCGTGAAGGCGGTGAAGCACCGCGCCGAGGAGGGCAAGGTCGCGGTGCGCAACGTGCGCCGCCACATCCGCCAGGAGCTGGAAGCGCTCGAGCGCGACGGCGAGCTGAGTCGCGACGAGCTCGACCGGATCGAAAAGGAGCTCGAGAAGGTCACCCACGACTTCGTGGGGGAGATCGACACGATGCTCCAGCACAAAGAGCAGGAGCTCCTCGAGGTCTGAGGACGGGCGGCGCCGCCGGGCCCGCTGCGTCCGGGCACGGGCGCGGCCACCGGGTCTAGCCTCGACCGCGGGAAGGGGAGCCAGTGACCGACGGCCACGACGACGACGAGCGCACGACCCCCGAGGGCGTGCGGATCTTGGGCGCCGAAGAGGCGCGCGCCGCGGTCGAAGGCGGCCGGGCCCGTCCCGCCGACCTCGACCCGCCGCCCCGGCGCTCCCCGCGCCCCGAGCGGCCCGAGCCGCGCTGGGCGCCCCCTGAGGCGACCGCCAGCGACGACCTCGACGGGCTCGACGCGCTCGGCCGCGAGCCGTCGGTGCCCCGGTTCCCCGACGACGGACCCACGTGGTCGGCCGCGCCGGTCGCGCCCGGCGACGACGAGATCGAGATCCTCGACGAGGGCCTCGACGCCTACGTCGTCGAAGACGAGGGTCCCCGAGTGAGCACCGGCGAGGTGCCCGCACTCCAGCACTGGACCGAGCCGCCCACCGGCGCGGTCCCGGCGATCTTCGCGGGCGACGAGCCCACGCCCGCCACCGGCGACCCCGACGACCTCGACGCGTGGGCTGCGCTCGGCGGCTCCCGGCGCTTCCGCGCCGAGGGCTCCGACTGGTCCGACGCCGACTTCGGCGAGCGCGATCTCGGCGACACCGACCTGCAGGTCGGCGCGCTCGGCTCGCCCGCGGGCCCCGACACCGACGACGACGCGTTCGCCCAGGAGGTCGCGGCGCGCCGCCGCCCGCGCCCGACGACGCCGAGCGCCGCCGCGCCGCCGCGCGCGCGTCGCTCGCGCCCCGCGCCGGCACCGACCACCCCGGCGGCGCCCGGCGAAGAGATCTTCCCCGAGTCGACCGGTCGCGACCTGCCGACCGCGCTCGCCACCGCCGCGATCATGGTGGTGCTCGCGCTCGTGTGCTTCTCGTGGGGCCGGGGCGCAACCGCGTGGCTCGCCGCCGCGGTCGCCGGCATGTCGTCGCTCGAGCTGAGCTGGGAGCTGCGCCGCAAGGGGTTGCGTCCGGCCACGCCGATCGTGCTGCTCGGCTCGGTCGGGTTGGTCGTCTCCGCGTATCAATACGGCGTTCCCGCGTACCCGTTGTTCACCGGCCTCGTCGTCGTGTTCACGATGGTGTGGTTCTTGTGGCGCGTCACGCCGGGCCGGCCGACGGCGGGTGTCGCGAGCACGCTGCTCGCGTTCGCGTGGGTCGGCGGGCTCGCAGGGTTCGCGGGGTTGTTGCTCCAAGCGCGCGACGGCGTCGGCATCCTGCTCGGCGCCGCGATCTGCGTGATCGCCTCCGACGTCGCCGGGTTCTTCGTCGGCTCGCAGTTCGGCAAGAGCCCGATCGCGCCGAGCGTGTCGCCCAACAAGACGGTCGAAGGCACCGTCGCGGGCATGTTCGCGTCGCTCGTCGCCGGGTGGTTGATCGCCGGCATGATCGAACCGTGGGACGCCACGAGCGGCCTCGCGCTCGGCGCACTCGTGGCGGTCGGCGCGCTGCTCGGCGACCTCTCCGAGTCGATGCTGAAGCGCGACCTCGGCGTCAAAGACTTCGGCTCGGTGCTGCCGGGTCACGGCGGTGTGCTCGACCGCTTCGACTCGCTGCTGTTCTGCCTGCCGATCGCGTACTACCTCGCGCTGCACCTCGACTTCGTCTGATCCCGGGGTTCGCACCGGGCCGCACGCGCTCCGCCCCCGCCTCGGCGCCACCGGAGGCGGGCCGTAGGCTGGTCCGATGACGGCGCGGCGCGTGGTGGTCCTCGGCTCGACGGGCTCGATCGGCACCCAGGCGCTCGACGTGATCGCCCGCCACCCCGACCGCTTCGAGGTCGTGGCGCTCGCCGCCGGCCGCAACACCGACGCGCTGGCCGCCCAACGGGAGCGCTTCGGTGTGCCCGCCGACCGCGCGGTCGCGTGCGCCGACGACCCGGAGGTGCTCGCCGACCTCGCGCGGCTGTCCGACGCCGACGTGGTGCTCAACGCGGTGGTCGGTTTCGCGGGTCTGCCCGCCACGCTCGGTGCGCTCGAGACCGGCAAGCGGCTCGCCCTCGCGAACAAGGAGAGCCTCATCGCCGGCGGTCCGATCGTCGCCAAGGCGCGCGCCGCGGGCGGCGGCGAGATCGTGCCCGTCGACTCCGAACACTCGGCGGTGTGGCAGTGCCTGCGCGCCGGTCGCGACGTGGAGGTGCGGCGGCTGATCCTCACCGCGAGCGGCGGTCCGTTCCGCGGCCGCACGCGCGCCGACCTCGCGCACGTCGCGCCCGCCGACGCGCTCGCGCACCCCACCTGGAACATGGGGGCGAAGATCACGATCGACAGCTCCACGCTCATGAACAAGGGCCTCGAGGTGATCGAGGCGCACGAGCTCTTCGGGTTCGACTTCGATCACATCGACGTGGTGGTGCATCCGCAGTCGATCGTGCACGGCATGGTCGAGTTCGCCGACGGGGCCACGGTCGCCCAGCTCTCCGAGCCCGACATGCGCCTGCCGATCGGCCTCGCGCTCGGCGCCCCCGACCGCCTCCCCGAGGCGTTCGGCCCGATCGACTGGAGCGCCCTCGGCACCCTCACGTTCGAGGCCCCCGACCTCGCGACGTTCTCGTGCCTGGCACTCGCCTACGCCGCCGGGCGCACCGGCGGCACCGCCCCCGCGGTGCTCTCGGGGGCCAACGAGGTGGCGGTCGAGGCGTTCCTTGCCGGGCGCCTGCCCTGGACGGGCATCGCCGAGGTGGTCGACGACGTGCTGCAGGCCGGGACCGGGAACGCCGAAGAACTGGCAGACGTTCTCGACGCCGACCGCGTCGCGCGGGAGCGGGCGGCGGTCGCGATCGAGCGGAGGAGCGCAGCGTGAAGGACTACTTCGAGGACGTGCCGGTGAGCCAGCGCCGGGCGGTGCTCATCACGTTCATCGTGGTGGCCGGAGCGGCCGCGCTCGGCTTCTGGAAGCCGACGGTGCTCGGCACCGTCGCGGTGATCCTCGGCTTCTTCGTGATGATCATGTTGCACGAGCTCGGGCACTTCCTCACCGCGAAGCGCGCCGGCATGCAGGTCACCGAGTTCTTCGTCGGCTTCGGTCCGCGGGTGTGGTCGTTCACGCGCGGCGAGACCGAGTACGGCATCAAGGCGTTCCCGCTCGGCGGCTACTGCAAGATCACCGGGATGACGAACCTCGAAGAGGTTCCCGAAGAAGACGAAGCGCGCACGTACCGGGCGAAGGGCTTCGGCGCCAAGCTCATGGTCGCGAGCGCCGGCTCCGCGATGCACTTCGTGATCGCGCTCGTGCTCATGTTCTCGGTGCTGTTCTTCGCCGGCGACCTGCGCAACGCGGAAGGCACCACCACGGTCAACGTCGTCGTCGACGGCACCGAGCGCGAAGCCACCACCGGCGAGCGCATCGCCGAGCGCCCGGGCCCCGCGTACGAAGCCGGGCTCCGTCCCGGCGACACGATCGTGTCGGTCGACGGCGTGGCCGTGTCCACCTGGGACGAGATGGTGAGCGAGGTGCAGCAGCGCGGCGGCGAGACGGTGCCGGTCGTGGTCGAGCGCGACGGCGCCACGCGCACGTTCCCCGTCGAGATCGAAGCGCGCGAGACCACCGACGGCGGCACTGCGGGCTACCTCGGGGTCGGCCAGCCCGACGTGATCATCCCCGAGCTCGCGTTCGGCACCGCGGCGCGCCGCACGCCGGGGGAGATCGTCGACGTCGCCGCCGAGTCGTTCCAGGCGCTCGGCAAGATCTTCTCGTTCGACGGGATCAGCAACTACTTCGACAACCTCGCGGGCGACGCGCCCGAAGAGCGCGAAGGCGAGCGGTTCGTCTCGCCGGTGGGATTCGGCCGCCTCTCGTACCAGGCGGTCTCCGCCGGTTGGGTCGAGACGTTCGCGCTGTTGATCTCGATCAACGTGTTCGTCGGGATCTTCAACCTGGTGCCGCTGCTGCCGTTCGACGGCGGGCACATCGCGATCGCCACCTACGAGAAGGTCGCCTCGACGATCCGCCGCCGGCGCGTGCAGGTGGATGTGGCGAAGCTGATGCCCATCACCGCCGCGGTGGTGGCCGTGCTCGGGTTCATCTTCCTCTCGAGTCTGTTCATGGACCTGCAGAACCCGGTCGAGAACCCGTTCTAGGGACGGCTACTCCTCGCCCCACTCCCAGCAGTTGTTCGTGTTGCGCACGCAGAGGATGCCGTAGGTCCCGAGATCGGACGCGACGTCCCACGCCTCGGTCTGCGCCGCGAGCTCGGCGTCTTCGATCGTGAGGAACCCGATCGCGCTCGCCTCGTCGGCGTACAACGTGCACTCGTCGACCGTGAACGTCGCGTCGGGCAGGTACGGGTCGACGAGCACCCCGTCGGGGCTGCGCGCCCACACCGACTCGCACGTGCCGATGAACGTGCTCATGTACGCGTCGATGACATCCTGCTCGGGGTCTTCCGGGAACGGCGGGGCAGTCGGGGGCACGGTCGTCGTCCCGGAACCTCCGGGCGCAGTGGTGCCGCCCGTGCTGTCGGGGTCGGTCGTGGTGCTCCTGCCGCGGCGGCCGACTGTGGGGTCGTCGGGGTCAGCGTCGTCGGCGTCGGGCACGCCGTCACCGTCACGGTCGCCCGGTCGCGACTTCAGTGTCGAGCTCGTGGTGCTCCCCGCCGCATCGGCATCCGGGTCGTCGTCACCGCCACCGAGGGCGAGCACGAGCCCGCCGGCGAGCAGCACCGCCGCGAGCACGGCGGCACCGATCGCCACCCGCCGATCCCGCGCCAGGCGCCGCCACCGGTTGCCGCCGCTGCCGACGGCGTCCTGGCCGTCGGTCGCCGCCGGCCCGCCTTCGGTGCCGCCGTCTTCCGTGCCGTCCACCCCGTGCCCCCGTGTGCTCGTCGTTCTCGTCGGCCCGCTGGCCGCCCTTACGGGCCCTGCGAGCCCGTAAGGATGGCACCTGACCCCCGACCCGACAACGCGGCGGGCCCGAGGCGGAAAGATCGCTCCTTGTCATCTCTTGACAACGCCTCGCGCGCAGGGCCAGA
>DASUMP010000098.1:0-6949 GCA_036277635.1 Acidimicrobiia bacterium | reverse complement strand
CCGCGGGTGTCTCCGACGTGCTCGACGTGGCGGTCGTCGGCTACGAGCTCGCGCCGTCGGGGGTGCCGTCGCCGCCCGCGCCGGGGTCGGGCTCCGCGGACACGCGGCTGCGCGACCTCGGCGTGTCGGAAGGCGACGTGCTCGCGCTCGGGCCCGCGGGGTCGGAGGTGACCGTCGTCGGGTTCGTGTCGGACACTTCGTACCTGTTGCAGGGCGCGCTGTGGGTGGCGCCGGAGACGTGGCGTGAGGTGCTGAGCGCGTCGCGGCCCGACGCGACGGTGGGGCCGGGAGTGTTCCAAGGGCTCGTCGTGCGCGCGTCGGGCGACGCGGCGGCGGTGGCGGCCGCGATCGACGCGGCGACCGGCGGCGAGACCAGCTCGCTCACGAAGGACGAAGCGGTGCTGTCGCTGCCGGGGACGCGCGAGCAGAACTCGATCTTCACCGCGCTGATCGGCGCGACGTTGTTCGTCGCCGGGCTCGTGTCCGCGCTGTTCTTCGCGCTGCTGACCCTCGAACGGCGACCGATGTACGCGACGTTGAAGGCGGTGGGCGCACCGTCGTCGCGGTTGGTGGTGGGCGTGGTGGTGCAGTCGGTGGTGGTCGCCGCGGGCGCGGTGGCACTCGGCGGGCTCATCACGTTCGGGTTGAGCCTGGTGATCCCGGTGGAGATCCCGGTGCAGTTCGTGGCGTCGCGACTGACGGTGAGCGCGGCGCTCGTCGTGGTGACCGCGGCGGTCGGAGGCCTGTTGACGTTGCGGCGGATCGTGCGCATCGATCCCGCCACTGCCATCTCGTGAACGTGAGGAGCGTGTCGTGGCCGCGTTGGTGATGGAAGACGTGCGCAAGGTGTACCGGTCGGGCGACGACGAGGTCGTCGCGCTCGACCACGCGACGCTCACGGTCGGCGACGACGAGATGGTGACGTTGCTCGGCCCGTCGGGATCGGGGAAGTCGACGCTGCTGTCGATCGCGGGCGGCTTGCTGACCCCGACCGAGGGTCGGGTGGTGGTCGGTTCGACCGAGGTGTCGGCGTTGGAGCCGCGTGGGCTCACCGAGTTCCGCCAGAACCAGGTCGGCTTCGTGTTCCAAGCCGTGAACCTGGTGCCGTTCCTCACCGCGCGCGAGAACCTCATGGTGGTCGGCGAGCTCGCGGGCCGGCCGCGACGTGCCACCGCGGCGCGCGCCGACGAGCTGCTCGGCGAGCTCGGGTTGGCGAAGCGTGCGAAGAACCTCGCCGGCCAGCTGTCGGGTGGTGAGCGCCAGCGGGTGGCGATCGGCCGCGCGCTGATGAACGACCCGAAGCTCGTGCTCGTCGACGAGCCCACGTCCGCGCTCGACACCAAGCTCGGCGAGTCGGTGATGGAGCTGTTGCGGGAGGAGATCACCGGCCGCGGCGTCGCCGCCGTCGTCGTGACCCACGACACCCGCATGACCCACTACACCGACCGCACCGTCGAGATCATCGACGGCCAGCTGCGCGCGTAAGCGGCGTTCGGCGCCTGGGTCGGTCAGCAACGGGACAGGGCGGCGAAGAACTCCGGCGGGATCGCGCCGCCGAGTCGGAGGTCACGATCGATCTCCACGAACTCGTCGTAGGGGATCGTTCGCTCGATCTCCTCGAACCCGCACTCGCAGATGGTGGTGGTGCCGCCCGTGGAGGTGCACGCGGCGATGAAGGCCTGCCGCACCGACGCGGGGTAGGCGCCGGCGGTGACCGGCACGGGGTCGGCGTCGTACGACACCGCGTTGACGACGATCACCGTGAACAGCACGGCGTTGACCATGCCCGCGATCACCAGCAGGACGATGAGTCGTGTCGGGCGCGCGCTCGACGCGGATGGCGTAGGGCTCGCCCACGCGGTCGAGGGCACGGCCGGGGCCGGGACCTGTTGGCCACATGACTGGCAGAAGCGATCGTCGGGAGTCGCCGCCGCCCCACAGCTCGCGCAAGACACGATGCACAGTCTTGCGGAGATCGGGCGGGCGGTGATCGATGCCGACTGCACGTAGCCTGAGGGATCACCGGGCCGGTGTGGAGGTCGGTGTGGGGAGCGCGGGGCGGTGTTGGCCAGTGACGCACGCGCGATGACCCGGGGTGGGCGCGGGTGAGTGCGACGAACGACGAGGACATCACCGTCGAGGCTCCACGCGCTCGGCGTCGGTGGGGGGTGCGGCGACGAGTCGCGGTGCTCATCGTCGTCTCGTTCGTCGTGGTCGGCGTCGGGGCCAGTGGTGCGTACGCGTTGTTGCTTGCGCGCCGTATCGAGACGTTCGCGGTGGAGCTTCCCGGGTCACCGAAGGGTGGGACGACGTATCTCCTCGTCGGCTCGGACTCGCGCGCCGGGATCCGGCCGGAGCAACAGCCGGCGTTCGGGCTCACCCCGGGAGAGCGCGCCGACATCATGCTCGTGGTTCGAGCGCACGACGACGGAACCATCACCGTGGTGTCGCTGCCGCGCGACCTGCTGGTGCTCGGACCGGAGCTCGCGTTCCATCGGCTCGCGCTGCGCTGGCTCGCGGGTCCGCAGGCGCTCGTGGAATCGTTGTGTGGATCGCTCGGCCTCGGCATCGACCACCTCGTCGTCATCGACATGGTGGGCTTCATGGAGGTCGTCGACGCGGTCGGTGGCGTCGACGTCGTGCGCGAGACGGCGCTGCGCGACACGTTGCTCGACTTCGACCTCGATGTCGGCCGTACGCATCTCGACGGGTACACCGCGCTCCAGTACGTGCGCGCCCGTCACCTCCAGGAGCGCACGATCGACGGTTGGAAGCCGATCGACAACGCGCGATCGGAGCACTCGATGTTCGTGCTGCGCGCGCTGGGCCGAGAGATGCGCCCGGACTGGAACGTCGTGCGCAACCATCGGCTCGCGTGGTCGGTCGCGGGCGCGGTCTCGGCCGACGCCGACACCGGCATCCGAGATCTGTGGAGGCTCGCCGGCGTGCTGCGGCGGATCGACGAGGGTGCGCTCGTCGCGCTGCCGACGACGTTGACCGACGCGCCGATCCCGTTCGCGGAGCTGCGCCCGGGAGCTGCTGCGGCGCTCGACCGGGTCGGCCGGGGCGGGCCGTGTGGAGAGGGCGCGCTGCTCGCCGGACCCGATTGACCGCGCACACCGGGACCGTTAACTTCTCGTCGCACACGTGGGGAACGCAGTGGGGGTGCGAGTTCGGTGAGCGTGACGGATCGGTCGCTCAAGCGCCGCGGACGGCTGGCACTCGCTGTCCTGCCGATGGTCCTCGGGCTGTTGGTGTCGACCTTCGCCGGCGCTGCGCTGCAGCCGCCGTGGTTCTTCACTCCGACGCGCAACGGACTGACGCTGTACCCCGGCGTCGGCGAGTCGGGCGGTTCGTTCACGGCGTCGTTCCCGTGCACAGGGCTCGCGGCCGTGGCGGTCACGACACTCGACGAACCGCCGCGCGTGGTGGCGTCCGCAGTCGATCCGATGTCACGCGGCGCGTCGTTCATCTTCGTGCAGCTCCCGGAGAACCTGCCTCGTGGGTTGCTGCGCGTCATGGGCTCGTGCGCGATGCACACGACGAGCGGATACGGGGGAATCGGGTACTTCGGTGGTGGTTACGACGGCTACACGGGATACGACGTCGGTGTCGGGTACTCGGGCCTCGACGACGCGTGCGACGGCTACTCGGGGTACGGAGGCTACGGCGGGTACTCGGGATACGACGGCTACACGGGCACGTCGTTCACGACGGGCGGAACCCTGCCGACGACCGGACCACCACTCGAAGGATGCTGCCCGACTCCCACGCCGACCCCCGACGACACGACGCCCGGCTACAACGGGTACTCGGGATCCGGCGGCTACGACGGGTACGAGGGCTACGAGGGCTACGAGGGCTACGGGGGATACTCGGGCTACGGAGGCTGTGCGATCACGATCTACGGCGCGGCGTACTTCCGCGTCGTGGAACGGCCGTCGGCGCCGGGTACGCCTCGGCTGGCGGTCTCCGGCAGCACGCTGCGGATCTCGTGGGACGCGCCGATCGACGACGGCGGATCGTTCCTGCAGGCCTACGACGGCGGCTGCTGGTTCGCCGACGGATCTCCGAGCGACGTGTACGAGGACGTCCCGGTGTTTTACGTGTTCTCGTACGGCACGAGCTTCGAGACCGATGTCGAACCCGGCACCTACACGTGCGCGGTCCGGGCGTTGAACGTGGTCGGCAGCGGCCCGTTCTCGGGTTTGTCGGAGCCACTGCTCGTCGAAGATCCGGATTCGACGACGTCGACCAGCGAGCCCACGACCACCTCGTCGAGCTCGACGACATCGACGAGTACGTCGACATCGACATCGACGTCCACGTCCACGTCCACGTCGACTTCGACTTCGACGAGCACCACGACCACGTCGATGCCTTCGACGAGTACGTCGACCACCGTCACGTCGGCGCCGCCGACGACCACCTCGACCAGCACGTCGACGACGTCGACGACGAGCACCTCGACATCCACATCGACGAGCACGTCCACCTCTACGTCCACGTCGACATCGACGTCGACGTCCAGCACGTCGACGAGCACCACGTCGTCGACGACTTCGACCTCGACCTCGACGAGTTCCACGTCGTCGTCGACGACGTCGACCACGATGCTGATCCCCGGCCAGGGTGTGCCGCCGGGTCAGGGCGGTCCCCGCCCGGTGCCGCCGCCGAATCCGGGTCGTGGCGGCGGCAAGCCCTCGTCGTCGACGACCGCGGTGGCCCTGCTTCCGGCGTCGTCGGATACCGATGGGCCGGCCGCGCAGCGCGAAGCATCGATCCGCACCGAGCTGACGAGTCGGCGGACGCAGGTCGACCCGTCGACCGTGCTCCTCCTGTCCGTCGTCGCTTCCGGACTCTTGGGCGCGATGTTGTTCCGACGCTCCGAACCGACGGCCACGCGCCGGTCGATCCGTCGCCGTTGAGTTTCGTTCCTCGAACGGCGAGGCATGACCGTCGCGAGGATGCGATCGTCCGCACGCCGATGTCGGCGCTGGTTGCGCCGACATCGCGCGGGACACTGATTGCCGCTCAGCCCAGGCGCACCATCGCACCGAGACCGTCGATGTTCTGGACCGAACATCCGCTCGTGGCGCAGCGGTAGTCGTCCGGGTGGTTGTAGTCGTACAGCCGCGTCCCGACGGTCACCCAGGATCCCGTGCTGTTACGCACGTACCACGCGACGTTCACGGTGACGCTGTACTGGCCTGAGTATCCGAGGCCGACGAAGGCGCCTCCTGAGGTTGTCGCGGTGGTTGCCGACGCCGAGATGATCCGACAGTCCCGCAACGCCCATCCGTAGTTGGCGAGCCGCCATGACTTGTTCTCCACCATGGTTCCCCCGACGACCTGGTAGAGGGCAGGACGTGTACACACGGCTTGCTCGCGGTGCGCGAACCTCGCGGATTCGACGACCGTGCGGCCCGGGACCCAGACGGTTCCGTCGGAGGTCCAGCTCCACGAGCCATAGGTGACCGGGAGCGACGTGTAGCCAGGCGAACCCCACGTGGAAAGGTCGGTCACCGCCGGGGCCGCGGGCGCGACCGCGACGAGAGCGGAGAAGGTCAGGGCGATCGCGAGCGCGGAGACCGCCGAGCGGCGGAGTACGCGCGTAGTCGAGTGCTTGATCGAGGACATCGTTGCCTCCTCCCGTCGTGCCGGATCGGCGAGCCGGCCTGCTGTCAGGATCGTCCTGGGCTCCAACGCCGACTGTCCGCCACCCGATCGCTGAGCTGTTCGCGAGCCGACAGACCGGAGTGATCGCGCCGGCGAGCGCGACCGTGGGGGCCGTCGTGCACGAATCCCGACGGTTAGAGTCCGGCTCCGCTGTCGAGCCACCGACGTACGAGCTCGCTGGTGGACGGTTCGAGGTGGGGAAGCGATGACGATGCAGTTCCCGCTGCTCGAGGTGCTCGACGACGCGGCGCGTCGTGAGCTCATCTCTCGGGCTCGCCGGCGACGGTTCGCGCGCCACGAAGTGGTCTTCCACGAGGGCGACCCCGGCGACGCGTTGCATCTGGTCGTGCTGGGCCATGTCGCGGTGCGAGTCCACACTCCGCTCGGCGACGTGGCGACCGTCAGGATCCTGCGTCCGGGTCAGTGCTTCGGCGAGCTGGCCGTGATCTCACCGGCGCCGCGGAGCGGCACCGCCGTCGCGCTCGACCCGGTCGAGACGCTCTCGCTCGATCGGACACTGTTCGAAGACCTGCGCACCCGGCACCCGGAAGTCGATCTCGTGATCCGCGAGGTGTTGGTGACGATGGCGCGAAGCCTCACGGTGCAGCTCGTCGACGCGATGTACGTGCCGGCGGAACAGCGCGTCTGGAGGCGTCTGCTCGAGCTCGCCGATGTGTTCGGCACGGCCGAGGCTCCGGCGACCGTCGTACCGATCACCCAGGAGGTCGTCGCGCAGCTCGCAGGGTGCACCCGCCCCACGGCCAACCAGATCCTTCGTTCCGGCGAGGACGCCGGGTTGATCCGCATGGAACGTGGACGAATCGAGTTTCTGGATCTCGCGATGATCGAACGGCGCGCGTCGACGTAGTGCCAACGGGCGCGTCGCCTGGCGCACCGCGCGAGTGTCGGCCGCACGACAGTCGCGGCGCCGCATCTCACTCATCCTCTGGGAGAGACGCTCCATCCCGTGGAGCCACCTGCAGAGGAGAGTTGCGATGCAACACACGAGTTACACGAAGGGGCGAGCACGGAAGGTCCGGCAGGCGGTCGGGCACGCGGTGATGGCAGCGGTCGTCGCGCTCGTGGCCTTGGCCGCGAGTCCCGCGCCCGAGGCGAGTGCGGCGGTCGTTGGGTCTCCGCGCTTCAAGTCGGTCGACGAAGCCGTCGCGGCCGGGCGGATCGACGCCGCTGTCGTCGACGACCTGCGCGCGTCGGGCAGCGTAGAGGCGATCAGTGTCGTGGAACATCGCGATGTCGGTGCCGATCGGGC
>DASUMP010000097.1:0-3085 GCA_036277635.1 Acidimicrobiia bacterium | reverse complement strand
TTGGAAGACCTCGTCGTCGCGGCGGTCGTCGAGGGGATGCGTCAGGCGAAGGAGCTGCAGCAGTCGAAGCTCGGCGCGGCCACGGGCGGACTCGGTGGGCTCGACCTCGGTCCGCTCGGCGGACTGCTCGGCTGAGGTTCGTCGCACCTCCACATGGCGCTCTACGAGGGGCCCGTCCAATCGCTGATCGACGAGCTCGGTCGGCTCCCCGGCGTGGGGCCGAAGTCGGCGCAGCGCATCGCGTTCCATCTCCTGCGGATGCCCGCGGAAGACGCGAAGCGACTCGCGCGCTCGATCGTCGAGGCGAAGGACCGCGTCACGTGGTGCCGGCGGTGCTTCAACATCTCCGAAGGTGAGCTGTGCGCGTTCTGTCGTGACGAACGCCGCGACGCCACGATCGTGTGCGTGGTCGAAGAGCCGCGCGACATCGTCGCCGTCGAACGCACCTCGGAGTTCCGCGGCCGGTATCACGTGCTGCAGGGCGCGATCTCGCCGATCGACGGCGTCGGCCCCGACCAGCTGCGCATCAAGGAGCTGCTCGCGCGGCTCGGCGACGAAGGGGTCAGCGAGGTGATCCTCGCGACGAACCCGAACACCGAAGGCGAAGCGACCGCCATGTACCTGGCTCGGCTCTTGCAGCCGCTCGGCGTGCGCGTCACTCGCATCGCGAGCGGGCTGCCGGTGGGAGGCGATCTCGAGTACGCCGACGAGGTCACCCTCGGGCGCGCGCTCGAAGGTCGGCGGGAAGTCGGCGCGTAGCGGCGCGTCGGGCGAGCGAAGGCGTCAGAACGTCGGGTTGAACGCCACGTTCCACGCCCACAGCGCAGCCGCACCAGCGCCGAGCACCACCACCGGCACGCGCAGCGTCGGGAGGCGCACGCCACGGTCGCGCAGCAGCAGCGGAGCCACGAGCACGGCGATCGCGAGCACCACGAGCACGATGCCGCCCGGGTTGTAGCGCAGCGACGCGGCCACGTCGCCGCGCACCGCGGCGGTGACGGCGCGGGTCATCCCGCAGAACGGGCACGGGATCCCTGTGGTCGCGCGCAGCGGGCACACGAGCGGCGGGTGGATCGGCGACAGCTGCCACAGCGCGCCGCCCACCAGCAACGCGGCGGCCAGCGGGCGCGCCGGCGCGACCGGGATCTCGGCGGACGCGCGCGTGAGCTGCACGGCTCCAGGCTACGAACCCGACCGACCCTTGGCGAGTGCAACCCCTTCGAGCACGAACTCGGGGTGCGCGTCGACAGGGACCCCGGCGAGCTTCGGGGCGAGGCGACCGACGAGGTCGTTCGCGAGGTGGATCCGGACGTGCCACGGCAGCTCGAGGCGCCGCGCGAGGAACTGCCGGACGGCGAACAGGTCGTCGGCGGACACCGCCGTCACGTCCCACGCGGCGACTGCGGTGGGCGGCACGGTGATCGGGGCCTCGAGGCGGGCCGGTGTGCGGGTGTTCCCGCCGAACTTCTCGCGCGCGACGAGGGTTCCCGCGGCGACGTCGCCGAGCCGCTGGTGTTGTTCGGTCGTGAGGACCATCACGATCGCGACGAAGTAGAAGACGGGGAGGAAGTCGACGAGGCGGAACAGGTTGCGCAGCGCGGCCGAGAGGAAGTCGACGGGTTCGCCGCGCAGGCCCACGACCCGGATGCCGGCAGCGCGCTTGCCCGGCGTGCGTCCGGAACCCAACGCCTCGAACAGCAGGTCGTAGCCGAACATCACCACGAAGACGAGCGCGGTGAGGATCGCCGCGGTCCACCCGTCGGATCCGTCGAAGCTGCTCGTGAACGCCGCCGCGGCGAGCACGAGCGCGATGATGACGGCGACTTGGATGGCCGTGTCGAGCAGGCGAGCGAGGAAGCGTGATCCGAGCCCCGCGAGCACGATCTCGAGGTCGACGCCTTCAGGAGTGGCGATGGTGACCCGCCGATCGACGTCCACCCACGCACGGTAACCGGTGGCGACGCGCGAGCAGTTCGTGGCCGAGCGATCGGCAGCGTGGGACGAGCTCGACGATCTCGTGCGGCGCGCGGGCCGGCGCCCCGCTCGCCTCGCGCCGGCCGACGTGCTCGCGCTCGGTCGTCACTACCGCGCGGCCGCGGGCGACCTCGCGCTCGCGCGCCGGCGCTTCCCTGGCGACCCGGTCGTGGCGCGCCTCGACGCGCTCGTCGCGCGCGGACGGCACGCGGTGTACGCGGATGCGCCGCGCCGCGGCTCTGCGCTCGACTGGTTGGTGCGCGGCTTCTGGCGTCGTGTGCACGAACGTCCCGACCTCGTGATCGCCGCTGCGTTGCTCTTGTTCGTCCCGTTGCTCCTCGCCGCGTACTGGGGCTGGCGGGACCCGGGCGACGCCGCGGGCCTCGTGCCCCAGCAGTTCCGTTCGATCACCGAACCTCGACCCGCCGGGCAGGATCTCGGACTCGCAGTCGACGAGCAGGCCGCGTTCGCGAGCGAGATCTTCACGAACAACATCCGGGTCACGCTGCTCGCGTTCGGTGGCGGGATGCTGCTCGGTGTCGGGACCGCCCTCGTGCTCGTGTACAACGGCGTGTTGATCGGTGCGATCGCCGGACTCGCGATCTCAGCCGGGAACGGACGACCCTTCTTCGAGCTCGTCACCGCGCACGGCGTGTTGGAGCTGAGCTGCATCGTGGTCGCGGGCTCGGCCGGTCTGCGTCTCGGTGACGCGATCCTGCACCCTGGCACGCGAGCGCGAGGGGAGGCGTTGCGCGCCGAGGCCCGCGGCGCGACCGAGACGATGCTCGGCGTCGTGCTGCTGCTGGTGCTCGCCGGTCTGGTGGAGGGGTTCGTGACGCCGGCGGGGCTCGGCCTCACGGCGGTGCTCGTGATCGGCTTCGCGCTGGGCGGCGCGATGTGGGGGCTCGTCGTGGTGCGCGGCCGACGACCTAGAGCCGCGCCCGCTCCTTGAGCCGCACGTACGCGCCGACGCACGCTTCGGTGAACGTCGCCGGTGGCGCTTCGAGCACCTCGGCGCCGGCCCGTCGCAACGCGGTCGCGACGCGGGCGCGCGCGTCGACGACGTCGAGCGCGACGACGGTGCGGTACACGTCGTGGGGGACGCGGGGCA
>DASUMP010000096.1:0-3032 GCA_036277635.1 Acidimicrobiia bacterium | reverse complement strand
AATCGCGGCCTCGGTTCCACGCGAGCTCGATCGTGGTGAGCCGGTGCGCGCCGGTGACGCCGGCGTCACGCAGGTGCAGGAGGCGCTGGAACCCGTTGCCCCACCGGTACTGGAACACCGGCATGACGCGTCCCGCACTCGCGCGTTCGAGCGCGCGCAGCGCGTCCAGTTCGGCGAGCGTGCCGACCAGAGGCTTCTCGCAGATCACGTGCTTCCCGGCGCGGAGCGCGCGGGTCACCTGGTCGAAGTGTTGAGACGGCGGCGTGCACAGGTCGACCACGTCGACGTCGGAGTCGTCGACGATGACCTTCTCACTCGCGACGCGTGCCCCGATCGGCTCCGCGACCGCGCGCGCCCGGGTGTCGTCGTGGTCGCAGACCGCGACCACCTCGAAGCGGTCGGCGAGCCGGGTCAGCGCGTCGACGTGCAGCGAGCCAACGCCGAGCCCGATCACCGCGACTCGTAACCGGTGGTCGGGCCGCTGGTCAGCCACGGCGCGCCCTCGTGGCCCGCTTCGCGACCGTCAACCCCGAACGGTCGGGGTGCGATTTGTAGAACTCGTCGAGCGGGTAGCAACCCGAGACCAGCCCGTGGCGGGGGGCGGTGGTGCAATCGCTGAACGTACGACACAGATGCGGGCGATCGACCGGCTGACCCGCGAGGACGTCTGTCGGCAACGTCGGGTACGACAGCGCCATCCGGCCGAGCCCCACGAAGTCGATGCCCTCGTTCGCGACCAACGCTTGCGCGACGTTCGGCAACCACTCCTGCAGGTACGACAGCCCGGACGCGACGACCTGCAAGTCGGGACGATGGGTGCGCACCGCCGCGGCGGCGGCCACCAGACGGGCGACGCCGACGAGCGGATCCTCGGGTGGCGTGTACCCGTCGGAGGGGGGGAAGTACGCGGGCCGCTGCACGTGGGGGCAGTAGTACGGCGATCCCGCAGTGACGCACACCATCGTGACGCCCGATGCGACGAGCGCGTCGATCAGCCGGAACGGTTCGTCGAGATCCAGTCCGACACCGGAACCGTCGCCCCCGAACGCGTGGCGGTACGGCGCGGCGACCGGCTCCGGTTCGCCGACGCCGTCGGCACCGGCGCGGTGCGGCACCACGTCGAACACCGAGAGCCGCACGCCGACCGCGACCTCGGGCACGGCCGCGCGCACCGATTCGATGACGCGCCGCACGAAACGCGTGCGCCCGTCGAAGTCGCCGCCGTAGGGCCCAGGACGATCGACCGCGCCGAGCAGCTCGTGTACGAGATAGCCGTGACATGCCTTCACGTCGACGAAGTCGAAGCCCGCGACCGCGGCGATCCGGGCCGCGCGCACGTAGTCGTCGACGAGGTCGTCGAGCTCCTGGTCGGTGATCGGCGGTGCGGGCCGGCGGCCGTCGAGCACGGGATGCGACCCCGCCGCGACCGGCACGACCGAGAACCGTCCGGAGTGGGTGAGCTGGAGCCCGACGACCGCGACATCGCCGAGCCGAGCCCGCAACGACGCGAGGTCCCCCGGCGACTGGGGCCCGATGCACAGCTGACGGGGGTTCGCGCGGCCCACGGGTACGACGGCGACGGCCTCGCCGCCCCACACCAGTCCGGCGCCGCTCGCGCCGAAGCGCGACCAACGTCGTTCGACGAGGTCGGTCGGCCGACCGTCGTCGGTGCCGTCCCAGCCCTCCATCGGGAGGATCGCGAACCGGTTCGGTGCCCGCCGGACGCCGATGGTGATCGGCTGCGCAAGCACTCCCGCCGGATCGACCTCAGCGGCGAACGGCAGGTCGACGCCGAGTCTCGCGACGTGCGCCGAGAACTGGGCGGCCGTTCGCAGTGTGCGCACCTGCGGGATCGTCGACACGCGTGTCATGCGACGAGCGCTTCGAGCAACGTCGAGATCTCGCGCAGCACGTCGAGATCCGTGTCGGGTCGGCGTGGCGCGCCCGCCGGCGTGGCGTCGCTCGCGATCCATCCGCGGTGGGCGAGGAACTGCGCCGCGCTGTGCCGGTAGGCGGGCACCGGATCACGGAACGCGAATCGACCGAGGTATTGCAGCGCGTCGTTCAGCTCGTAGAACCTCGGATCGCCCTGCTCCCACGCCGCGTCGCGCGCGGCGAACGCGTCGGGGGCGAACGTCGCGAGCCCGAGCAGGTAGTCGCTGCCGTACATCACCATGTCGATCGCGAGGTCGTTGCCGGTGAGCACGAGGAACTCGGGCCGGCGCTCGTCGCGCAGCGCGAGGCGGTCCCACTCGGGCTCGCGCCGCAGCGACGAGTGCTTCGCGCCCACGCACTGCGGGATGCCGAGCAGGCCCCCGTAGGTCTCGAGGTCGTAGACGGCGCCGAACGGCGCGAACTGCCGACCGAGCTCGAACGCGAGGAACCGATCGCAGTGCCGAGCGAGCTCTTCGTGCGCAGCGACGACCTCTGGACCGGGGAGCGCGGTCAGCCCGTACGACGGGAAGACGATCGGAAGGCCGCCGCGCGCCACGATCGGCTCCATCGCCGCCACGACGAGGTCCGGCCTCCACGGGTCGCCGGGCGCGTCGGCCACGAACGCCCCGGCCACGAACGGGCCACCGCCGAGCACCGCGGCCGTCCGCTCCAGCACCGCGCGGCGGCTGAGCTCGTCGAGCAGGTGCACGTACCCGGTGTCCATGTTCACCGCAGGGAGCAAGCCCGCCGCCGCAGTGCGTCCGACGTGCGCCGCGAACGCCGTCCAGTCGATTCCGCCGCCGGCGTCGAAGGGCAGCAGCACCGCGGCCATCCCCGTGATCCGGCGGCGCGGGCGCAGCCGCGCGATGGGATCCGGCCGGTCGTCCACACCATCAGCCTCACACACATCGCTCCCCCACCGACCAAGGGACAGGTCACGACACACGCTGTCGCTTGGTGTCCTTTGCTCGGGGGTGGGGGTGGGGGTCAGGATGCAGTGATGGGTCCGGTGCGGGGTCGGCGGTGGTCGGTGGTGCTCGTGGGCGCGCTCGTCGGCGCGCTGGCGGCGAGCGCGTGCAGCGGATCCGATGACGACG
>DASUMP010000095.1:0-14586 GCA_036277635.1 Acidimicrobiia bacterium | reverse complement strand
GGATCCGATGCGACGAGGACCGCCACGACGGGCGGGGCCACGACCTCGGACGTGTCGTCGGGCTCGAGGACCTGCATGAGCCGGGCGAGACTACCAACGGCCCCGTTCGTGCCCCGGGTCACGAGTGCTTGCAACTGTTATACAAAGCGTGTAGTGTAGCAAGCATACGGGCGGGGAGAGCCCCCGCACCGCTTCTCAGGAGCCCCCCATGGACTTCCGCAAGACCGCCACCGACGCCGGCTACATCGCTGTGGGCCTCGGCGTCATGGGCTACCAGCAGAGCCGGACCCGTGCTGCGGAGCTGCGCGAGCGGCTCGAGCGCAGCACCAAGTGCGCGACCGACGTGCGCGACCAGATCGAGACGAACACCCGCGCCGTGATCGACCGGGCCGCCGAGCTCGGCGGCGAGGTCGGCAAGCGCGTCGAGCCCCTCGTCGAGCAGGCACGAGTGACGCTCGGCGAGCTGCCCGAGCAGGTCGTGCGCGGCTTCGAGCCGGTACGCGACCGCGTGCGCGATCTGGTCTCGCGCGCCGCCTGACCATCACACCGGTACGCTCGGCGCGTGCTTGCAGCGCTCGCCGGTGGCGTCGGGGCCGCGCGTTTCCTGCGCGGCCTCGTGCGCGTCGTGCCACCTCACGACGTCACCGCGATCGTGAACGTCGCCGACGACGAGCAGTTCTCCGGACTCCACGTCTCCCCTGACCTCGACTCGGTGACGTACACGCTCGCGGGGGTCTCGGACGATGTCCAGGGCTGGGGCCTCGCGGGTGAGACCTACACGGTCCTCGACTCGCTCGCGCGCTTCGAGGTCCCGACGTGGTTCCGACTCGGCGACCGCGACCTCGCGACGCACATCTTCCGCACCGAGCGGCTGCGCACGGGTGCCCCGCTGAGCACGGTGACCGCCGAGATCGCCGAAGCGTTCGGCGTACGGGCCCGCCTCCTTCCCGTCACCGACGACCGCCTGCGCACGATGATCGCAGTCGACGGCCCGACCGAGCTGCACATGCAGGAGTGGTTCGTGCGCGAGCGCGCGCAGGCGCCGGTGCGCGGCGTGCGCTTCGACGGGGCCGACGCGGCCCGACCCGCCCCGGGCGTGCTCGAGGCGTTGCGCACCGCGGACGCGATCGTCGTGTGCCCGTCGAACCCGGTGATCAGCATCGCGCCGATCCTCGCGGTCCCCGGGGTGCGTGACGCGCTCCGCGCCCGTCGTGACCGGGTCGTGGGCATCAGCCCCATCGTCGGCGGTGCACCGGTGAAGGGTCCCGCCGACAAGCTGATGGGGCCGCTCGGTATCGATGTGTCGTGCGTCGGCGTCGCCGCGCTCTACGCCGACTTCTGCGGCACGTTCGTCATCGACGCGGTCGATGCGCACCATCGCACGGCCGTCGAGGCCCACGACGTGCGCGCGGTCGTCACCGACACGATCATGCAGAGCCCCGAGATCGCGGCCGCGCTCGCCGAACGCGCGCTGCGCGCGGTCGCGTAGACGTGCTCGGAAGCGTCACCCTCGTCCCGGTCGTCGGCATCCCCGAGGTCCACCCGGGCGACGAGCTCGCGACGCTCGTGCTCGCCGCGGCCGAACACCAGGGCACGCCGCTCGCCGCCGGCGACTGCGTCGTCGTCACCCAGAAGGTCGTGTCGAAGGCCGAAGGTCGACTCGTGCCGCTCGCCGCCGACGACTTCGTCGCGCGGCGGCGACTCATCGAGACCGAAGCGGCGCGCGTGCTGCGCCGGCGCGGCGATCTCATGATCACCGAGACCCGGCACGGATTCGTGTGTGCCAACGCGGGCATCGATCTCTCCAACGTCGACGACGGTTGGGCCGCGCTGCTGCCGGTCGACCCTGATCGCTCGGCGAAGCACATCCGCGACGCGCTCCGGGCGCGCGCCGACATCGACGTCGCCGTCGTCATCTCCGACACCTTCGGGCGCGCGTGGCGCCACGGACTCACCGACGTCGCGATCGGCGTCAGCGGGATCGCCGCCGTCCTCGACCTGCGCGACTCGCTCGACGAGCGCGGCCGGCCGCTGCGCGTCACCGAGGTCGCGATCGCCGACGAGATCGCCGGAGCGGCAGAGCTCGTGATGGGCAAGGCGTCGGGGACCCCGGTCGCGATCGTCCGCGGCCTCGATCCGTCGTGGTTCGTCGACGGCTCGGCTCGAGCCCTCGTGCGCCCCGCGTCGGAGGACCTGTTCCGGTGAGTGCCGTCCCTGAGCTGATCGCGGCCCGCCGCTCCATCCGGGCGTTCTCCGACGACCCGGTCGACCTCACTGTCGTCGACGCGCTCGTCGAGGCCGCCTGCCTCGCACCGGCGCCGCACCACTCGCGCCCCTGGCGGTTCGTGGTCGTCGCCGGCACCGAGGCCAAGGCGGCGCTGGCCGCGGGCATGGGCGCGCGCTGGCGCGACGACCTCGAGCGCGACGGCGTCGCGTCCGATCGGATCGACGAGCTCCTCGCGGCGAGCACCGCGAAGCTGACGGGCGCGCCGGTCCTCGTCGTCGGTTGCCTCACGATGCACGGCCTCGACCACTACCCCGACGAACGCCGCCAGCGCGCCGAGCACGGCATGGCGTTGCTCTCGCTCGGCGCGGCCGTCGAGAACCTGATGCTGACCGCACCCGAGCACGGGCTCGCGACCTGCTGGGTGGCCGCGCCCATCTTCTGTCCCGACGCCGCACGCGATGCGCTCGCGCTGCCGCTCGATTGGCTCCCTCACGCGCTCGTGCTCGTCGGTCACCCCGATCCCGCGTACGTCGCGCGCGAGCGACCGCCGGTTCCGCTCGACGAGCTGCGGGCTCGCCGCTGAGTCAGCGCCGACGCAGCGCCTTGAAGTGCTCGATGGTGCGGCCGAGTCCTTCGTCGAGCGTCGTGAACGGCTTCCACCCGAGATGGATCTCGGCGCGTCCGGGATCGAGCGCCGAGCGCCGCAGCTCGCCGACGCGCTCGGCTTCGTAGCGCGGCGCGCCCTTGGTACCGGTGATGCGCGCCATCGCGTCGTAGAGCTGCTGCACGCTCGTCTCCTGACCGGTGCCGATGTTCAGCACGAGCCCGCCGCCCTTCTCCGCACCGCGCGCGAACGCGTCGACCACGTCGTCGACGAACACGAAGTCGCGCGTCTGCATCCCGTCGCCGAAGATGGTCGGGCGCTCGTGCGCGAGCAGCTTGCCGGCGAAGATCGACACGACGCCGGCTTCGCCGTGCGGATCCTGACGAGGCCCGTACACGTTGGCGAGTGCGAGCGCGGTGTACTCGAGGCCGCGCACCTCGCGGTAGTAGTGCAGGTAGTCGCCCGCGGCCTTCTTCGCGACGCCGTAGGGCGACTCCGGACGCTGCGGATGGCTCTCGCGCACGGGCAGCTCTTCGGGCGTGCCGTAGATCGTGCCACCGCTGCTCGCGAAGACGACCTTGCGCGTGCCAGCCGCGACGGCGGCTTCGAACACGTTGAGGGACCCGAGGATGTTGACCGTCGCGTCGAAGGCCGGACGCGCGACGGAGACGCGCACGTCGGCTTGCGCCGCGAGGTGGAAGATCACGTCGGGACGGCGGTGCACGATGAGCTCGCCGACGGCCGGTGAGCTGATGTCGAGGCGCGTGAACGAGAAGCGGCGACTCGGTTGGGCCCGCGCGTCCGACAGGTTGCCGAGCGAGCCCGTGGAGAGGTCGTCGACGACGTCGACCTGCCAGTCCTCGGCGAGGAGCCGGTCGACGAGCGTGGATCCGATGAAGCCGGCGCCACCGGTCACGAGCGCACGAGCGGTCATGCGTGGACCTCTCCCGTCGGACGCACGGGGTCGGTGGGGAGACGAGCCGCTGCGAGTCGGGTGCCGGCCGCGACGTGCGCGTCGGCACCGACGAGTGAGGCATCGCTCACCGACGCGCCGGCGTCGACACGAGCGCGTGCACCGAGGACCGAACGCGTGACCGTCGCGTCGTCACCGACCGACGCGCCTTCGTGGACCACGGCACCGTCGACGACGGCCCGCGCGCCGATCGTCGCGCCTGCCCCCAGCACGGCGCGGCGCAACAGCGCACCGGCTCCGAGCCGTGACCCCGCGCCGAGCAGCACCGGTCCGACCATCTGCGCATCGGGGGCGATGTCGACGTCGCCTTGGACCCAGATCCCGGGCTCGCGCTGGTGCGCGCCCGGCGCCGGCACCCGATCGAGGTGACCAGCGAGCAGGTCGGCGTGGGCTTGCAGGTACTTCTCGGGCGTGCCGATGTCGAGCCAGTACGAGTCGTTCTGGTAACCGAAGACTGCACCGTGCTCTTGTTCGAGCAGGCGAGGGAACGTCTCGCGTTCGATCGACACCTGGAGGCGCGGCGGGATGCGTTCGAGGAAGCTGGGCTCCAACACATAGGTGCCCGCGTTGATCCAGTTGCTCGGCGCCTTCCCGGGCGGCGGCTTCTCGACGAACGCGATCACTTGTCCGGTCGCGGTGGTGGGGACGACGCCGAACGCGCTCGGGTCGTCGACCGGAGCGAGCGCGATGGTCGCGTGGGCCCGGTTGCGTTCGTGGAACTCGACCATCGCGCGCACGTCGAGGTCGGTGAGGACGTCGCCGTTGCACACGAGGAACGGCTCGTCGATCGTCTCGGCCGCGAAGCGGATCGCACCGGCGGTGCCGAGCGGCTGCTCCTCGACGGCGTAGCGCAGCCGCACGTGTCCGCAGCGGCCGCTCGGGAACGCGGCCTCGAACGCGTCGGGGAGGTACCCGAGCGACAAGACCGCTTCGTCGACGCCGTGGCGCTCGAGCCACGCGAGCTGACGGACGAGGAACGGGACGTTGGCGATCGGCAGCAGCGGCTTCGGGGTCGTGTACGTGAGGGGCCGGAGCCGAGTGCCCTCGCCCCCCACGAGGACGACCGCCTTCATGGCGTGGTGGTGTCGCCGGGCGCGGTGGTCGGCGTGGGCGCGACGGTGGTGCCCGTCGGCGCCGTGGTGGCGGTCGTGCCGGTCGGCGCCGTGGTCGCGGTCGTCTCGGGCGTCTCGCCCACGACATCGCTCGGAGTGTTCACGTTCGACGCCGACGGGGGCTCGCCGATCTCGTCGCCGTCGGGCAGGAACGCGATGGCCACGACGTCGAGGTCCTTCGGCTTGTAGTCGGCCGGGTCGCCCTCTTGCTCCTCGCCGTTCACCGACCACCTGACCGAGGCTTCCTCGCCGTCGCACTCCTCGCCGTTCGTGCGTTCGACACCGCCCCAGACCGACAGGGAGTCGGCGGACACGTCCCACCCGCCGTTCTCCAAGAAGTGTCCGACGGTGGCGTTCTCACCCGACTCGTCGCTCGTGTACGGGTGGATGTGGATCAGCCCGTCGCCGTGCGAGTGGATCCCGGCGGTGAGCTGGGTGCCGAACCGTTGCTCGAACTCGGGCGGGTTCGGCTGCCACGTACCGCACACGTTGACGCCGAGCGCGGCGTGCCAGTGGTCGTCGTTCGCGAACGGCGCGACGGGGTCCTTCTTGTTGGCGGCGCTGAACACGACGAGCACGATCCCGAGCACCACGACGACCGCGGTGGCGGCGTACCAGCCGTAATTCGATCGGGATCGACGCGCCGCCGAGACGGCGGAACGACGCTTCTGGCGAGACGCTTTGCCCATAGCGGCTGGCAGGCTAGCCGGTGAGTCCGTGGGGTCTTCGACGGGCGCGGAGCGCGTGCACCCCGAGCGCGACGACGGCGCGCGCACCGAAGAACACCGCCGCGACCGGGAGGAGCACCCGCCGCCAACCGGTGAGGCGGCGAGCCGCGAACCGCAGCGCCGAACGGTGGTGCTCCACGATCATCCGGTACGGACGGCGCGCCGTGCTCACACCCTGGACGTGCACGACCCGAGCGCGGGGGTCGTACGCCACGCGCCATCCGGCTCGTCCGAGTCGCCAGCACAAGTCGAGGTCCTCGACGTACATGAAGTAGCGCTCGTCCCACCCTCCCACCGCATCGAGCGCGGCGCGCCGCAGCCAGATCGCGGCGCCCGAGACCCATGCGACGTCGCGCGCGACGTCGGGATCGACGTCGAGCTGGCGGTAGCGCGTCGTCCACGGGTTCTCGGGACGGATCCACCCGAACGCGGCGTGACCGACGGCGTCGCGCACCATCGGTACCGATCGCGCGGAGGGATAGTGCCGACCGAGCGCGTCGTCGATGCGCGGGCCGACCGCTCCGAGCTCGGGTTCGGCGGCGAGGCGAGCGAGCAACACGCCGGCGGCTCCGGACCGCAGCTCGGTGTCGGGGTTCAGCACGGCCACGACGGGCGTCGACGTGTGCGCGATCCCGAGGTTGGCGGCGCGCGCGTAGCCGAGGTTGCCTCCGGCGTCGACGACCCGCACCGGCAGGCCGAGCGCGTCGAGCGCCTGCGCCGAGCCGTCGCCCGACGCGTTGTCGACGACCACGACGTCGACGGGACCCGCGCTCCCATCGGCGAGCACCGAGCGAACGCATCGCTCGAGCAGCGGACCGGCGTCGTGGTTCACGATCACGGCTGCCCATGCGGGCCGACCGTCGTCCACCGTCAGTCGCGGAATCGGTAGCGGATCAGCGTCAGCAAGGCCGAGATGCCGTCGCGCCACGTGATCTTCTTGCCCTCGTCGTACTCACGCCCCGTGTAGGAGATCGGGACCTCGTAGATGCGGATCCCGCGCTTGAGCACCTTGGCGGTGATCTCGGGCTCGATCTCGAAGCGGTCGGAGCGCAGCTGCAGGCTCTCGAGCAGCCGACGATCGGCGAGCTTGTAGCACGTCTCCATGTCGGAGAGCGTCGAGTTGTAGAGCACGTTCGTCACGAGCGACAGGAATCGGTTGCCGATCCAGTGCATGAACAGCATGTTGCGCCGCTCACCCGTGAAGCGCGATCCGTAGACCACCGTGGCCTTTCCGCGCAGCACCGGCGCCAAGAGGCGGGGCCAGTCATCCGGGTCGTACTCGAGGTCGGCATCCTGCACGAGCACGTAGTCGCCGTTGGCGTGCCCGAGCGCGGTGCGCACCGCCGCTCCCTTGCCACGGTTCGTCTCGTGGAGCACGACGCGCACGGTGCTGTCGCCGAGCTGGCGCAACACGTCGCGCGTGCCGTCGGTGCTGCCGTCGTCGACGACGATGATCTCGACGTCGATCCCCTCGGGCAGCTCGACCGCGCGCATCCGGCGCAGCACCTCGGCGACGGTTGCCCGTTCGTTGTACACAGGGACGACGACCGACAGGAGCCGGATCGGCGACGCCGTGCGGTCGGATCCGTCAGGCACGGCCACGAGCACGCTCCTCGACGAACCACGCGTGCATGCGCGTGAGCCCCTCCGGCAGGTCGACCGTCGGCTCCCACCCGAGCAGCGTGCGGGCGCGCGTGATGTCGGGCCGGCGGCGTGCGGGATCGTCGGCCGGCAAGGGCTGGAACACGACCTCCGACGTCGTTCCCGTCAGCTCGATCGCGAGCCGAGCGAGCTCGAGCACCGTGCACTCCTCGGGGTTGCCGATGTTGACGGGGTCGACGACCGTCGAGTCGAACAGCGCGAGGATCCCGTCGATCTCGTCGTCGACGTAGCAGAACGAGCGCGTCTGCGACCCGTCGCCGTAGACGGTCAGCGGAGCACCGGAGATCGCCTGGTCGAGGAAGTTCGACACGACGCGCCCGTCGGCGGGACGCAGTCCCGGACCGTACGTGTTGAAGATGCGGACGATGCCGGTCGAGAGCCCGTAGTGCCGGTGATAGGTGATCGTGACGGTCTCGGCGAAGCGCTTCGACTCGTCGTACACCGAGCGCGGTCCGATCGGGTTGACGTTCCCCCGGTAGTCCTCCGGCTGCGGATGGACCTCGGGATCGCCGTACACCTCGCTCGTCGACGCGAGCAGGAATCGGGCGCCGTGCTCGCGAGCGAGCTCGAGCGAGACACGGGTCCCGAGGGAACCCGCGTCGAGCGTCTCGAACGGGTACGCCAGGTACTCGGGCGGGCTGGCCGGCGAGGCGAAGTGCAGCACGCCGTCGACGCGACCTTCGATCGGGAGACCTCGGGTCACGTCGTGGTGGAGGAACGTGAACCGCGGATGGTCGGCGAGGTCGGAGAGGTTGTCGAGGCGACCGGTCAGCAAGTTGTCGACGGCGACGACCTCGTCGCCCCGCCCGACGAACGCGCGACACAGGTGCGAGCCGAGGAAGCCCGCGCCACCGGTGACGACGATGCGACTCACCGGCGGCCGACGCCCACGTAGGTGAAGCCGCGCCGACGCAGTGCCGCCGGATCGAGGAGGTTGCGGGCGTCGACGATCGCCGCGCCGGCCATCGCGTCGCGCACCCGACCGAAGTCGAGCCAGCGGAACTCGTCCCACTCCGTCATGAGCACCACGACGTCGGCGGCGCTCGCGGCGTCGTAGGCGTCGAGCGCGGCGGTCAGGCCGGCGACGCCCGCGGCGGCCTGCTCACCCGCTGCCGGGTCGAACGCGCGCACCACCGCGCCGTCGTCGAGCAACCGGCGGGCCACCGCGATCGCCGGCGAGTCGCGCAGGTCGTCGGTGTCCGCCTTGAACGTGAGGCCCCACATCCCGACGGTGCGGCCGGCGAGGTCGCCACCGGCGGCCTCGCGTACCTTGTCGACGATCCGTTCGTGCTGCTGGCGGTTCACGGCGACGACGCCGTCGAGCAAACCGAACTCGTAGCCCGCCTGGCGCGCGGTGTGGAGCAGCGCCGCGGTGTCCTTCGGGAAGCACGAGCCCCCGTACCCCGGTCCCGGATGGAGGAACTCGAATCCGATACGAGCGTCGTAACCCATGCCGAGCGCGACTTCGCGCACGTCGGCGTCGACGGCTTCACACAGGTTGGCGATCGCGTTGATGAACGAGATCTTGGTCGCGAGGAACGCGTTCGACGCGTACTTGATCATCTCTGCAGACGCTGCGTCGGTGACAAGTACGGGCGAGCGGAGATCCCGATACAGCTCCGAGACGCGCACCGCCGTGGCGGGGTCTTCGCAACCGATGACGATGCGGTCGGGGTTGAGGAAGTCGCGCACCGCCTGGCCCTCACGAAGGAACTCAGGGTTCGACGCGACGGTCACGTCGGTGGCCGCGCCGTACTCGGAGAGCCACCGCTGCACCTGGCGGGTCGTGCCCACCGGCACGGTCGACTTGTTGACCACGATCGTGTCCGGCGTCAGCACCGGCGCGATCTCCCGGACGACCGCCTCCACGAAGGTGAGGTCGGCGGCGCCGTCGTCGCCCTGCGGCGTCTGGACGCACAGGAAGACGACGTCGGCGTTCGGGACCGCGTGGACGGCGCCGACGACGAACTGCAGGCGGCGCGCGGCGATGCCGTCGTGCACGAGCTGCGGGAGACCGTCCTCGAGGATCGGGATCTCACCTTTCGACAGCGTCGCCACCCGCTGCGGATCGACGTCGGCCGCAACGACGTCGTGGCCGAGGTGCGCGAGGCACGCCGCGGTGGTCAGGCCGACGTAGCCGACACCGACGACTGCGACCTGCACGGTTCCCTCCTCGCGCCGACCCGCGTGGGGGCCGAACGGACTCGCACGGAGCGCCGATGGTATGCCACCCCCGCACGGGCCCGGTCCGCCGGGAAGCGGCGCCTCAGCAGCCGACGAGCGGGTGACCGCCGTCGGGGCGGCTCGGCGCGACGATGCCCGGCGTCGACCCGGGGTTCGGTGGGATCGTCGTCGTGGTCGTCGCGACGGTCGACGGCGGCGCACCCCCGGTCGTGGTGGGCGTCGTCGCATCCGGCGCGACCACCGACTCAAAGTCGCGACCGAGCACGACGACCACGTCGGCACCTTCGGCGGCCTCGAGCGGCACCGGCTGACCGACTCCGAGGTACTGCGCGACGAACGCGGCCTTGCCCTCGGCGCCCGGCGCGTACCGCACCTCGGTGATCTCGTAGTCGCTGCGGTCGGCGTCTTCGGGCGGTTCCACGACCGAGAAGTCGAGCGCGGCCAGCGCGTCGAGCGTGGTGCGCGCCTGTCCGGTGATCCCGGAGCCGTTCAACACTCGCACCGACACGTCGCTCGGCTCGAGGTCTTCCGGTGGCTCCTCGGCCCCGCCGAAGCGGCGCAGCTGCTGGAAGATCGGCTCCGCGAGCTCGGGGACCAGCACCTGCACGTCGGCTTCGCCGACGAAGGCTCGCTCCGTCGGCACCGTGAGCATGGCCACCTTCTCGGGGTCGACCTCCCGGAACGTGTCGACGAGCGACAGCACGTCGTTGAGGGAGAGGCCCGGATCCTTGCGGAGGTGCTTGACCGTCTCGGTGGCGATGTCGAACGCGCGGGTCGGTCGACGCGAGCTGCTCTCGATCGCGACCGCGGCGAGCGAACGGATGAAGTACTGCTGACGGCGGATGCGACTGAGGTCGGCGTACGGGTCGTCGCGCCACGCTTGGCGATCGGTGTCGAAGTACTCGTAGTGCCGGGACCGCACGTAGTGCAGTGCCTGGTCGCCGCCGAGCTCGATGCATCCGGGCAGCGGGATGTTCAACCCCGAGAACTCGTCGCGAGCGGGGGCCGGGAACCAGATGGGCACGCTGCCGATGGCGTCGACGATCGAGCGGAATCCTTCGAAGTCGACCTCGAGGTAGTGGTGGATGTCGACGTCGAAGTTCTGCTTGATGGTCTCGATCAGGCGGCGCGGTCCGTTCTCACCGCCGAACGCCGAGTTGATGCGACCTTCGCCCTCGCCGGGGATGTCCACCCACAGGTCGCGTGGGAACGAGACGAGCACGCCGGTCTCCTCGTCGGGGTCGACGTGCGCGATAAGGATCGTGTCGGAGCGCTGTCCGGCTTGCTCGATCGGGTCGCCGAAGTCGTCGACGTCCTGGGCGTCGTCGACGAACGATCGCGAGTCGGAGCCGATGATCAAGAAGTTGGCGGGCTCGCCCTTGGGCAGGTCGCCGAGCACGTCGTCGATCCCGTCGACGTTCTCGATGTCGTCGATCGTCTCGTTCGCGTAATAGAACGCGTACGCGACGGTCCCGGAAGCCAGGACGGTGACGACGGCCAACGCCACGACGAACCGCCGGACGAAGGCGCGCCACGGGGAGATGAGGCGCGGGGACACGGTGCGGCGAGTGTACGGCCGAGCCCCGCGGCATCCCGCGCGGAAGACGTGAAGATTTCCTGACGAGTGGCGCGCTACTCGACCGGTAGGCCGAGGTCGCGAGCGATCAGCAAGCGCTGGATCTCACTCGTGCCCTCGCCGATCTCGAGGATCTTGGCGTCGCGGTAGAAGCGGCTGACGGGCGTGTCGTCGATGAAGCCGTAGCCCCCGTGGATCTGCACCGCGTCGCGCGTGGCGTTCACCGCGACCTCGCTCGAGTAGAGCTTCGCCATCGCTGCGGCGCGTCGCACCGGACGCCCCTGGTCGCGCAGCCACGCGGCCTTGTAGGTGAGGTTGCGGGCGTTCTCGACCGCGACGGCCATGTCGGAGCACTTGAACGCGATGGACTGGTAGCGCCCGATCGGCCCGCCGAACGCCCGCCGTTCGTTGGCGTACGCGACCGAGGCGTCGAGGCACGCCTGCGCGAGCCCGACCGCGAGCGCGGCGATCGCGATCCGCCCATCGTCGAGGATGCGCAGGAACGTGGAGAACCCGGCCCCGCGCGCGCCGAGGAGGTGGTCCGCCGGGACGCGACAGTCGGTGAACACGAGCTCGTGCGTGTCGCTCGCGTGCCAGCCCATCTTCCGGTACGGCGGCAGCACCTCGAACCCCGGCGTACCCGCGTCGACGACGATGTTCGAGATCTCTTCGGGTCCGGTGCGCGCGGTGATCGTGACGCACTTCGTGATCGGGGTGCCCGAGTTCGTGATGAACGTCTTCTGGCCGTTCACGACCCACTCGTCGCCGTCGAGGGTGGCGGTGGTGCGGGTGGCCCCGGCGTCGGAGCCGGCTTCGTCCTCGGTGAGTCCGAACGCGCCGAGCGCCGTGCCGGCGACCATCGGCACGAGGTACTCGTGCTTCTGCTCCTCGGTGCCGGCCAGCAAGAACGGCATCGCGCCGAGGCTCACGCCGGCTTCGAGGGTGATCGCCATCGACGAGTCGACACGCGCGAGCTCTTCGATCGCGAGGCAGTAGGTGAGCATCCCCGAATCAGACCCGCCGTACTCGACGGGGAACGGCAACCCGAACAGGCCGAGTGCGCCCATCTGCAACACGGTGTCGACCGGGAACGTCTCCTCGCGGTCCCAGCGCAGCGCGTGCGGTGCGATCTCGGCCTCGGCGAACTCGCGCACGACGCCGCGGAACTGCACCTGTTCGGGGGTGAGGTCGTGGTCCACCGCCCGTCGACGCTATCGGAGCCCGGCCGTCGGCTCGCCCGGTCATTAGCCTCGCGCCGTGCCCGTCCCGCTCGACGCCGCGCTCTGCGCGCATCTCCCCCACGACCTCGGCGTCGCCGCCGTGCGCGACGGCGACGCGGTCGTGGTGCACGCGGGCGTCCGGGAGGTGCTCACCGCGCACGGAGCCGCCGGCTTCACCGCGCTCGACCACGCCGCCCGAGGGGGTTGGTGGGCCGGTGTCGTCTCGTTCGACCTGGGTCGCGCCGTCGAACGGGTCGTGACCCGCAACCGCGACGACCTCGGCATCCCCGATGTGGTGCTCGCCCGTTTCGAAGCGCGCGCGGTCGTCGCCGACGGCGACGTCACCGTCGAAGGCACGGGCGCCGGTCGCCTCGCGCTCGACCAGGCCCGGTGGCGGGCCCGCCGCAGCGGCGAACCCGGGGGTGAGACGCGAGTCCGCCTCGGACCGTGGCAGTCGTCGCTCAGCCGCGCCGAACACGCGGAACGAGTGCACGCCGTCCATGAGCTGTTGCGGGCCGGCGAGTGCTACCAGGTGAACCTCACGCGCCGTCTGACCGCGCGCGGCGCTCCCGACGCGCGGGCGCTCTACGGCGCGCTCGCCGACGCCCATCCCGCGCCGCAACTGTCGGTGTGCACGTTCGGCGGCGATGGACCCGACCTCGCGACCGTGTCCGCGTCGCCCGAGCTGTACTTGCGGGTCGACGGGCGCCGAGTGACGACGCGTCCGATCAAGGGGACCGCGCGCGACGCCGGCGCGCTGGCGCGCAGCGAGAAGGACGCGGCGGAGAACGTGATGATCGTCGACCTCGCCCGCAACGACCTCGGTCGGGTCTGCACGCCGGGCACCGTGCGCGTGCCGGAGCTGCTCACGATCGAGGCGCATCCCGGCCTGTGCCACCTCGTCAGCACCGTGGAGGGTGAGCTCGATCCCGGGGTGGGTCTCGGCGACCTCGTGCGCGCGACGTTTCCTCCCGCGTCGGTCACGGGTGCGCCGAAGCCGCGCGTGCTCCAGGCCATCGAAGACCTCGAGCCGGTGCGGCGCGGCGTGTACTGCGGCGCGATCGGCTGGATCGACGGCGACCGCGGCACGGCCCAACTCGCGGTCGCGATCCGGACGTTCACGCTCGTCGGCGGGCGGACGCACTTCGGCGTCGGTGGCGGCATCGTCGCCGACTCGCGCGCCGACGACGAGTGGGCCGAGACCGAGCTGAAAGCGGCGCGACTCCTCGCCGTCGTCGGCCGCGAGGCCGGCGACGAGGTCGGCACCGGGCACCGGGTCGCGCCGTGATCGTGTGGTGCGACGGCCACCTGGTCGACGGCGACCGCGCCTGCATCTCGCCGTTCGACCACGGCCTCACCGTCGGCGACGGCGTGTTCGAGACCCTGCGCGTCCACCGCGGCGTCCCCTTCGCGTGGCGCCGCCACCACGAGCGACTCGTCGTGTCGGCGGCCGGCCTCGAGCTGCCACTCCCCGACCCCGCCGAGCTGCGCGCCGCGGCCGACGCGGTCATCGACGCCAACCGGCTGACCGAGGCGCGGCTGCGCGTCACGATCACCGGCGGTCCGGCCGGACCGGCGTCGCACCGCGGCAGCGCGCCGCCGACCGTGTTGATCGTCGCCGCGCCGATCGACCCCACGGCCGAGATCGTCGACCTCGTCACGTCTCCGTGGCCGCGCAACGAACGCAGCGCGCTCGCCGGCATCAAGGCGATCTCGTACGCCGAGAACGTGCGCGTGCTGCTGCACGCCCGCCGGCACGGCGCGCACGACGGGTTGTTCTGCGACACGCGGGGTCGCGTGTGCGAGACGACGGGCGCGAACGTGTTCACGGTCTCCGACGGCATCGTGCGCACACCCGCGCTCGACACCGGCTGCCTGCCCGGCGTCACCCGCGCGCTCGTCATGGAGGAGTGCAGCCGTTCCGGAATGCACGTCGAAGAGGCGACGCTGCGACCCGACGACGTCGCCGGCGCGGCCGAAGCTTTCCTCACGTCGTCGGTCGCCGGCGTGCGCGCGATCCGATCGCTCGACGGGAACGGGCTGCGAGCGGCCCCGGGTCCGGTCACCGCCCGGGCTCGCGACCTGCTCGCCGAGCTGATGGCCACCCGCATCGACCCATGACCGGCAGCGATCGACCGGCCCGGGAGTTCCGCTACGTCGATCGCGACTTCGACGCGGCCAGCGCCACCGTTCGGCTCCGCTACGCACTCGACGACGATCCGTTCGAGGAACGGATCACGTTCCTCGGCGGTGGCGCGGTCGATCTCCCGGCGCGGCGCGTCGAGGCCCTCGACCGCGTG
>DASUMP010000094.1:0-6324 GCA_036277635.1 Acidimicrobiia bacterium | reverse complement strand
ACGCCGGGGGCGTAGGTCTTCTCCTCGACGACGTCGGGCTCGAGGGGCGTCCACTCCCGCGTGCGGATCACGTCGGCGTAGTCGCCGATGCCGATCGTGAGCGTCTCGCCGATCGCGATGATCTCGGCGAGGTCTTCGGCTTCACCGGCGTAGAACTCCTGGCGGTACGCGTGGCCGACTTCGGCGACCGCGGGCATCACGATCCCCGGCTGCGCGCCGTCGACGCCGGCCTCCCACGAGCCGGCGGTGCTCACGACCTCGCCGTCTTCGTACTCCTTCGAGTCCTCGCCGAGGTACCACACGTTGCCGTCGCGGTCCTGGCCGTACCAGTCGAACGTGTCCTCCACGAGCTCGCCGCCCACGTACACGGTGTCGCGCACGACGGTCGCCGAGATCCCGAGGATCTCCTTGCGCTCGTCGGTGACGACGATCTCGATGCGTTCGGTCTCGCCGTCGGAAAATCCTTCGTAGATCCACTCGGAGCCGACGGTGAACGGCAGGTACGGGTGGGTGATCCCGTCGATGAAGTCGGCCGGGTCGAGCTCGGGCGCGTACACGCCGTCGTCGCCCGGATCGATGACCACGACCGCGTCGGAGGGCGCGCTGATCGTCGTCGTGCTCGCCGACGACTCGTCGCCGTCGCTGCCGCACGCGGCGGCGGTGAGTCCGAGCGTCGTCGCGAGCGCGAGCGCGCCCGCCCACCGATGCACCTGGCGTGTCATGACCGAGTCCTCTCGTGTCGCGATCGTGACTCAGTCGTCGTCGCCGCTGTCGTCGTCGTCGCCGCCCGTGTCGTCGTCGGCCTCCGAGCCGACCACTTGGAAGTCCTGGTCGAGCTGGACGTCGACCTGCGAACCGTCGTCGAGGGTGACCTCGACTTCGTAGTAGCTGTCTTCGTCGCCGACTTCGGTCTCGGTGACGCGACCTTCGCCGGTGTGCTCGAGTGCGGCGCGGGTGGCGCGGTCGAGCGCGTCGCCGGTGATCGGGGGCTCGCTGTCGTCGCCGCCACTCGCGACCGCGACGCCGGTGCCGATGCCGGCCGCCGCGAGCGCGATGGCGCCGCCGGCGATCCAACGGGTCCTGCGTGTCATGGTCGTCCTCCGTGTCCACGGACCCGGTTCCGGGTCCACCACTGCAGTGTGCCCGACCGCTCCTGAGTCGACGCTGAACCGGCTCACCCGCCCCCGTTGGCGCCCTCGGGGAGCCGGACCACGAAGCGGGCGCCGCCGTCGGGACCGTCGGAGACCGCCACGGACCCGCCGTGGGCGGCGACCACCTCGGCGACGATCGCGAGCCCGAGCCCGCTCCCGCCGGCGTCGCGGGCACGCGCGTCGTCGAGGCGGACGAACCGCTCGAAGATGCGTGCCCGGTCGACAAGGGGGATGCCGGGTCCGTCGTCGGCCACGTCGAGCACGACCTCGCCGTCGAGCGTGGTGAGGCCGACCTCGACGCGAGTGCGCGCGTGACGAGTCGCGTTGTCGAGCAGGTTGCGCACCACGCGCCGCAACCCCGCGGGTTCCCCCGCGATCCGTCCTGCCGAGACGCGGCGAGTGTCGACGCGCACCGATGTCGTCGCGCGCACGCGCTCGACTTCGGCGAACACGAGGTCGTCGAGGTCGACGGGTCGGCGGGTCTCGACGAGCAAGCCTTCGTCGGCGCGCGCGAGCGTCAGGAGATCGTCGACGAGGCGCTCGACGCGTCCGTTCTCGGAGAGCACGGTCGCCGCGAGATCGGCGCCGGCGATGCGGTCGGGGTGCGCGAGCGCGACCTCCGCGTGCTGGCGGATGATCGCGATCGGCGATCGCAGCTCGTGTGACGCGTCCGACACGAACTGCCGTTGTTGCGACTGCGACTGCTCGAGCCGGTCGAGCATCGCGTTCATCGTCGCCGCGAGTCGCGCGATCTCGTCGCCGCCGCCGGGCTCCGGGACGCGGCGGTGCAGCTCGCGCCCCGAGATCTCGTCGACCTCGCGCCGGATCTCTTCGACGGGCGCGAGCGCGCGCCCCACGACCTTCCAGGTGGTGAACGCGGCGAGGGCGAGGAGGAGCGGGAGCCCGTACGTGAGGAGGCGCACGACGGTGTCGGTCGACTCGTCGACGGCCTCGACCGTGCGGGCGACGATCACGGTGCGCGCACCGTCGTCGGTCTCGGCACCCTCGGCGACGGCGAGAAAGTCGTCGTCGTCGATGGGAGCTCGGATCCGCGCGGATTCGCCCGGCGCCAACGACGCGACCGGGCCTTCGCCGGCGAGGTTCTCACTCGCGTCGACGACGACGCCGTGCTCGTCGAGGACCTGCACGAGCTGCTCCTCGACGTCGATGACCCGCAACGCGGCGGCGCGATCGCCCGCCTCCAACGCGGCGACCACCTCGGCGGCGCGCACGCGCGCCGCCGAGCGCACCTCGCGCGTCAACGTGCTGCGCATCGTGCCGACGAGCGCGAGCGCGCCCACGAGCAGCGCCACGCCGAGCACGACGGTCGCGAGTGCGGTCGTGCGGAACCGCACGCTGCCCCGCCGCGCGCCGAAGCGGCTCGCGCGAGCGGCGCCGCTCACCGGATCAGCCACCGTCGGCGGCCAAGCGGTAGCCCGATCCGCGCACGGTCTCGATCGCGGCGCGCCCGAACGGCCGGTCGAGCTTGTTGCGGAGGTGCCGCACGTACACCTCGACGATGTTCGGATCACCTTCGAAGTCGTCGTCCCACACGTTCGCGAGCACCTCGCGCTTCGACACGACGTCGCCGCGCCGGCGGAGGAGGAATTCGAGGAACGCCAGCTCACGCGCGGTCAACACGACTTCCACGTCGCCGCGGGTCACCCGCTTCGCCGCAGGATCAAGTCGGAGATCGCCCGCTTCCAACACTGCGGGTCGCTCGGGTGCGCCGCGGCGCACGAGGGCGCGCAACCGGGCCACGAGCACGGCGTGCGAGAACGGTTTGGTGAGGTAGTCGTCGGCACCGGTGTCGAGCGCTTCGACTTCGTCCCACTCGCCGTCCTTGGCCGTGAGCATCAGGATCGGCGCCCACACGCCCTCGGCTCGCAACGACTCGCAGACCCGGAACCCGTTGAGGCCGGGGAGCAACACGTCGAGGACGATCGCGTCGTAGGCGTTCTCCCGGGCTCGCCAGAGGCCGTCGAGACCGTCGTGGGCGACGTCGACCGCGAAGCCCTCGGCCTCGAGCCCGGCGCGGATGCCGGCGGCCAGTGCCACTTCGTCGTCGATCACGAGCACGCGCATCGTCGACTCCCCGCCGGCGCCCCCCGGGTGTACCGGGCGGGCGCTGAACGGCCGCTGAAGGTGAGGCCGACCGTACCTGGCGGGCGCTGGCGCCGGTCCTGGTCCGAATTGCCCCTGCGCCGACCGCCTCCGGGTGCCGATACAGGGGCGTGCTCCGGGTCGCGAGGCAAGCGGCGGTGAGTGTCGCGGTCATCTCGACCGTCGGCTTGCTGATGCGCGCCGCCGCCGCGCTGCCGCTCTTCGCCGCCGTGATCGCCACGATCGTGGCCCTCAGCACGCTCGCCATCGGACTCGTCGTGCACTTCCGCCACCACGGACGCACGTGGCGCGGCGCGCTGGTCCTGCTCACGCTCGCGCTCGTGCTGCTCACCCTGAGCACCACGTGGGCGGCGACCGACGCCGACGCGACCGCGTACCCCACCGGGGCCGACTGGTTCGGTGTCGCGGGGGCGGCGCTCGCCGCGTTCGGCATGGCGCGTCTGATCCGTGCGCGCATCGTGGGTCGCGCCGTCGACGCGGCGCTCGAAGGCGTCATCGTCGCCGTCGCGTGCTCGTACGTGCCGTGGGCATGGGCGGTGTCACGGGGCGTCGGGCACGGCCAAGCGGCGCGCACGCTGGTACCGGTCGCGACGTGGTGCGTCGTGGTGTGGCTCGCCGCGCGCCTCGCGTTGCTCGGCGACGGCACCCCGGCCGGCTATCGCTACCTCGCGGCCGCGTTCGTCTGCTTGCTCGTCGCGCACGGCGTGCTCGCCGGCGCGGTGCTCGGCGGTGGCACGGTCATCCGCTCGCGCCTCGCCGGCGCGACATTGTGGTCGTACTGCCTGTGGGGGATCGCCGGGCTGCACCCGTCGCTGCGCCAAGCGTTCGGGCCCGCGAACCAGAAGCGGTCGCGCTTCGGCGCGCCGTACCTGCTGTCGATGGTGGCGCTGCTGCTCGTCGCGCCGGTGACGCTTGTCGTCCTCGCCGCCCAGCACGAGCTCCCCCGCATCGAGGTGATGATCGCGTCGTCGACGATCGTGCCGGTGCTGCTCGCGGTGTACCTCGTGCGCCAGATCCAGGACCGGGCACGCGCCGAGTACCGCGCGCAGCACGATCCGCTCACGGGCCTGCCGAACCGCATCCTGTTCGTCGACCGCGTCGACAGCGCGCTCGCGCACGCGCGGCGCAGCGGCCGGCGGGCGTCGGTCATGTTCCTCGACCTCGACCGGTTCAAGGCGATCAACGACAGCCTCGGGCACGCCATCGGCAACTCGCTCCTGCAGGCGGTGTCGAAGCGCTTGCGCGCGACGGTGCGCGAAACCGACACCGTGGCGCGCATGGGCGGCGACGAGTTCGCGGTCGTCCTCACCGACGTCGAGGACACCGAGGGTGCCGTCGCGGTGGCGCAGAAGATCATCGACGCGTTCGCGGATCCCTACGTCGCCGGTGGCCGCGAGCTGTTCACGAGCACGAGCATCGGCATCTCGATGTATCCCGAGGACGGCGCCGACGCCGACCTGCTGCTGAAGCACGCGGACACGGCCATGTACCGAGCGAAGGCGCACGGACGCAACACGTTCGAGCTCTACACCGCCGACCTGTCGGCACGCGCTCAGGTGCGGCTGTCGCTCGAGTCCGGATTGCGACGCGCGCTGGAACGTCAGCACCTCGAGCTGCACTATCAACCGCGGGTGGACCTGCTGAGCGGCAAGGTCGTGGGGCTCGAAGCGCTCGCGCGCTGGCCGCACCGCGAGCTCGGCATGGTCGGTCCCGACGTGTTCGTGCCGATCGCGGAGGACACCGGCTTGATCTCCCCGCTCGGCGAGTGGGCGCTCGACGCCGCGTGCGCGCAGCAACGACGCTGGCTCGAAGGTGGCCTGGGTCCGCGCCCGATCGCGGTCAACCTGTCGGCGCGCCAGTTCTCGCAGCCGACCGTGGTCGACACCGTCGCCGAAGCACTCGATCGGCACCAGGTACCTCCGTCGCTGCTGGAGATCGAGATCACCGAGTCGATCTTCATGCGCGACCTCGGTCGGGCGAGCGCCACCCTCGACGCGCTGCGCGCGATGGGCGTGCGGTGCTCCATCGACGACTTCGGCACCGGCTTCTCGGGTCTGCGCTACCTCGCGGGCATGTCGATCGACAGCCTGAAGATCGACCAGTCGTTCGTGTCGCACGTGCGCCGCGTGCAGGACGACGCGCCGATCATCGAGGCGATCATCGCCCTCGCGCGCAGCCTCGGGCTCAACGTGATCGCGGAGGGTGTGGAGACCGAGGGCCAAGCGCGGTTCCTCCTCGCGCACGGCTGCACCCAGATGCAGGGCTACTTGTTCAGTCCGGCACTCGCGCCGGATGAAGCCGAGCAGCTGTTGCTCGTCGACGACCATACGACGATCGCGTGGCTGCACGACACGATCGACGGTGATCGCGCCGCGCTCGACGCGCTGCCGGCGCCGGTCGAACCCACTGCGGCGAGTCGCCTGCTCGCGGCGATGTGCAGCAGCGACGACCCCGTCGAGATCGACGAGGACGAGCTGGCGGCGATCCTCGCGGCGCTGGTGCCCGCCGAACAGCACGGCACGTCGCCGTCGGCGTTCCGCGCCGCGTCGCTGCGCCTCGCCGCGGGGACGTTCATCGGGTTCATGCCGCTGTCGGTCGGACTCGCGTCGGCCGGTGTGCTGCCCGGATCGTCGCAGGCCGTCGCCGAGAGCGTGCTCGGTCACGTCGGCTTCGACGTCAACGGCGACGACGGGGGCGATCGCGCCGACCTCGACGAGATGAAGCGCCTCCGCACACGCGGTTCCGAGTGGGCCGACGCGTCCGATCCCGCGTCTGAGGATCCGACGGCCGAGGGCGGGAGCGCGAGCGGGACGAGCACGGGCGGCGGCAGCGACACGCCGTCGGGCTCCTCCGCGAGCACGCCGGGAGGCACGACCACCCCGCCTCCGAGCGGCGCGTCGCCGTCGACCGGTACGGCGCCCACCACGGCCGCGCCGACCACCGCTCCGACCACGTCGCCCGCGCCGACCACCACCACCACGGTGCCGGGCACCCCGCCGGGTCAGGGCGGCACGCCCCCCGGCCACGGCGGCACGCCCCCGGGTCAGGG
>DASUMP010000093.1:0-10745 GCA_036277635.1 Acidimicrobiia bacterium | reverse complement strand
CGTCTGACAACACGCGCCCGTCGAACCGCGGACCGAGCGCTTCGGCGTACGCGCGGAACCGCTCCGACGTACAGAACCGGTCGCCCGCGAAGCGGTAGGCGAGCACGCGGAGATCGTCGCGTTCCAACCTCGATCGGACGGCCGCGAGCTCTTCGGCATCACTCTCGAGGGCGGCCGGGTCGTCGAGCGGAAGCGCCGGCTGCGACAGGACGGGGGCGAGCATCGCCGGTTCGAGCATCATCGACAGCGCGAAGTTGCCGGTGAAGCACATGCCGATTGCTCCGACTCCAGGACCGCCGCACTCCGCGTGCGCGATCCGGGCGAGGGCGCGAAGCCAGGCGGTGACGGGGCTGGCGCCCCGGCCTGCGAAGGCGTGGAACTCCGCGCTGACACACGCTCGCTCGAGGACGCCGCGTCCTTCGGTGACTGTCGGAAAGGCTCCGTCGACGCCGAACAGCGATGGCATGTACACGGTGAATCCGGCGTCTCTGATCCACCGGGCGAAGCGAGCCACGTCCGGGCTGATGCCGGGCATCTCGGCCATGACGATCACCGCCGGACCGGTCCCTCCGACGTACGTGGTCTTCGTGGCTTCGTCGACGGAGATCGAGCGCTGCACGAAATCGGACAACGAGTCGCGCGCGTCGTCAGCTGTGGTGTTCACGTCCGCCGAACTCCCTTCGCGACGATGAGGGGCCCGTGGGTTGCCGCGAGGCGGTCGCCGACGATCGCTCGGTACGCGCTCGAGTGGTACCAGCGTTCGAACGCGGCTTCGTCGTCGAAGGCCGCGATGACGATCTTCTGCGCGTCCCACCTCCCCTCGACGACTCTCGGTTGATCGTCGGCCACCAGCAACGTCCCGTTGTGTCGGCGGAGAGTCGGTAAGAACATCGCCGAGTACCGGTCGTAGGTGGCGCGGTCGCGAATGGTGAGCTGCGCGACGCCGTACACGGTCATGTTGCTCCCTTCGGTGCTCTCGACGGAGACGAAGGCGAGCCCTCGTCTCGGAGTGCGGCGAACGCAGACGACATCGCGGCCAGGGTTCGGTCTCGCCGAGCGCGCTGATCGCCCTGGTAGAGCCTCCGGCGCAGCGACTCCTTGGCGAGTCGCAGGTGCCCGGGATCGGGGGCGTACCAGTCGTGCACGAGGCCGACCGCCGGTGTCATGTCGGAGTCGCCACGCCAGTCGAGCGTGCCGGGCAGCCCGCCGCGGATGAGCGGCGGGTCCCACGTGACATCGACCCGGCACGGTCCGACGCGGGGCACGTCGACCGTGAGCAGCTCGTGGACTTCGAGGAGGTCCGCGCCTTGCCCGAGGTCGAAGCGGTCCGCGAGGGCACTGGGCACCAGGGGGCCGATGCACAGGAGCGGTCGGCTCGGGACACCCATCGCGATGAGCTGCTGCGCGAGGAGCGCGTGCTTGGACGCGCACGAACCGGATCCTTCGGAGCGAGCACTCTCGGCGGTGGGCGCGGACGGCCACCGATACGGCAACTCCTGCACGCTTCTGACCATCGCGACGACGGCGTCGTTGAGGCTCATGCGAACAGCTCCGAGACCAGCCAGTCGACGATCGCGGCGGCTGGCGCGGATCGCGCGTGGCGGTAACCGGTTCCTGCCCACAGGTGCACGCGATCGGCGTCTCCCGCACGCGCCGCCGCAGCGCGAACCGGTCGGGTTGCGTGATGGATCTCCGGAAACGCACTCGGAGCTGCCGGGTGTCGCCGCATGAAGCCGTTGACGAGGCCTCGCGCTCGGCGACCCGTGAACGCACGCGTCAACGCCGTCGTGTCGAAGCGAGGATCGGCGAGGGCTTCGCGATGGACCGTGCTCGTACCGGCTTCGTCGCAACGCAGGAACGCAGTCCCGACTTGGACCGCGACCGCACCGGCCGCGAGTGCCGCCGCGACTTCGGTAGGCGTCGCGATCCCGCCTGCCGCGACGACGGGGACGCGGTCGTGAGCTCGAAGCGCCGTGACCAGCTCCAGCGTGGGCAGCTCGTCGTCGGATGCGGTGTCGTCGAACGTCGCGCGGTGAGCGCCGGCCTCGATCCCTTGCGCGCACAGGAGATCCGCACCCGCACTCACCGCCGCATCTGCTTCGGTCACGTTGGTGACGGTGACCATCACGAGACTGCCGCGACGACGCAATCGGTCAATCGCTGCTCTCGGCGGAATGCCGAACGTGAAGCTCGTCACCGCCGGCGCGGCGTCGACGAGGACATCGATCTTGGCGAACCAATCGTCGTCGTCCCAGCGCGGGTGGCCGAGCTCGGCACCGACCGACGCGGCCTCGGCGCCGAGCTCGGCGAGGTACCGATCGAGTGCTGCCGGATCCCGCGTGGGTCGTCCGGGAACGAACACGTTGACGCCGAACGGGCGCTGCAGTCGCACGGCGAGTGAGCGGATGCTGACCTCGAGGTCGGCGGCGGACAGGTACGCGCCGCCGACGAAGGGGAACGCCCCGGCATCGGCCGTCGCCGCGACGAGGTCGGGAGTCGTCGGCCCACCGCCCATCGGGGCGACGCACACCGGACGCGACCACAACGCGAAGTCGGCACGACGCTTCACGGGACCCGCTCACGAAGGATCGCCGAGAGCTCGCGGGCGACGCTGTGCAACGGAGCCGCGTCACGACCCGTTCGAGCGAGGAGCAGCGCGCCCTCCGTCGAAGCGACGACCAAGGTCGCGAGCCGAGTCGCCTCGGCCCGCTTCACACCACGGCGCCGGATCGCGGCGTCGAACTCGTGTCGCCAGCTCTCGAACGCAGCGTTGCACGCGCGCGCAAGGGCGTCCGATGCATGTGCGGTCTCGAGCGCGGTCGTCGCGATCGGACAACCTTCGGACCAGTCGCTCTCCTCGAGCACCCGAGCTGCGAAGTCGGCCCACCTGCGAACCATGTCCGCCGGGTGGGCGTCGGCGAGCGCGGTCGCGAGCTCACTCCGAACCCGCTCGCCCTCCCGCGCGAGCGCTTCCGCCGCGAGCTGCTCCTTGCCGCCGGGGAAGTGATGCGACTGCGAACCCCACGGAGCGTGGCCCTCGGCGACCACCTGCCGCCAACCGGTCGCCTCGTACCCCTGGCGGCGCAGCAACCGCGCGGCGGCGGCGATCATCCGGTCCCGGCTGTCGCTCTGGCGAGGCACCGACGTAGCGTAATATGACGACTGTCCTAGAACAAGGTGCAGCGCGATGTACGAGTGTCCGGAGTGCGGGTTCACGTACGACCGAAGCGCCCGTCAGGTTCCTGACGCGATCGCTCGCGAGGTCGCGACCGTCCCGGAACTGCTCGCAGCGGGCTCCTCTCCCGAAGTGCGGCGCGACCCCTCCGCGTGGTCGCCGCTGGAGTACGCCTGCCACATGCGCGACGTCCTGCTCGTCCAGCGCGAGCGCGTGCTGGCCAGCCGCCGGGTCGACATCCCCTCGTTCGAATCCATGGGTCGTGAAGAACGCGTGGAACACGACGGCTACGCCGAGCAACACGTCGACGACGTGTCGCGTCAACTGCACGACGCCGCCCTGCTTTTCGGTCGCGTCCTCGACCGTCTCGATCAGGCGGGTTGGGAACGGCGAGTCGTCTACAACTACCCGTCCCGGCAGGAACGGTCCGTGGAATGGGTGGCAGTGCACACGCTGCACGAGATGGTCCACCACATCGCCGACATCAGACGGCAACTCGGGTGAGTGCCCCTCCGGTCGTCGTCGTCACGGGCCAACCCGCGGTCGGGAAGTCGACGGTCTGCGCCCGCTTGGCCGCGCGGCGGGACGTCGCTGCGCACGTGAAGGCTGACGACCTGCATCGCATGATCGTGCGCGGCGGCGAGTGGCCCAGCGCAGCGACGACCGCGGCCCGACGGCAGCTGCTCACACGAACGCGCAGCGCCGCCCAAGTCGCGCAGAACCTCACGTCGACGGGCGTACACACGTTCCTCGACGAGGTCGTCGCGTTGCCCGAGCAGCTCGAGATCCTCGACCACCACATCGCGCGGGCGCATTGGATCCTGCTGTCGGCCTCACCAGCGGTCATCGCTGAGCGCGACGCACACCGGGCGAAGCACACCGCGGACGCTTACGTCGACCTGGGCATCACCATCCACGCGCTCATCGGAGACCGGGCAACCGTCATCGAAACCGACGGCCTCGACCCCGAAGCGACCGCCGATCTGGTCGAGGTCGCGCTCGCGAGGCCAGTGTTCGCAACGCGCGCCGCAGGTCCGGTCTGGTGGCTCGTCGAGGTCACTGTCGCGGCCGAACACCGGGAGCGCTTCGAGTCGCTGACCCGAGAGATGATCCTCGCGGCTCAGGAAGAGCCGGGCACGTTGGTCTACGAGCGTTATCGAGTCGACGACACGACCTTCCACTTCCACGAGCGCTACGAGTCGGCCGCGGTGGCCGTCCGCCACATCGAGCGATTCCGCATCCGTTTCGCCGACCCGCTCGCCTCCCTCATCACCCGTCGGCGTTTCCACCTCTACGGCGACGTGACCAGCCAGCTGGCAGCTGCCGTCGCCCCGTTCGGAGCGATCACGACCGTTGCTTGGCCACAGCTCTCCGCTCTTCCGTGAGCCGCACGTCGCCGCGCGACTCAAGACCGAGGCGGAGGCCAGCGCGCGCTCGGCATCGGCGTTGGCCGAGGGAGCTGATCGACGAGGGCTTGCGCATGCGCCGTCACCCGCTCATCGTCTTCCGGCCGGGCTCGGCGGGCCGCCGCGCCGCACTCGTCGGCGGACCTGACGTCTGGGAGGTCGTTGCCGGCGTCGTCGGCGGCGACGTCGCTCCCTCCAAGCGGGTGCAACGAGCGGTCGACGTCTTCGGGCTACGTCGCGAGCACGTCGAGGCCGCGCTCGCCTACTACGCCGAGTTCACCGACGAGATCGACGCGCGGATCGCGGCGAACCATGCAGCCGCCGAGGAAGCCGAGCAGCGCCAGCGCGAGATTCTCGCCCGGTGAGCCGCTGCTCGACGTCCACCACTCTCCACAAGTCGCTCGCCGGCTCCGCGACCAGGGACACGACGTCGTCGCCGCATCCGAGGATCCCGTGCTCGCGGCGCTGGACGACGAAGAGCTGCTCCGCGCCGCCACGCGCGAACGGCGTGCCGTCGTCACCGAGAACGCACGCGACTTCGACCGCATCGTTCGCGACTGGAGCGCCCGCGGCGAGCATCACGCCGGCGTCGTGTTCACGTCCGCCCGGCGGTTCCACCGAGGCTCGAAGGCGTATCCGGCGAACCTCGCTCGTGCGCTCGCCACGTTCCTGGGTGAGCAGGAGCCGCACGGCGCGGACTGGGTCCACTGGATCCGCTGAGAGCAGCGCGCTCGGAGGGAGTCGAACCCCCAACCTTCTGATCCGTAGTCAGATGCTCTATCCATTGAGCTACGAGCGCTGGTCGCGGGAACGAGTGTAGGAGATGGGTCGGTCCCGGCCCCTTCCGATCAGCGGCGCGTCGTCGCGCGTGACTGAATGGCGAGGGTGGCGACGCCGGCGAGGACGAGACCGGCGAGGTTGATCCCGAGCTGGAGCGCGGCGCCGCCGACCTCCCGCCACTCGCCGTACGCAGTGGCGACGCCGAGGTTGGCGGCGGCGGGGATCGTCGTGACGGACACGAGCACCCCGATGAGCGCGCCGCCGCGAGATTCGGTGAGCGACAGCATGCCCACCACCCCCGCGAGGACCGCGACGACTGCGGCCATGCCGTCGGGATGCGAGATGAACGCGGTGAGCTCGCGGTCGCTGAGCACATACGAGTCGGGAGCGAGGTTCGCGACGCGGAACGCGACCGTCGCGAACAGCGCCGCCGCCGAGGCGACGAGCAGGCCGAACGCGAGCGTGCGGAACGCCGTCATCGCCGGTCTCGTCCGCCCCCGAACGAGGGCGATGCAGAGGGCGGCGAGCGGCCCGTACTCCGGGCCCACGACCATCGCGCCGACGATGAGGATCGGCGCGTCGAGCAGGATGCCCACGCCTGCGATCACCGACGCGATCCCGATGAACACGAGGAACGACGCAGTGAGCGCCGAGTCGGAACGCGCACGCGCTTCGAGCTCCTCCCAGATCAACGCGTCGGCGGCGTGCCCCGGCGCCTCGTCGACGGCGCGCTCGGCGGCGTCGGACACCACACCTTCGAGGGCTTCGATGGTGATCGCGCCGACGTGGTGGACGTCTCGGCGCTGCAGCCACTCGATGATGTCGTTCGCGGCTTCGCGGGCGACGTCGCAGAGGAGCAGCTGACCGGGCGGGCTGATGCTGGTCGTCGGCACGACCGCAACATGGGCGACGCCGCGCGCGTCGACGAGGTGCGCGTACACCTCGTCGGTGAGCTCGGCGGGCACGATCAGGCGCAGGTGGATCATCACCCCATCATTCGGGACGCGACGGCCCCCCGGGTGGCATGCCCGGGGGGCCCGCGCCGTCCGCACCCCGGGGATCAGGGAGTGCAGGCGGTGTTGCCGTCGGCGTCGAGCGCGGCCAGCCGGTCCGACCACTCGGCGGCGAGGCGGAGGTCGCCATGCGCCGCCGGGCGCGGGCTCTGCTCGAAGAGCTCGGGGGCCTGCGCCTCGAGCTGGCGAGCCGCGTCGGCGGCGAGTCGCAGGTCGGACCCGGTGGGTCCGCACGCCTCGGTCGCGGTCGAGTCGTCTTGGGCGACGGCGACCGCGACGGCGCCGGTCACTCCCAAGGTGGCGCCGGCGACGGCGACGGCCACGATCCGGCGGATCGTGCGGGGGCGCTGCTCCGGGGTGGTCGAGCTCGTCATGGTGGACTCCTCGATTCGGCCTCGCTCGTTCGGCGAGGTGTGCGACGAGCGTCCGCCGAGGTGCTCGGAGGGACCCCGGAGTCGCGTCGGACCGGGATTTCCGGACGCGGCACGGCCGCTGCGTGGGCCTCCGACTCGATTCCGACCGGGGTCCGAGAGGATCCGAACGTGCTGCGGCGACGCGATCCGACCCACCGCGACCTCCCCACGACGCCGGCGGCGGGCGATTCGTACGATGGCGGCGTGCGATTCGAGGTGCTCGGTCCGCTGCGGGCCGTCGCACCGGTGGGGGCGGCACTCGCCGGCCGAGGCGAGCGCGACCGACCGCTCGGCGGGCCGAAGCAGCGGCTCGTGCTCGCGCTCCTCCTCGCGGAACCGAACACGACGGTGTCGGTCGAGCGCCTCATCGACGGTGTGTGGGGGGACGCTCCGCCTGAGAGCGCACGGCACACGCTGCAGTCGTACGTGTCGGAGCTGCGCAAGTCGGTCGGCGACATCATCGAGCGCGACGGCACCGGCTACTCGATCCGCATCGCGCAGGACGGCCTCGACACGCTCGACTTCGAGGCGCGCGTGAGCGAGGCGCTCGCCACCATCGAGCGCGACCCCGCGAGTGCGGTCGAGCTCATCGATGGGGCGCTCGCGATCTGGCGGGGCCAGCCGTTCGACGAGTTCGCCGACCAGCCGAGACTCCAGGCGGAGGCGACCCGCCTCGACGAGCTCCGGCTCGCCGCCGTCGAGGCCTCGTTGCGCGCTCGGCTCGCACTCGGCGAGCACGTCGCGGTGGTCGTCGACCTCGAGCGCCTGACCCGCGAGTACCCGTACCGCGAGGAGCTGCGCGCGTTGCAGATGCTCGCCCTGTACCGGTGCGGGCGCCAGGCCGAAGCCCTCCGTGCGTTCCAGGCGACGCGCGCAGTGCTGGGCGAGGAGCTGGGGATCGATCCGTCGCCGCGCCTGCGTCGACTCGAGGAGCAGATCCTCCTGCAGGACCCCGAACTCGATCTCGCTCCTTCCTCGACCGCGGCGACGGCCCGCTCCGACGCGCGCGCCGAGAACCCGTACATGGGGCTGCGCGCGTTCCGGGAAGCCGACGCCGCGCGCTTCTTCGGCCACGACCGCCTCGTCGACCAGCTCGCGCGGCGGGTGATCGACGGCGCGCCGTTCACCGCGGTGGTCGGTCCGAGCGGTTCGGGTAAGTCGAGCGCGGTGCAGGCGGGGGTGCTCCCCCGACTGCGCCGCGACGTCACCCACCTGCGGATCGCGACGATCCAGCCCGGTTCGCAGCCGTTCGCCGAGCTCGACGCGGCGTTCGCTCGCCTCGACGGCAGCCCACGACACGCGACGCTCACGCAGCTGCGCGCATCCGACACCGGTGTGCGCGACGCCGCCATCCGGGCGCTCGACGGCGACGCGTCGCGACTGCTCCTGGTCATCGACCAGTTCGAAGAGCTGTTCACCCTGACGGAACCCGCCGAGTCGGAGCAGTTCGTCGCCGCGCTCGTCGCCGCCGCCCACGATCCGGGCCACCGCATCTCGGTGCTCGTCACGATGCGCGCCGATTTCTACGACCGCCCGCTCGCGAGCCCGGCGCTCGGCCCGCTGTTCGCCGAGAACGTCATCAACGTCGTGCCGTTGGGTCCGGAGGAGCTCGAGGCGGCCGCGATGCTGCCGGCGCGCCAGCTCGACGTGGTGGTCGACGGGAGCCTGGTCGGCCGGTTGATCGCGGATGTCACCGGGCAGCCGAACGCGCTCCCCCTCTTCCAGTACGCGCTCACCGAGCTGTTCGACGAACGGGCCGGATCGGTGCTCGACCTCGCGACGTACGAGCGGATCGGCGGCGTGCGCAGGGCCGTGGCGCGACGCGCCGAGACGCTCTACAACCAGCTCGCCCCGTCCGAGCAGAACGCCGTCCGCCAGCTCTTCTTGCGCATCGCCACCGTCTCGGGAGCCGCCGTCGGCCGGCGTCGCGTCCCCGCGTCGGAGCTCACCGCGCTCGACGTCGACGTCGTCGCGCTGCAGGCGGCGATCGACTCGTTCGCGCGGTACCGCCTGCTCGCGCTCGACCGCGACCCGACGACGGGATCGCCGACCGTCGAGGTCGCGCACGAGGCGCTCTTGGCCGAGTGGCACCGCCTGCGCGACTGGATCGACGACAGCCGAGACGATCTCGCGACGCACGCGCGCTTCGCAGTCGCGGTGCACGAGTGGGAGGCGTCAGGGCGCGCGCCCGGCTACCTCCTCACCGGCTCACGGCTCGACGACTACGAGCGCTGGGCGGCGACGAGTCAGCTGAAGCTCACCGAGACCGAGCGGTGCTTCATCGACGAAGCGATCGCCGCGCGCGACGCCGAGAGCGCGGAGGACCGCGAGCGGGAAGCGGCCGCCGCGCGGCTGCGCCGTCGATCGCGCCGGCAGCTCGTGACGTTGTTCGCCTCGATCGCGGCGCTGGCCGGCGTCGTCGCGTATCCGATCATCGCGGCCGAAGCTCCCCCCGCGAAGATCGCCATCGCGCTCCAGTTCGGGCGCGACCAGAGCGCCTTCCACGAGCTCCTCGCCCGTGGGATGGAGAGCGCCGCCGAGGAGCACGGCGTCGAGGCGGTCGTGCTGGAGCCGCCGTACGCCAGCTTTCGAGACGCCCTCACCGAACTCGGCGAGGACGCGGAGCTCGTGTTCGGCACGGTCGCCGACTCTGACGAAATGATCGCGGCCGCAGCAGAGTTCCCCGACACGACCTGGGTGTTCCTCGACCGTGACCCGCAACAGGTGCCGAACGGCGTCGGCGTGTCCTTCGCTCAGGAACAGAGCTCGTTCCTCGTGGGGGCGGCGGCGGCACTCGAGTCCGAGACGGGCCGCGTCGGATACATCGGTGCCAACAAGAGCCCCCACCTCATCGAACAGTTCCGTGCCGGCTTCGAGCAGGGCGCCCGGGCGGCACGTCCTGACGTGGAGATCGTCGCCTCGCTGATCCGCCCCGACGACGAGACCGGATCCCTCGGCTACACCGACCCCGATCGGGCTCGCGAGCTCGCCGAGTGGATGTTCACGGACGAGGACGTCGACGTCGTCTTCACCGCGGCCGGCGACATGTCGGGGCGCGCGGTCATCGAGGTCGCCACCGAGCTGAGTGACGTCGACCGTCACCTCTGGGCGATCGGCGTCGACACCGACTTCGTGTACGAGCTCCCGGCAGCGCAACGCGACCACCTGCTCACGTCGATGCTCAAGCGCTTCGAGGTCGGGATCGAGCGGGTCGTCGCCGCGCACGAGGACGGCACGCTGGAGGTCCCGTCCACCCTGAAGCTCGGTCTCGCCGACGGCGCAGTCGGCTACTCGACCTCCGGCGACCACCTCCGCGCCTCGACGATCACCCGCCTCGACGAGCTCGAGGCCGCGATCGTGCGCGGCACGATCACGGTCGCCAGCACACCGACGGGTCTGTTGCGCGAACCCCCACCGGTTCCGGCGGCGCCCGACACGCCCGAGACCCGCGCTGCGCTCGCGGTCGCCCACGAGTACTTCGCGGCGGTCAACGACGGCGACGTGGAGCGCGCGATGGCGCCGTTCGCGCCAGACGCGACGGTCTCCTATCTCGATGTCTCGACGCTCGACGACCTCGAGATCGTCGCAACCGTGGACGTGGCGGCAGGTGTTCGGTACGTCGATGTCGGGTGCGTCGCGCAGGCGCCGCCGCGCGGGTTGCAGATCGTGTGCATGTACGGGGTCCACGACTCCATGGCCCGGTCGGTCGGTGCACCGATGGTCTACGAGACCGCGACGTTCACCGTGGAAGGCGGCGCGATCACCGGGCTGCGGAGAACCGTCGGCCACCCCGGCTACGAGGTCGTGTTCGACCCGTTCTTCGCGTGGATCGACGCTCACCACCCCGAGTACGCCGAGACCCTCGACTTCGAAGCGGAGAACCTCGACGAGGCGCGCCGCATGGGCGAGCTGTTCGCGCGCGCCGGAGCCGAGTGGGCGGAGTACCTCGACGCCGAAG
>DASUMP010000092.1:0-20604 GCA_036277635.1 Acidimicrobiia bacterium | reverse complement strand
GCCGACCCGGCCGCTCTACATCTTCAGCGTCGAGATCTCCGAGTCCTGAACCGTCTCCGGTTCGGCGTCACGGCGGTAGAGCGTGACGACCCCCGGCCCGGTGGCGCGCCACGTGCCGCTCGGTTCGCGCACGAGCGCGGTGTGCTCGTCGAGTCCGGCGAGCACCGCGTCGCGCGGCAACAGCTCGAGCGAACGTTCGCGCAAGTGCTGCGCCGCGGAGCCGTGGTACGGGAAGACTGCGAGACCGGTGACCACGCCGAGCCCGACGGTGTACGCACCGCCGCGCGGGTCGACCATCGGATCGCACAGCACGGTCGCGCCGGCCCCCGACGCGGCGAGCACCGCGCCACCGCGATAGGCGGCGACGAGCGCGTCGAACAAAGGCGAGCCCTTGAGCACCGACCGCAGGTGCAGCGGCGAGCCGTCGGCGACGTAGAGGAACGACGCGTCGCGCACGCGGCGCAGGACCGCGTCGGCCTCGCCGTCGCGGCGGTGCAGCACGGGGATCTCGACGACGGTCGCACCGAGCGCTTCGAACCACGTGCGGGCACGCACGACGACGGCCGCGGCGCCTTCGAACGCGGCCGCGGTCGGCAGCACGCACACCTCGCGGCCACCGCTGGCCGCGAGCAACGCCTCGTCGAGCGCGCGCGAGGCGTCGCTCCACTCACCGCCGCCCACGAGGGCGAGGGTCCCGGCGGTCCGGCGCGGCGGGCTCACGGTGCGGGTTCGGGGTCGGTCACGATCGGCACGAGCACTTGCTAGCGCATCTCCGCACTGGAGTCCGGCAACTACCCGTCGGTAGCCTGACCGTTCCCGCAGCAGAGGAGCCGCAATGACGATCAAGCGCGTGGGCATCATCGGGTCCGGGATCATGGGCTCGGGCATCGCGGAGGTCGCCGCCAAGGCGGGCTTCGAGGTCGTCGTGCGCAGCCGGGTCCAGACCACCGCCGACGCCATGGTCGCGGCGCTCGAGAAGTCGCTGGCCAAGCAGGTCGAGCGGGGCAAGCTCGACGACGCCGAGCGCACCGCCACGCTCGAGCGCGTCCGGGCCGTCTCCGACCTCGGCGAGCTCGCGGAGTGCGACCTCGTCATCGAGTCGATCGTCGAGGACCTGCCCACGAAGAAGCACCTCTTCAACGAGCTCGACCGGATCTGCGGCGACGGCGCGATCCTCGCCACGAACACGTCGACGCTCCCCGTCGTCGAGATGGCGATGGAGACCGGGCGCCCCGATCGCGTGTGCGGCGTGCACTTCTTCAATCCCGCGCCGATGATGGCGCTCGTCGAGATCGTGCGCGCGATCACCTCGTCCGACGAGACGATCGACACGGCGCGCGCGTTCGCGGAGACGTGCGGCAAGAAGCCGGTGCTCGTGAAGGACCAGGCCGGCTTCATCGTGAACGCGTTGCTCTTCCCCTACCTCAACAACGCGGTGCGCCTCTTCGACGCCGGCGTCGCGACGCGCGACGACATCGACGAGGCGATGAAGGGCGGCTGCAACTTCCCGATGGGCCCGCTCGCGCTGCTCGACCTGGTCGGCCTCGACACGAGCCTCGCGATCCTCGAAGCGCTCTACGCGGAGTTCAAGGACCCGAACTACGCGCCGGCGCCACTGCTGCGCCGCATGGTGAGCGCGGAGCGTCTGGGTCGCAAGACCGGCTTCGGGTTCTACGACTACCGCAAGTAGCCACATGACACCGCGCGATCGCCCCTGGATGATCCGGACGTACTCCGGACACTCGTCGGCGCGCGCGTCGAACGAGCTCTACCGCACGAACCTCGCCAAGGGGCAGACGGGCCTCTCCGTCGCCTTCGACCTGCCGACGCAGACCGGGTACGACCCCGACGACTCGATCGCGCGCGGGGAGGTCGGCAAGGTCGGGGTGCCGGTGCCGCACCTCGGCGAGATGCACACGCTGTTCGACGGCATCCCGCTCGACGAGATGAACACGTCGATGACGATCAACGCGACCGCCATGTGGTTGCTCGGGATGTACCTCGCGCTCGCCGACGAGCAGGGCGTCCCCCACGGCGCGCTCGGCGGCACGACGCAGAACGACATCTTGAAGGAGTACCTGTCGCGCGGCACGTACATCTTCCCGCCCGACGCGTCGCGCCGACTCACCGTCGACGTCATCGCGTACGCGGTGCGCAACGTCCCGAAGTGGAATCCGATCAACGTGTGCCCGTACCACCTGCAGGAGGCGGGCGCGACGCCCGTGCAGGAGGTCGCCTACGGGTTGGCGAACGCGATCGCGGTGCTCGACGCCGTGCGCGAGTCGGGTCAAGTCCCCGACGACGAGTTCGACGAGGTGGTCGGCCGGATCTCGTTCTTCATCGACGCCGGTGTCCGCTTCGTCGAAGAGACGTGCAAGATGCGCGCGTTCACCGAGCTGTGGGACCGCATCACGCGTGAGCGTTACGGCGTGCGCGACGAGAAGCTGCGTCGGTTCCGCTATGGGATGCAGGTCAACTCGCTCGGGCTCACCGAAGCGCAGCCCGAGAACAACGTGCAGCGCATCGTCCTCGAGATGCTCGGCGTCACGCTCTCCAAGTCGGCGCGCGCCCGCGCGATCCAGCTGCCGTGCTGGAACGAGGCGCTCGGCCTGCCCACGCCGTGGGACCAGCAGTGGTCGTTGCGGATCCAGCAGGTGCTCGCGTACGAGTCCGACCTCCTCGAGTACGACGACCTCTTCGAAGGATCCAAGGTCATCGAGGCGAAGACGCGCGAGATCGCCGACGCGGCCGAGGCCGAGCTGCAGTGGGTCCTCGACGGTGGCGGGTCGTTCGAGATGATCGACGAGATCAAGGGTCGCCTCGTGCAGAGCCACGCCGAGCGCGTCCGTCGCATCGAGAGCGGCGACCTCGTGGTCGTCGGGGTGAACTCGTTCACCGAGACGGAGCCGTCGCCGCTCGGCGCCAGCGCGCAGCGGGGCGGGATCGTCACCATCGATCCCGAGGCCGAGCGCGAGCAAGTCGAAGCGATCGGTCGGTGGCGCGAGGCGCGCGACGCGCAAGCGTTCGACGCCGCGCTCGCACGAGTGCGTGAGACCGCGGCGACGAACGAGAACCTCCTGCCGGCGACCATCGCGCTCGCGAAGGCGGGCGGCACGGTCGGCGAGTGGGCCGGCGCGCTGCGCGAGGTGTTCGGCGAGTACCGCGCCCCGACGGGTGTGGGCGCGGTCGCGGCGACCGTCAACGACGACCTGCGCCAGGTGCGCGACCGCATCCAGCGCTCGGGGCGCTCGGTGCGGTTGCTCGTCGGCAAGCCCGGCCTCGACGGCCACTCCAACGGCGCCGAGCAGATCGCCGTCGCCGCCCGCGACGCGGGCATGGAGGTCGTCTACCAGGGCATCCGCCTCACCCCCGACCAGATCGCCGCGGCCGCTCGCGACGAAGACGTCGACGTCGTCGGCCTGTCGATCCTGTCGGGTTCGCACCTCGACCTGGTGCCGGCGACGATCCGCAGCCTCCGGGCCGCCGGCGTCGCCGTGCCGGTCGTCGTGGGCGGGATCATCCCCGAGGCAGACCGAGCCGCGCTCGCAGCCGCCGGCGTCGCCCGGGTGTACACGCCGAAGGACTTCCAGCTGGGCCGGATCATGGCGGAGGTCGCCGAGCTCGCCCTCGGCGGTGATTCCGGCGATTCCGACCCTCAGGGCGGGGCCCCAACCGGCCGATGAGGACTGCGATGCACGACCGTCGACTCCTCATGGCCGTCGCGAGCTCCATCGGCGCGCTCGCCGCGGGTGTCGCCGCGGTCGTCGCCGACGCCCCGGTGCTCGGCGTCGTCGCGGGCTCCTTCGGTGTGGTCGCCGGGACCGCGGGCGTCACGCTCGCCGGCCGGGCCCGTCACGCCGAAGACCTCCTGCGCACGGCGCGTCGCGACGTCGACCGCCTCCACCGCGAGCTCGACGCCGTCGCCGCGATCCTCGAAGAGGAAGCCACGCGCCGCAGCGCGAGCCCCGATCCGGTCGACGAGGAGCTCGGCTCGGCCGAACAGGCCTTCGACCCGGTGACCGGCCTCTACGACGAACGGTTCTTCCCTGTGCTCGTCCAGCAGCAGGTCGCGGCGGCCCGCCGCTCGCTGCGCCCGGTGTCGGTCGTCATCTTCGAGATCGACGGGATGCACGACACACTCGGCGACACGCGCGCCCAGGCGCTCGGCGTGATCGGCGACGTCGTGCGCCGCACGCTGCGCGAGAGCGACAGCGCGTGCCGCATCGGCGACCACATGATCGGCGCGATCCTCGAGGACACGCCCGAGGCCGGCGCGGTGTGGGCGGCCGAGCGCGTGCGCGGCACGCTGCTCGCGAGCCCGGTCGGCGACTCGCTCACGCTGTCGGCGGGTGTCGCCTGCTACCCCACGCACGCGCTGGGCGCGGCCGAGCTGGTGACCCAGGCCGGACGCGCGCTCGAAGAGGCGCGTTCCCGCGGCCGCGACCGCGTCGAGCTCGCACCCGAGCAGTAGCAGCGGGCACGTCGACAGCGCACGCCGTCAGGCGTAGAGCGCGTCGATCTCGTCGGCGTACTTGGTGTGCACGCCGCGCCGCTTCAGCTTCATCGTGGGGGTGAGCTCTTCGGAGTCGGGGAGCCACTCGGCGTGCAGGATCGTGTAGCGCTTGATGCGCTCGGCCTGCGAGAAGCGCGCGTTGGCTTCTTGCACCTCGCGCTCGACTTCCGCCCGCACGTCGGGGTGCTCGGCGAGCTCGGCCATCGTGGCCGCCTCGATGCCGCGCGCCTTCGCCCACGCGGGCGCGACCTCGGGGTCGAGGACGACGAGCGCGGAGATGAACGGGCGGTTGTCGCCGATCACGCACACCTGACCGATCAACGCGCCGGCCTTCAGCGCGGCTTCGAGGTTCGCCGGTGAGATGTTCTTGCCGCCAGCGGTGATGATCAGCTCCTTCTTGCGGTCGACGATCTTCAGGTAGCCGTCGTCGTCGAGGACACCGATGTCGCCGCTGTGGAACCAGCCGTCGTCGTCGAGCACCTCGGCGGTCTTGTCGGGGGCGTTGAGGTAGCCGCGGAACACGTTGCCGCCGCGGCACACGACTTCGCCGTCCTCGTCGAGCCTGACCTCGACGCCCGGCAGCGCCGGACCGACGGTGCCGACCTTCACCCGGAACGGCGTCCACGTCATCGGCCCCGACGTCTCGGAGAGCCCGTAGACCTCCGAGAGCGGCAGCCCCAGGCTGCGGAAGAACTTCAAGATCTCGATGGGGATCGGGGCCGCCCCGGTGACCGCGACCACGACCTGCTCCATGCCGATCATGGCGAGCACGGCGTCGAACTGCGGCTTCACCTGCTCCCACGCGCCCGCGAGCGGCGCCGGCAACGCGTCGCCGCGCGCGGTGTGCTCGCTGACCTGCCAACCGACGTCGAGCGCCTGCGCGAACTGCTCGGCCTTCGCGGGGTCGGCGTTGACGGCGGCTTGGAGCGCGGCGTGCGCCTTCTCCCACACGCGCGGCACCGCGAACACCATGTGCGGGTGCGTCTGTGCGAGGTACGGCACCACTTGTGCGGGATCCGGACACGTCGTGACCTCGTAGCCGGAGTCGATGCCGATGTAGTGCGACGTCATGCGCTCGGCGATGTGCGCCATCGGCAGGTACGACACGGCGCGCCAGCCGCGGTTGTCGACTTCGAACGCGTCGCGGAACGACTCGATCGTCCACATGATGTTCGCGTGGTCGAGCGTGACGCCCTTCGGCGGCCCGGTGGTTCCCGACGTGTAGATGATCGTGGCGAGATCGCTGGGCTGCGCCGTCGGCGCCTCGGCCGCGAGGTCGAGCGGGGTCGCATCGAGCAACGCACTCCACGTCGCGACGTCGGTGGGCGCGCGCCCGTCGGGGTCGTCGATGATCGCGAGCTGCGCAAGGTGCGGGAGCTCGCCGCGGACCTTGAGCACTCGCTCGAGGTAGTCGATGTCCTCGACGATGCCGACGGTGGCGCCGCTGTGCTCCACCACGTACTGGACCTGGTCGGGGGCCGAGGAGTTGTAGACCGAGAACGGGGTCGCGCCGAGGAACAGTGCGGCGATGTCGGCGACATGGAACTCGGGACGGTTCCGCATCATCAGGAAGACCCGGTCGCCGCGGCGGACCCCGAGCCCCCGCAACGCGCCGGCGATGCGAGCAACCTGGTCGGCGTAGTCGGCCCACGTCAGCTCCCGCCAGGCGTCGCCGTCCTTCCAGCGCAGGGCCGTCTCGGTGCCGCGAGCGGCCACGGTCTCGAGGAACCGGACGGGCAGCGTCCGGCCTTCGGTGCGCGCGGCCAGGTCGGCCCGGATGGAGTCGATCGTCTGCGCCATCGTGGTCCCCCTTCGTCCCCGGGAACGGTTTCTAGCGCGCCGGATCGGTGGGCGGTAGGGCGGCTGTCCACAGGGCCGTCCACAGGTGGGTGGAAAACCTGTGGGCAACGGTGGAAGACTGTGCGCCGAAGCATCCCGAGGAGATCGTTGGGGCGCCCGTCCGGGGTTTCTCTGCTCAACCCTCCTCGGGACGCTTCGCGTCCGGCCACCCGTCACCGTCGCGCAGCGCGGCGAGCACGGCGTCGGTGTCGGCGCCCCGGGCCTTCCCCGCGTGGCGAACCGCGCCGGGCGTCCGTGCGAACCTCGCGACGAGGCCCTGCATGGTGACCCCGTCGACGGTCACGAACGCGTCCCGCTCGTTCAGGTGCGCGTCGGCGAGCACGTCGCGCATCGCGTAGACCGGGGCGATCGCGGCGTGCGCGGCCTCGAACTGCGCGAGCACCGTCGCGGAGTCGCGCGCTCCGATCCAGGCGGCGACCACCGCATCCAGCTCCTCGCGGTGCTCGGCGCGTCCGGCGAACGTCGCGAACCGCTCGTCGTCGCCCACGCCCAACAGATCGAGGACGCGCTCCGCGACCGACTCCGCGCTCGTCGAGATCGCGACCCATACGCCGTCGGCGCAGCGGAACGTGCCGCGAGGAACCGTGTACGGGATGCCGGCGCCGAGCCGGGGCTGCTCGTAGTCGAGGTGGGCGGCTGCGCTCGGCAGCGCGCCCATCAGCTGCACCATCGACTCGAGCAGGTTCACGTCGACGACTTGCCCGTCCCCGGTGCGATCGCGGTGACGCAGCGCGACCATCGTCGCGAACGCACCGACGAGCGCGGCGACCTCGTCGGTGAGCGCGATCGGAGGGAGCAACGGCGCGCCGTCGGGCTCGCCGTTGATCGCGGCGAACCCACTCATCGCCTCGGCGATCGTGGCGAACCCCGGTCGCGACGCGTAGGGGCCGGTCTGTCCGAACCCTGTGACTCGCAGGATCACGAGGCCGGGGTTCGCGGCATGCAGCACGTCGGGGCCGATGCCCAGGCGTTCCAGCGTCCCCGGCCGGAAGTTCTCGACCACGACATCGGCGGCGCGGGCGAGCGCGAGCAGCGCGTCACGCCCGGCGTCGGTCTTGAGGTCGAGGACGACCGAGCGCTTGTTCCGCCCGACCAGCTTCCACATGTACGAGTCGGTGTCGCCGGGTGGGAACCAGCCCATCCGCCGCACGCCGTCGCCGGCGGGCGCTTCTACCTTGATGACGTCGGCGCCGAAGTCGGCGAGATAGCGCGCGCTCCCCGGGCCCGCGAGCACGGTCGCGAGATCGACGACGCGGAGTCCTTCGAGGGGCGCGGTCACCGGGTCAGTACGACACCGTGAAGCAGCGCTCGTCGAGCGCGCCGAGCGCGTAGTCGCGGTAGGTGCCGGCGAACATGTGACGGGTCTGCTCCGTCCAGGTCATCGCGTCGGGGGAACCAATCCGGCGGACGATCTGCGTGTAGCCGCCCTCGTGGAGGCGGTACTCGGCCCACGCGCCGGGATAGTCCTTCACGCACGCGACCTCGACGATCGGGATGCCGCGCGCGGCGGGGAACCGGCGCACTCGGTTGCGGTGCGTGTGCCCCGCGAAGTACCCGACGATGTTGTCGTGGCGCGCGAACACGGCGCACAACGCCTCGCTGTCGTCGGGGTTGATGCCGAAGTACGTCTCGCTGCGCGTGGGAGAGCCCGGCTCCCACGGATGGTGGTGACCGAACACGAGCACCGCGCCCGACGTGTCGCTCGCGACGGCGTCGAGCCATTCGAGCTGCGCGTCGGGCACGTGGCCGCGCTCGAGGCGGGGCACCGTCGTGTCGATGACCGCGAGCCGCGCGCCTGCGACGTCGACGGTGAACGGCGCGTGCTCGCTCGCGAGCACAGAGCTGATCGATGCGTCGTGGTTGCCACGCACGTGGTGCATGCGCGCGCCGAGCGACGAGTACGCGGCGAGGAACTGCTCGTACTCCTCATCGGTACCCCGGTCGGTGAGGTCGCCCTTCACCACGATCGCATCGGGATCGAGCGCGCGCATCTCGGCGATCGCACCCCGGTTCATCACGTCGGGATACGGCTCCTCGCCGGGCGCGACCGAGAACACCGGGCCGATCTCCTCGGGCGTGCCGAGCTTGCCGCACTCGCGTTCGCCGAAGTGCACGTCGTTGACGGTGGCGACCGTGCCCACGTGACGGCCGGGCGGCTCGGCCAACGTGGTGACGGTCGCCGGCAGGAGCGCCGACGGGGCGACGCCGTCGAGGTCGAGCGGGTACGTGGTCGCCGGCTCCAGCCCGGTGACGCGCAGCACGTGCAGACGGCCGTGGCTCGTCGCCTCGTGGTCGCCGACGCGGACGACGACCTCGCGCTCGACATCGGTGGTGCAGGTGATCACGACCTCGTCGGGTGCGACGGTGAACAGCTCCGGCTCGCGCGGCTCGGCTCCGGGCACCGCGAACGCCCCTACGCGCGCGACCGGCGGGCGATGCGGCCGCTCAGACGCCACGGTCCGCGCTGCAGGCCGGCGCGCTGGGCCGAACGTCGCGACGCGTCGACCCACACGCTCAACCGCTCCGGCTCGGGGTGGACACCCGCGTCGCGGCGCCGGGTCGCGAGGAGACCCAACGTGGCGGTGATCGCGGCCACCTCGACGTCGGTGGGCTCGGGCCGGATCGACTCGATGCGCATGAGCGGGAGCTCGTCGGTCACAGCGGGCCGTTCCCGTGCTTGCGCGGCGGCAACTGCTCGCGCTTCGTGCGCAGCACTTGCAGCGACCGCACCAGCACCTCGCGTGTCTCGCGCGGGTCGATGACGTCGTCGACGTAGCCGCGCTCGGCGGCGTTGTACGGGTTCGCGAACCGGTCGGTGTATTCCTCGACCAGCTCGATCCGGCGCGCCTCGGGATCGTCGGCCTGTTCGATGTCGCGCCGGAAGATGATGTTGACCGCGCCCTGCGGACCCATCACCGCGATCTCGGCCGACGGCCACGCGAACGCGAGGTCGGCGCCGATCGACTTCGAATTCATGACGACGTACGCGCCGCCGTAACCCTTGCGGGTGATGATCTGCACCCGGGGCACCGTCGCCTCGCAGTACGCGTAGAGCAGCTTGGCGCCGTGCCGGATGATCCCGTTGTACTCCTGGTCGGTGCCGGGGAGGAACCCGGGCACGTCGACGAACGTGACGAGCGGGATGTTGAACGCGTCGCACGTGCGCACGAAGCGCGCCGCCTTCTCCGACGCGTCGATGTCGAGACACCCGGCGAGCACCTGCGGTTGGTTCCCGACGATCCCGACCACGTAGCCGTCGATGCGCGAGAAGCCGCAGACGATGTTCATCGCCCAGTGCGGGAACACCTCGAGGAACTCGCCGTCGTCGGCGATCTCCTGGATCACCTTCTTCATGTCGTACGGCTTGTTGGGCGAGTCGGGGATGAGCTCGAGGAGCGCCTCGCACCGCCGGTCGGGCGCGTCCTCGGGCTCGTAGTAGGGCGGGTCCTCGAGGTTGTTCGCGGGGAGGAACGAGAGCAGGTAGCGCACCTGCTGGAGACACTGCTCCTCGTCGTCGGTGACGAACGTGGCGACCCCCGACTTCGACGCGTGCGTCATCGCCCCGCCGAGCTCTTCTTGGGTCACTTCTTCGCCGGTGACCGTCTTCACCACGTCGGGACCGGTGATGAACATGTGCGACGTGCCCTTCACCATGAAGATGAAGTCGGTCATCGCCGGCGAGTAGACCGCCCCGCCCGCGCACGGTCCGAGGATGACGCTGATCTGCGGCACCACGCCCGACGCCTTCACGTTGCGGTAGAAGATCCCGCCGTAGGAGTCGAGCGACACCACGCCTTCCTGGATGCGCGCGCCGGCGCCGTCGTTGAGCCCGACCACGGGCGCGCCGACCGACTCAGCGAGGTCCATCACCTTGTGGATCTTCTCGGCGAAGACCTCACCCAGGGCGCCCCCGAACACGGTGAAGTCCTGCGCGAACAGGAACACCTTCTTCCCGTCGACCATGCCCCAACCCGTGATCACGCCGTCGGTGAGCGGGCGGTTGTTCTCGATCCCGAACCCGTACGCGCGGTGGCGCGCCAGCATGTCGAGCTCGACGAACGTGCCGGGGTCGAGCAGCTTGTCGATGCGCTCGCGGGCGGTGAGCTTGCCCCGCTCGTGTTGGCGGGCGACCGCCTGTTCGCTCCCCGCGTGCCGCGCCTCTTCGCGCAGCTTCAGGAGCTGTTCGATCCGCTCCGTGATGGGGCGGACGGGGACCGGAGCCGGGGTACCACCGTCGGACATGCGCCGCAGGCTACCGGCGGTCTCGCGACCTGCTCACCCCGTGCCCGGCCCTCGACGCAGGACGGCGTACGCGATGTCGGCACCGAGGCCGCGGCCGTACGCGAGGTGCACCCACAGCTCGGCGAGCGCCTCGAGCAGCCGGGCGGCGTCGAGCCCACCCGCGTCGAGCGGCTCGAAGCCGAGCGCGCCGATCAACCCCGCCACGAGGTCCTTCGCCGCGGCGTCGTCCCCGCAGTACGGCATGACCGGGAGCACGTCGCCCGCCGCGAACGGGTCCGCCATCACGCCCGAGCCGGTGGTGTTGCACGCCTTCACGACGCGCGCGCCGGGCGCCCACGTGGCGATCGCCTCGGCGAGCGACGCGACTCCTTCCGGCAGGGTCGTGCGGAACGGGTTCGTCGCGTCCATGACCACGCGACCGCCGAGGTCGACGCCGCGCACCGCGTCCTCGACGGCGGAACCCGGGACCGCGAGCACGACGAGGTCGGCCGACGCGACCGCGTCGGCAAGCGAGCGCACGCCCGCGTCCGGGAACGCGGCGCGCGCGGCGAGCACTCGCGGACTCTGCGGGTCACGCGCCGCGAACGTCACCTGGTGCTCCAGTGCCACGAAGCGGCGGGCGAGCGCGCTCCCGACGTTCCCCGCGCCCACGACCGCGATGTCCATTCCCGCCTCCTCAGATCCCGAGGGCTTCGACGACCCGCTCCGCGGCGGCCGCGCCGGAGTACTGCTGCTGTCCGGTCACGAGGACGCCGTCGCGCACCGCGTGGGCCTTGAATCGACCCTGCACGATGAAGTTCGTCCCTTCGAGGCGGCGCGCTTCGTCTTCGATCCAGAACGGCTGGATCCGCTGGCCCACGAACTCATCGGCGAACTGCTCCTCGGTGTTCGCGAAGCCGGTCCACGTCTTGCCCGCGACGAGGAGCGACCCGTCTGCGCGCCGCGCCTCGAGCAACACGCACGTCGCGTGGCATACGACCGCGGTGGGCTTGCCCGCCTCGTGGAAGTCGATGACGAGATCGTGCACCCGCTCATCCTTGTGGAACGTGTACATGGGCGCCTGGCCGCCCACGAGGAACACCGCGTCGTACCGCGAGCGGTCGATCGTTGCGATCGCCGGCGTGTCGCGGACCAGCGCGGCGTGCTGGGGCGACGTGAGGAACCCGAGGCTGATGAGGTCGTGCGCCGAGTAGCCGCTCTCGTGCCGTGGGTCGCTCCACTCGTCGGCGACGAGGTCGCCACCGTCGGGGCTCGCGATGTCGACCTCGTAACCGTGCTCGGTGAACACCCAGTACGGGTGGGTCAGCTCCGCCCACCAGAACCCCACCGGCCAACCGGTCTGGCTCGACACCGCGGGGTTCGAGACGACCATCAGGACCCGCTTCGGCCGCTGCGGGTCCAACACGTCGATCGCGGCACTCATCTCGCCTCCTCCTCACGCTTTACGATACGGCATCGTAACGGAAAGGAACCGCGTAGCATTCCCGCGTGCCCGCCGCCCGGGGGAGACCCCGCGACACGAGCGTCGATCGCCGCGTGCTCGACGCCGCGCTCGAGCTGCTCGGCCGCGACGGCTACTCCCGCATGTCGATCGAGCGGGTCGCCGCGGCCGCGGGCGTGACCCGTCCGACCGTGTACCGGCGGTGGCCCACCAAGGCGGCGCTCGCCACCGACGCACTCGCGGCTCTGGCCGCCACCGAGCACCGCCCCGACACCGGCAGCGCGCGCGACGACCTGGTGGGGCTGCTGCGAGCGTTCCGTCGGTCGTTGCTCCGACCGAACGGCATGGCGACGCTCGGGACCGTGCTCGCCGAGGAGGCCCACACCCCCGAGCTCGTCGCGCACTTCCGCGAACGGCTCGTAGCGCCGCGGCGTACTGCGATCCGCACCGTGCTCGCCCGCGGCGTCGAGCGCGGCGAGATCGATCGCGCCGCCGACCTCGACACCGCGATCAACGCGATCGTCGGATCGTTCTACGCCCGGTACCTCGCGAACGGGACCATCCCGCGCGACTGGCCCGAGCGCATCGTTGCGTTCGTGTGGCCCTCGCTCACTCCTGGACGAGCTCGATGAGCGTGCCGTAGGCGGTCTTCGGGTGCACGAAGGCGACGGTGGTGCCACGACTGCCGGGGCGCGGGTGCTCGTCGATCACCCGGTGCCCGTTGCGCTTCACCGAATCGAGCGCCTCGGCGCAGTCGGCGACGCGATAGCCGATGTGGTGCAGCCCCTCGCCCTTCTTCTCCAGGTACTTCGCGACGGGTGAATCGTCGCGGGAGGGCGTGAGCAGCTGGATGTAGGAGTCGGCGACCTTGAGCAGCGCTTCCTCGACGCCGTCGCTGTCGACGCGCTCGCGGTGCTCGACCTCGCACCCGAACGTGGAGCGGTAGTACTCGATCGCGGCTTCGAGGTCGTGCACCGCGATGGCGACGTGGTCGATCTCGGTGAGGAGCATGGCGTCTCCGCTCAGCCGGCGTGTCGCTGGAACAACGTGATCTGGTCGAGGTGCTGGGCGCGCCGCTCGGGGTCGGTGACACCGAGCCCCGCCTCGGGCGCGAGGCACAGCACGCCGACCTTCCCCTCGGCGAGGTTCTGGTGCACCTGCCAGGCCGCTTCGCCCGTCTGCTCGAGCGGATACACCTTCGACAGCGTCGGGTGGATGCGACCCTCGCCGATGAGGCGGTTCGCCTCCCACGCCTCGCGGTAGTTCGCGAAGTGGCAGCCCTTCAACGTCTTCAGGTTCATCCAGAGATACCGGTTGTCGTACTCGATCATGAACCCCGACGTCGCCGCGCACGTGATCACCATGCCGCCGCGCTTGGCGACGAACACCGACGCTCCCATCGTCGAGCGTCCGGGGTGCTCGAACACGATGTCGACGTCGCGACCGATCAGGCTGCGGATCTTCTTGCCGAGGCGCAACCACTCCGCCGGATCTTGGGTGCCGTCTTCCTTCCAGAACTGGTAGCCCTCTTCACGCCGGTCGATGACGTGCTCACACCCCATCGCGCGCAACAGGTCGGCGCGCTCGGGCGACGACACGACGCCGACCGGCACGCCACCACCGTTCAACACGTACTGCACCGCGTACGCGCCGATGCCGCCGGTCGCGCCCCACACGAGCACCGCTTGGCCCTGCGTCATCTGCGACCCGTTCGGGCTCACGATCATGCGGTAGCTGGTGGAGTTGCAGAGCGCGTTGACGGCAGCCTCTTCCCACGTGAGGTGCGCCGGCTTCGGCATGATCTGGTTCGCCTTCACGATCGACAGGTCGGCGAGACCGCCGTAGTTCGACTCGAAGCCCCAGATCCGTTGGTTCAGCGCCATCATCGAGTCGTCGTGCGCGGTGGGGTCCTGGTCGTCGAGGTAGTTGCAGTGGATCGTGACGCGATCGCCCGGCTTCCAGCTGCGCACCGCCGACCCCACGCGCAGCACGACGCCGGACGCATCGCTCCCCATCACGTGGAACGGGCGGTCGTGCCGCGCCCCCCACACGGACTCCTTGCCGAGACGCTTGAGGAAGCCGAAGGTGGGGACCGGCTCGAAGATCGACGTCCACACCGTGTTGAAGTTGATGGCCGACGCCATCACTGCGATCACGGCCTCGTCGGGAGCGAGCTCAGGGAGCTCGATGTCGCCGACGTGGGTCGACTTCTTCGGGTCCTTCTCGGCCGAGTCGAGCCCGGCGAACATCTCTTGTTCTTCGGCGAGCACGTACGCGGCGCGCGTGGCGGCAGGGATCGGCAGCGCGGCGAGCTCGTCGCCGGGTGCGCCGTCGAGGATCGCGGTTCGGATGGCATCGATCTCGGACATGGGGCGCAACCTACCGGCCGGTAGCGAGCGCTCTCCACCCGCCCCTACACTCGGATTCCCACCTTCTCGAGCGCTGTCCGGGCGCTCGTTCGGGACGTTCGGGAGGAACCATGCCCGGTTCGGTGATCGTCGCTTCGGCCCGCACCCCCATCGGCAAGCTGTCCGGCGCGCTCGCCGGATTCAGCGCGACCGACCTCGGTGGTCTCGCGATCAAGGCCGCGCTCGAGCGCGCCGGCGTCGACCCCCAGCAGGTCGACTACGTGCTCATGGGTCAGGTGCTGCAGGCCGGCGGCGGCCAGATCACCGCTCGCCAGGCCGCCCAGAACGGCGGCATCCCGATGACCGTCCCGGCACTGACCGTCAACAAGGTGTGCCTGTCGGGGATCAACGCGATCTACCTCGCCGACCAGATGATCCAGTCCGGCGACGCCGAGGTCGTGGTCGCCGGCGGCATGGAATCCATGACGAACGCGCCGTACCTCCTTCCCGGCGCGCGTGCCGGGCTGCGCATGGGCAACGCCGAGGTCGTCGACGCGATGATCCACGACGGGCTCTGGTGCGCGTTCGACGCCGTCCACATGGGCGCGGGCACCGAGGCGTACTGCGGACAGGTCGGCGGGCTCACCCGCGAGGCACAAGACGACCTCGCAGCGAAGTCGCACGACCGGGCGGCCGCCGCGCAGAAGGAGGGTCGCCTCGCCGAGGAGATCGTCCCGGTCTCGATCCCTCAGCGCAAGGGCGACCCGATCGTCGTCGACAGCGACGAGGGCATCCGGCCCGGCACCACCACCGAGAGTCTGGCCGGGTTGCGCCCCGCGTTCTCCAAGGACGGCACGATCACGGCGGGCAACGCGTCGCAGATCTCCGACGGTGCTGCGGCGGTCATCGTGATGAGTCGCGAGAAGGCCGACGACCTCGGGGTCACGCCCCTCGCCGAGCTCATCGGCTTCGGCATGGTCGCCGGACCCGACCCGTCGCTGCTCACGCAGCCGTCGCGCGCGATCAAGCGTGCGCTCGACCAGGCCGACCTCGGCATCTCCGACATCGACCTCTTCGAGCTCAACGAAGCGTTCGCCGCGGTCGGGCTCGCGTCGATGAGCGACCTCGGCATCAGCGACGACGTCGTGAACGTGAACGGCGGCGCGATCGCGCTCGGCCACCCGATCGGCATGTCGGGCACGCGCCTCGTGCTGACGATGATCAACGAGCTGCGCCGTCGCGGCGGCGGCACCGGTGCGGCCGCGCTGTGCGGCGGTGGCGGCCAGGGCGACGCCGCGATCGTCCGCACGCTGTAGTCCGATCATCCGCTGGCCGCCCGGTGCCGGGCGGCCAGCCGGGTGCACCAAGATGTGCGGATGCACCCGGTGCTCCGCCCGCGCGGCGTCGGCGAGATCCTCGACGCCGCGCTCGCGGTGTACCGCGCCCGGTTCCGAGCCGTCGTGCAGCTCACCGCGATCGTCGTGCTGCCGGTGCAGGTCCTCAGCGTCCTCGTGGTGCTCTCGACCCAGCCCGACGACACCACGCCGTCGTTCACCGGAGGCGTGTCGCCGGTCTACGACTCGACGGCGCCGAGCGACGTGTGGCTCCAGCTCGCCGGCGTCCTCGTGGTCGCGCTCGCTGGCCTCCTCGCCAACTCGTTCGCGACCGCCGCGGTGAGCGACGTCGTCGCCGCCACGTATCTCGGCGACCCGCAGCCCGACGACGTCCGCCGCTCGTGGCGTCACGCGCTCCAGCGGTTCCCGGCGGTGCTCGGTGTCGGGTTCCTGAGCGGGATCGCGACCTTCGTCGGCATCTTGTTGTGCATCGCGCCCGGCGTGTGGCTCTACGTGTCGTGGTCGCTCGCGATCCCTGCGCTGTTGCTGGAACGACTCGGAGTCGGCGCCGCGCTCAGCCGGTCGTTCGCGCTGGTCGCCAAGCGGTGGTGGACGTGCTTCGCGGTCGTGGGTGTCGGCGCGCTCCTCACGAGCGTGCTCCAGTTCGCGTTCGCGATCCCGGTGACCTTCGTGGTGGACCGCCTGGGCGGCGGCGTCGTCGGCGACCTCGTGTTGGGCACGGTCGTCGACACCGCGGTCGCCGCCGCGACGACGCCGTTCCTCGCCGCGATGATCGTGGTCCTCTACTTCGACCTGCGGGTGCGCTTCGAAGGGCTCGACGTGCAGCTCCTCATCGAGCGCGTCGGTGCGGGTGATCCCGCGCGGCTGCCGAGCCCGGGACCCTGACGGTGCACGTCGCGCGCGCCGCAGTCGCGCGGAGCCGAGCGGCGGTCGATCCCGAGCGAGCGCGCAACACCGCGCGCGACGTCCTCGACGACGAACGCTTCCGCGACGATCCGACCCCCGCGCCGTTGCGCAGGCCGTTGCAGTGGATCGGCGACCGGCTGTCGTCCGCGTGGGACGCGACCGCACGTGCGGTCGACTCGCTCCCGGGTCCGACCTGGCTCGCGCTGCTCGCGGTCGCGATCCTCGCGACGGCGATCGTCGTGTGGCGCCTGGTGCGCCGGCGCGACCGGATCGCGCGCGAGCGCCGAGCACCCACCGGTGCCCGTGCCGAGCGGCCCGACGCACGAGCGCTCGACGCCGCGGCCGACGCGGCCGAACGAGCCGGCGACCTCGCCCTCGCGGTGCGGCTCCGCTTCCGGGCGGGGTTGCTCCGCCTCGCCGACGCCGGGGTCGTGACGCTGCGCCCCGACCTCACCAACCGCGAAGTGCGGTCGTCGGTGCACGCCGCCGCCTTCGATGCGATCGCCGACGACTTCGAGGTCGTCGCGTACAGCGATCGGCCGGCGACGCCCGAGCAGGTGGACACCGCGCGACGCGGGTGGTCGCGTGTCCTCGAAGACGCCCGGTCGCGATGACCACGCCGCCGCCTCGCTCCGTGCGCGCCCGCTGGGACACGCTGCCGCGCGTCGCCCGTTCCGCCGCGCTCCTCGCCGCCACGATCGCGGTCGCGGTCGTGCTCGTGCGCGTCGCCGACGAGTCGCTCACCGACGAAGAACCCGGCGGTCCGCGCTCGTCGTCGTACGCGACCGCCGATCAGGGTCTCGCCGGCCTCGCCGAAGTGCTGCGCCGCTTCGACCACGACGTCGAACGCGTGCGCGGGCCGATCGCGGGTGCCGACCTGTCCGAGGTCGACACCGTGTTCGTGGTCGACCCCGACGACGTCGACGCCGACGCGTCGGCGCACCTGCTCGCGTACGTGTCGGCGGGCGGGCGGCTCGTGATCGGGGGTGACGACCCCGGCCGCTACCTCCCGCGCCTCCGTTCCGTCGCGCCCGAGTGGTCGCCGGGCGGCACCGATCGGTTCCGACTCGTCGCGCCCGGCGTCGACGACGGCCGCTTCGACGATCTCGGCGAGGTGCGCACCCGCGCGCGGGGGCAGTTCACGGCGCTCGGTTCGTCGCGCGCGGTCGTCGGCGCGGACGCGAGGGGCGGGACCCTCGTGTCTATCGAGCGGGTCGGCGCCGGGACGATGGTGTTCGTGGCCGACGTCTCGCCCCTCGTGAACGACCTGCTCGCGACGGCCGACAACGCCGCGTTCGGCGTCGCGCTCGCCGGTCCCGACGGCGCGCGCGTCGCGTTCATGGAAGGCGTGCACGGCTACGCGGAGTCGAGCGGACTCGCCAGCCTGCCGTCGCGCTGGCAGACCGCGTTCATGCTGCTCGCCGCGGCGGGCGCCCTCGCGATGTGGGCGCGAGGTCGGCGCCTCGGCCCGCCCGAGCACGGCGCGCGTCCGTTGCCGCCGGCCCGGGCCGAGTACGTGGACGCGCTCGCGACGACCCTGCGCCGCACCGGCCGCCCGGCCGACGTGAGCGTGCCGCTGCAGCGCGAGATCCGTCGCCTCGCCCGCGCGCGGGGCCTCGCCTCGGAGACGCCGACACCCGACGAGCTGACCCGCGCCCTCGCCGCCGCGGGTCTCGACGAGACCGCGACCCGGGCCGTGGTCGCCGGCGTGCGCGACGATGCGGACCTCCTCGCCGCCGCGCGTGCGCACTCGCGCCTGTCGCGGTGGAGCGGGAGCCACACCGACACCGAGCCGAGGAGTGCACCGTGAGGGAGCTGCGCGACCGGGTCGTCGCGGAGGTGCGCAAGGTCGTCGTCGGCCAGGACCACGTCACCGAGGCGCTGCTCGCCGCCACGACGGTGAACGGACACGTGCTCCTCGAGGGCGTGCCCGGCGTGGCGAAGACGCTGCTCGCGCACGCGTTCGCGCGCAGCATCGGCGTCGAGTTTCGGCGCGTGCAGTTCACCCCCGACATGCTCCCGTCCGATCTCACCGGGACGATGGCGCTGCGCGGCGCCGAGCTCGAGTTCCGCCCCGGACCGGTGTTCACGAACCTGCTCCTCGCCGACGAGATCAACCGCACGCCTCCCAAGACGCAGGCCGCGCTCCTCGAGGCGATGCAAGAGCAGCAGGTGAGCGTCGACGGCATCGCGCACCCGCTGCCGAGCCCCTTCGTGGTCGTCGCGACGCAGAACCCGATCGAGTACGAGGGCACGTACCCGCTGCCCGAAGCCCAGCTCGACCGCTTCCTGGTCAAGCTCGACGTCGGGTACCCCGACGCCGCCGACGAGGAGGCGATGTTGCGGCTGGCCCACACCGGCGTCGTCCCCGCGACGCTCGACGACGTCGATGCGGTGGCGAGCGCGCAGCAGGTGCTCGCAGCTCGCGCGACCGTCGACGCGACCACCGTCTCCGACGAGGTCGCTGGCTACGTGGTCGCGCTCGTGCGCCGCACCCGCGAGCTGCCGAGCGTGGCGCTCGGCGCGAGCCCGCGCGCCGCGGTGCACCTGCTCGCCACCGCGCGCGCGTTCGCGCGGCTCGCCGGACGCGACTTCGTGGTCCCCGACGACGTCGTCGCCGTCGCCCCGCCGGTGCTGCGCCACCGCATCATCCTGCGCCCCGAGGCCGAGCTCGAGCGCGACTCGGCCGACGACGCGGTGCGGGCGGCCGTTGCGTCGGTTCCGATACCGCGATGAGCCCGACGGCGCGCGCCGCCGCGATGCTCGGGGCGATCGCGCTCCTCGCCCTCGCCCTCCCGCCCGCCGTGACCAGCGTCGCGGTCGTGGTGTTCGCCGCCGCGCTCGTGACCGACACACTGCTCGCGCGCCGACCGTTGAAGCTGCGGCGCACGGTTCCGACGGTGCTCGCCCGCGGCGTTCCCGCGTCGCTGCGCGTCGACGCGCTCCCCGAAGGTCGGGGGCGCGTCGAGGTCCGTCAACCGCGCGTCCCCGACATCGACATCGAGCCGGCGACGGCGCGATCGGCGCTCGACAGCACGGTGATCGCGCGCCGGCGGGGTCAGCACGTCCTCCCCGCGGTCGCGGCCCGTCGCGACGGGCCCCTCGGCCTCGGGTCGTGGTACTTCCGCGGCGACGCTCGCGCCGAGATCGTCGTGTACCCCGACGTCCCCGCCGCTCGCCGCCTGGCGCTGGCGGTGCGGAGGGGTCGGTTCCGCGCGCCAGGTCGCCACACGCGCGGTCCGCTCGGGCTCGGCACCGAGTTCGAGACCATCCGCGACTACCGACCCGACGACGACGTGCGTCAGATCAACTGGCGCGCCACCGCGCGCACCGGTCGACCGATGAGCAACCAGTACCGCATCGAACAAGACCGCGACGTCGTGTGCCTCGTCGACGCCGGTCGGCTGATGGCCGCTCCGCTCGCCGACCGGACCCGTCTCGACGCCGCGCTCGACGCGGTCACTGCGGTCGCGTTCGCGGCCGACGAGCTCGGCGACCGCTCGGGCGTCCTCGCGTTCGATCGTGAGGTCCTGCGCGACGTACCCCCCCGCCGCCGCGGCGGCGAACGGGTGCTGCGGGCGATCTACGACCTCGAGCCGCGCTCGACCGACAGCGACTACGACCTCGCGTTCCGCCGCGTGGGTGGAGGGAAGCGCAGCTTGGTGCTCGTGCTCACCGATCTCCTCGACGAAGCGGCCGGCCGTGCGCTGCTCGACGCCGTCCCTGTCGTTGCCCGTCGGCACGCAGTCGTCGTCGCGTCGGTGCGCGATCCCGATCTCGACGCCGCGCTCGCCGCGGTGCCCCGCGTCCCCCACGACGTGTACCGCACCGTCGTCGCGCTCGACGTCGTCGACGCGCGCGCCCGCGTCGCGACCGCGTTGCGACGGGCCGGCGCCGAGGTGCTCGAAGCGCCACCGGCGACGTTCACCGAAGCGTGCG
>DASUMP010000091.1:0-2141 GCA_036277635.1 Acidimicrobiia bacterium | reverse complement strand
TGTGGCGGTGCGTGAGCAACCCGTACGCGCTCACGCTTTCGTTCGCCTCGCTGAACAGGCTCGGCGCCGACAGGCCGCGGCCCCGCCCCGACACGCCCGACACCGCGTCGGCGACGATGCCGGTGGTCTCGATCAACCCGTCCGCGAGCAGCGGCGCGAGCGCGAGGTTCACCGCGGTCGGGTAGCACCCCGGCGCGGCCACGTGGCGGTGCGCGCGCACGTCGGCGCGCATGATCTCGGGGAGTCCGTACGCGAATTCGGCGACGACGTCAGGAGCGGTGTGCGCGTCGCCGTACCACTGCGCGTACATGTCGGGGGGCAGCCGGAAGTCGGCGCCGAGGTCGACGACGTGGCCGACGAGCTCGCGCACCTCGGGGATCACCCGCTGCGACTCGCCGTGGGGCAGCGCCACGAACGCGACGTCGAGGCCCGAGAGCTCTGCCGGCACCAGTTCCGCGAATTCGAGGTCGCCCACCACGGGCCGCAGCGACGGGTAGAGCGACGCGACTGGCGCACCGGCGTTCGCCGCGGCGGTGACGTGCGCCACCTCGATCTCGGGGTGCGCCGACAGGAGCCGCAGCAGCTCCGCCCCCGTATACCCTGACGCGCCCACCACGGCAGCTCGATACGCCACAGTGCATATCATACAGGACGGTGCATAGCGTGAGCACCCGTTTCGCCGATCTGGCGCCCGGCCAGCCCCTCGGCCCCTTCGAGGTCGTGGTCGACCAAGCCGCGAACGAGCGCTACTGGCGGGCCGCAGGGGTCGACCATCCCGCCTTGGCCGCCGGCACCCTCTACCCGCCGATCGCGGCCAACCTCACGATCCTCATGTTCCAGCAGACCTGCCCCGACCCGATGATCCAGACCCGCCAGCGCCTGCGGTGTCACGACACGATCCACGCGGGAACGCCGCTCGTCGTGACCGGCCGCATCGGCGAGCGGTGGGAGAGACGGGGTCGGGCGTTCTGCGACGTCGAAGCGGAGGTGCGCACCGACGCCGGCGACCTCGCGTGGACGTCGGTGGTCACGTTCACGCCGGTGGAGACGTTCTCGTGACCACGCGCACGCGCGCGCTCGAGATCACCGCCGATCGCGTGCGCGCGTACTCGCGGCGCGGCAACTACCACTCCGACGCGAGCGCTGCGGAGGAGCTCGGCCTCGGCGGGTTGCTGGTGCAGGGCGTGCAGGTCGCCGGACCCGCCTACGGGGAGCTGCTCGACGAATGGGGTGACGACTTCCTCCGTCACGGCGAGCTCGACCTGCGCTTCCTCTCCCCCGTCTACGCGGAGACGACCGTCGAGGCGACGGTCACCGTCGACGGCGACGCCGCCGAGCTGCGCGTCGCCGCACCCGGCGCGACGCGCGACGCCGTGGTCGGCACCGCGCGCCGCGCGCACGTCACGCCATGAGCGTCGCCCTCGAGCCGCACCCGTGGAACGACGCGTTCACGTGGACCGACCACACCGGCCCGTTCACGACCGTGACCGCGGAGCAGGTCGCCGCGTTCGACGAACTCGGCTACTTCGTCGTCGACGACGCGTTCGACGCCGCCACGATCGCGGCGGTCGACGCCGCCATCGCACCCGGCGACGAGTTCGTGCACCGGTTCCTCGCCGACCTCCCCGACGGGCGCCTGGGCGTCGCCGGCATCGACACCCAGACCGTCGCCCCGCACCTGGTGCTGCGGTCGCAGGTGTTGCGCGACTTCTGCGCCCATCCGCTCCTCGCCGGCATCGCCCGCGACCTCGTCGGCCCCGACGTGCGCCTCTACTGGGAGCAGTCGGTGTACAAGCAGCCGAACAGCGCCGAACCCGTGCTCTGGCACCAGGACAACGGCTACACCTACGTCGAGCCGCAGGCGTACCTCACGTGCTGGGTCGCGCTCACCGACGCGACGCCCGAGAACGGCTGCGTGCGCGTGTTCCCCCGCGTCCATCGCCACGGCACGCTCGCGCACCGCGACACGCCGATCGGCTACGAGTGCGCGGGCGACGACACGATCGCCGTCGAGGTCCCCGTGCGCGCGGGCAGCGTCGTCGTGTTCTCGTCGCTCACGCCCCATCACACTGGCCGCAACACCACCGATCAGGTGCGCAAGGCGTACATCGTCCAGTACGCCCCCGACGGCGCCGTCGCGT
>DASUMP010000090.1:0-35023 GCA_036277635.1 Acidimicrobiia bacterium | reverse complement strand
AGCGACGCCGGCGCCAGGTTCCACTGCTCGAGGGTGCCGGGGCGGAAGTTCTCGACGACCACGTCGGAGCGAGCTGCGAGCGTGCGCAGCAGCTCCTGACCGTCGGTCGTCCGCAGGTCGATGGTGACGCTCTTGCGACCGCGCCCCTCGACCGCCCAGAACAGGGAGTAGCCGTCGGCGAACGGGCCGATCTCGCGCATGAAGTCGCCGGTGCCGGGCTGTTCGATCTTGATCACCTCGGCGCCCATCTCGCCGAGCAGCCCCGCGCAGAACGGTGCCGCGATCCGGGTCCCGAGGTCGAGCACGCGCAGGCCGGTGAGCGGACCGCTCACGCGTCGCCCCGCTCCTGCTCCGCCTTCACGGCATCCATGCCGCCGACCCGCCGGGCCTCGACGCGCGCCAACGCGGTCGGCGTGTTGGACACGAACTGGTGGAGCCAGAAGTGGAACCGCCACGAGTCGCGTTGACCCATGCGGTCGACCATGTGGTTGATCGACTCCTTCACGGCACGCGCGGTGAGCGGCGGGACGAGCGCGACCTCGGCGGCCATCGCCGCGGCGGCGCTCGCGAGCTCGGCGCGCGGCACGACCCGGTTCACCAGCCCGAGCCGTTCGGCGTCGGTGGCCGACAACGTCTGCGCACAGAGGAGGAACTCCTTCGCCTTGCGCGGCCCGAGCTCCCACGGTTCGACGAGGAGCTCGACGCCGACCCCCGACATGCGCAACACCGGATTCGAGAACTGGGCGTCGTCGGCGGCGACGATCAAGTCGCACATGCACGCGAGCATCAGCCCTGCGGCCGCGCACGTGCCCTGGACCGCGGCGATCGTCGGCTTCGGGAAGTCGCGGATCTTCACGAGCTTGTCCCAGTACATCGTCTGCTCGTGCTCGAGCTTGCCTTCGGGGGTCGCGCGCTTGGCCGCCCACGACTCCTCGCCGGCGAGCAGCTCCTTCAGGTCGTGCCCGGCCGAGAAGTGCGTGCCGTCGGCCGCGAGCACCACGACGCGCACGTCGTCGTCGACGCTGGCCCGGTCGAACGCGGCGTCGAGCTCGTTGATCAGCTGCGAGCTCTGCGCGTTCGCCGCGTCGGGACGGGCGAGCGTGATCGTCGCGATCGCGCCGGCGACGTCGTAGCGGATCGTCTCGAGACCCATGGTCACGACCTTACGCTCACTTGCGCGGCAACCCGAGCGTGCGCTCGCCGACGACGTTGCGCTGGATCTCGTTGGTGCCGGCCCAGATGGACGACGCCTGGTAGTAGAGCCAGGACCGTTGCCAGGCACCGTCGCCGGGCGTGCCGGTGGCGCCGCGCCACAGCGGCGCCGACGGGCCGACCACCGACATCGCGATGTCGTGCAGCCGCTTGCTCATCTCGCTCCACCACAGCTTGTTGATCGCGCCCACCGCGCCGGGGTCGTCGCCGCGCGCGGTGCGCGAGATCGCCCGCCAGCTGTGGAGTTGGAAGATGCGCACCTCGACGAACGCGCGCGCGAGTCGGGGCGCGAGGCGGGCGTCGTCGAGGGCACCGTTCGCGGCCGCGAGACGCAGCAGCTCGTCGAGGAGCTGGGCGTGGATCACGAGCTGGCGAGGGTTGACGCCGCGTTCGTGCGAGAGCGTGGAGTTCGCGATCCGCCACCCTTCGTGCACCGGGCCGACCACGTGCTCGTCGGGGACGAACACGTCGGTGAGGAACACTTCGTTGAACTCGGTCTCGTCGGTGATCTGCCGCAGTGGCCGCACCTCGACCCCCGTCGCGTGCATGTCGACGACGAAGCCGGTGATGCCGCGCTGCTTCGGTGCGTCGGGGTCGGTGCGCGCGAGGCACCAGCCCCAGTCGGCGAACTGCGCGTAGCTCGTCCACACCTTCTGGCCGGTGAGGACCCAGCCACCATCGACCCGCTCGGCGCGCGTCGTGAGCGACGCGAGATCGCTTCCCGCACCGGGTTCGCTGAACAGCTGACACCACAGCTCGCGCGCGCCGAGGATCTGCGGGAGCCAGCGGGCCCGCTGCTCGACGGTGCCGTGCGCGAGCAACGTGGGTCCCACGAGGTTCACGCCGATGCGTCCGACGAGCTCGGGAGCACGGGCCCGCGCGAGCTCCTCGGTGACGATCGAGTGTTCGACCGGTCCGGCGCCTCGCCCCCCGTACTCCTCGGGCCACGCGACGCCGACCCAGCGCCCGCCGGCGAGCCGCGCCTGCCAGTCACGCCCGAACGCGACTTCGTCGTCGAGCGCGTCGAAGCGCGGCGGGAGCCCGCGGCCGTATTCCCACGGCAGGTGTTCGTGGAGCCACTCGCGCACCTCGGCGCGCAGCGCCGCTTCGTCGTCCGTCGGGCGCAGGTCCATCGCGCGGCGAGCGTAGCGGCGGACCTGACGGTGACGTCAGGTCTCAATGGTCGGGCACACTCGGCGCGACGCGACCGAGGAAGCCACCGCCGAGTGCCGCGCCCGACGCGGCGGGCACCGCGTTGACCGCGGCGAGGAACTCGTCGCCGTCGATGCGCAACAGGCGAGTCGCGGTCGCGGCGCGGACCGTCGCGTTGCGCGGCCGTCCCTCCAAGAGCCCGACCTCGCCGAAGCCGTCGCCGGGACCGAGCGTCGCGACGAGGGTCGCGGCAGGCGCGGCGCCGCGCTGCCACACATGCACCGACCCGGAGGCGACGACGAAGCAGTCGTCGGGCGCGTCGCCCTCGCGCACGATCTCGACCCCGGCCGCGATCTCGACGGGGTCGGCGACGCGAGCGAGGGACTCGAGCGCCGGGCGGACGAGCTCGCGCAGCCACGGCACTCGCTCGAGCAACGCGACGCGCTCGCCGAGGTCGTGTTCCGACGCGGCCGACTCGACGGTCTGCCGAGCTCGCGTCGACACCATCCACGTGGCGACGACGGCACCGAGCACGGGGACCACCGCGCCGACCACGACGAGGGACGCGCGCAACCCGATGAGGTCGACCAGCGCGGGCGCTCCGGCCGAGCCGAGCAGCACGGCGCCGATGACGACCGCGTCGAGGATCCCGAAGACGCGCGCGAGAACATCGCGCGGGAGCGATCGTTGCATCAGCGTGACCGCGAGCACCTCGGTCACGACGCTGCCGATCCCCGAGATGACCATGAGTGCGATGGCCACCGGGAGGACTTCGCCGATCGCGAGCAGCGCGAACGGGATGCCGGTGAACATGGTGGCGCCGGCCAGCGCGCGCATCGGCGCGCGCGTGCGCGCGACGCGATTCGTCAGGGCGACGCCGACGAACGCGCCGACGCCGAGCGCCGCGTTCAGGAGTCCGAAGCCGCCGCGGCCCGCGTCGAGCAGCTCGGTCGCGACCAGCAACAGGCCGATCAGCGATCCGCCGTAGACGAGGTTGACCACGACCACGAGGACGAGCGGGGTCATCACGTCGGGGGAGCCGACGATCGCCCGTACTCCCGCGCGCAGCGCGTCGGTGAGCCCTTCGTCGCCGCGGGTCGCGTTCGATCCGCCGCCGAGCTCGCCGACGTTCGCGAGGCATGCGAGCGCGAGGAGGAACACCGCGGCGTTCACGACGAGGGCGATCTCGGCCGGCGCGACGAGGAGCACCACACCACCGATCGCGGGGCCCACGACGAACGCCGACGACTCGATGGTGGTGAGGATCCCGTTCGCGGGCGCGAGGTCCTCGGTCGGGACGACGACGGGCATGGCCGCGGCGAGCGCCGGATAACAGGGCGTGCCTGCCGCAGTCATGAGGAAGGTCAGGCCGACCAGGAGCGCGGGCGCGGCCTCGAGTCCGACCGCGGCGGCGAGCGCGAGCACGAGGACGGCGCGTGTGCCGGCGGAGACGGCGAGGACTCCCCGTCGCTCGCGACGGTCGGCGACCACGCCCGCGAACATCGAGACGACGATGTAGGGGAGCAGCCGTGCCGCCGCGGCCGTAGCGACCCAGCCCGACGACGCCGTCTGGTCCCACACGGCCGCGGTCACGGCGACGGTGCCGAGCGTCTGGCCGGTCGCCGACGCGGCGTGGTGGGCGATCAGTGCCCGGAAGTCGCGGTGCGCGAACGCGGCACGGAACGTCCCGTGGCCGTGGGGGTCGTCGGGCACTGCGCGCGAGTCGCTGCGCTCAGGTGCGGTCTTCGATGGTCACGTACTTGCGTTCGGTGGCGCCGGTGTAGATCTGCCGCGGCCGCCCGATCTTCGTCTTCTCGCTCTCCTGCATCTCCTTCCAGTGCGCGATCCAGCCGGGCAGACGTCCGAGCGCGAACAGCACCGGGAACATCTGGGTCGGGAACCCCATCGCTCGGTAGATCAGACCGGAGTAGAAGTCGACGTTCGGGTAGAGACGGCGTTCGACGAAGAACTCGTCGGTGAGCGCGACCTCTTCGAGCTCGATCGCGAGGTCGAGCAGGTCGTCGCGACGGCCGAGCTCGGAGAGGATCCGGTCGGATGCCGTCTTGATGATCTTCGCCCGCGGGTCGTAGCTCTTGTAGACGCGGTGACCGAAGCCCGACAGGCGGAAGCTGTCGTCGGGGTCCTTCGCCCGGTCGACGTACTTGCGGATGTTGCGGCCGTCGGCGCGAATGCGCTCGAGCATCTCGATCACGGCCTGGTTCGCGCCGCCGTGCAGTGGACCCCACAGCGCGTTGATGCCGGCGGCGACCGACGCGAACAGGTTCGCCTCGCTCGATCCCGCGAGCCGCACCGTGGAGGTCGAGCAGTTCTGTTCGTGGTCGGCGTGGAGGATCAGCAGCTGCTTCAGCACGTGCACGACCGTGGGGCTCACGTCGTACGGCTCCGACGGCACCGCGAACATCATGCGGAGGAAGTTCTCGATGAGATCGAGCGAGTTGTCGGGGTACAGGAACGGCTGGCCGATCGACTTCTTGTAGGAGTACGCGGCGATCGTGGGCAGCTTCGCCATCAAGCGGATGATCGAGAGCTGGACCTGCTCGTGGTCCTTCGGGTCCTGGCTGTCTTGGTAGAAGGTCGACAGCGCGCTCACGACCGACGACAGGATCGCCATCGGGTGCGCGTCCTTCGGGAAGCCGTCGAAGAACCGCTTCGCGTCTTCGTGCAGCAGCGTGTGCTTGCGGATCCCGAACCGGAAGTCGTCGAGCTCGGCGAGCGTCGGGAGCTCGCCGTAGATGAGGAGGTACGACGTCTCGAGGAACGAGGGGTGTTCCTGGTCGGCGAGATGTTCGATCGGGTACCCGCGGTAGCGCAGGATGCCGGCGTCGCCGTCGATGAACGTGATGGCGGACTCCGTCGCACCCGTGTTCATGAACCCGTAGTCGAGGGTGATGAGTCCGGTGCTCGAACGCAGCTTCGCGATGTCGATCGCGAGCTCGTTCTCGGAGCCCCGCACGACGGGCAGCTCCAGCTCTTGGTCGCGGAAGCGCAGGACGGCAGGCTCGTCGGACATGCGGGCTCCTCGCGGCGCGTGCGGGCGGGCGGTCGCGTCAATCTACCGAGCGGTCACCGCCGAGGGGCACGGGCGGCTTCGAGGGCACCCCGTCCGACCATGTCGGGCACCGCTTCGGCGGGGACCGGTCGGCCGAACAGGAATCCTTGGCCGAGCGGGCAGCCGATGTCGCGGAGCACCGCGAGCTGCTCGGCGGTCTCCACGCCTTCGGCGAGCACCTCGAGGCCGAGCGCGTCCCCCATCGCGACGATGGCGGCGACGATCGACTGGCGGTCGTGGTCGTCGAGCCGGTTGAGGAACGAGCGGTCGATCTTCAGCTTCGCGATCGGGAGGTCACGCACGAACCCGAACGTGGCGTGGCCGACCCCGAAGTCGTCGAGCGCGAGCGTCACGCCGAGGTCGCGCAGCGCCCGCAGGATCTCGAGCGCCCCGCTGTCGGGGTCGATCGCGGCGTCCTCGGTGATCTCGATCTCGAGGCGCTCCGGGGCGACGCCGTGACGGTCGAGCGCGCACTGCACCTCGGCGAGGAGCTCGGGGCGGGGGCACTGGCTGGCCGAGATGTTCACCGCCACGCGCGGGATGCGGAACCCGCGGAACTCCCAGAGCTGGAGCTGGTGGCACGCCTCGTTCAGGACCCACGCGTCGAGCGCGGCGTCGAGGCCGCCGTCGTGGACGAGGTGCAGGAACTGGTCGGGAGCGAGCTCGCCCATCGTCGGGTGGCGCCACCGCACGAGGGCTTCGACGGCACGGAGTCGCCCGGACCCGAGCTCCACCTCGGGCTGGAACGCGAGCCACAGCGACCGGTCGGTGGGGTCCTGCAGCGCGGTGCGCAGATCGGCTTCGAGCGCGATGCGCGTGGGTCCGGTCACCCGTTGCGTGGGCAGGTACAGCTGGGTGTTGTTGCGACCGCGGCTCTTCGCCCGGTACATCGCGATGTCGGCGTTGCGAACGAGGTCTTCGTAGGTCTGCGCGTCGGTCGGGTACGACGCGACCCCGACGCTCGCCGATACGTACACGTGGTCGCCGCTCGGCAGCGAGAACGGTTCGGTGAGCGTCGCACGCGTGCGCTCCGCGATCTCGAGCGCCGCGAGCGCGTCGACGCGGTGCAGGAGCATCGTGAACTCGTCGCCGCCGATCCTCGCGACGATGTCGCCGGCACGAACGCAGCCCGCAACCCGGTGGCCGACCTCGACGAGGATCGCGTCGCCGATCTCGTGACCGAGCCCGTCGTTGATGCGCTTGAACCGGTCGAGGTCCACGAAGACGATCGTGAGCGGCTCGTCGTTGCGCACCGCGCGCTCCATCGCGCGTGTCGCGTGATCCTCGAACAGCGTGCGGTTCGGCAGCCCGGTCAGCGGGTCGTGCAGCGCCTGATGGCGGATCTGTTCGAGCAGCCGGCCGTTCTGGATCGCGGTCGCGGCTTGGTCGGCGAGCCCCGCGCAGCGCGAGAGCGTCTCGTCGCGATCGATGCGCTGGTCGGTGTCGAAGCCGGCCGCGACGATCCCGAGCACCTCGCCGCCGCGCACGATCGGGACGATCGCGACCGCGGCCACATCGAGGTGCTCGAACACGGCGTGCATGAACGGCCCGCGCCCCGGCCGCGAGACCATGCGGGGTTCGGGCGCCTGGAGCCACTCGTCGATCGCGGGCCCGTCGCCGGGGCGGATCGTGAGCCGGTCGAGGAACGCCTCGCCGTCGGCCGACCATCCCATGCGGGCGCGCACACTCAGCGCGTCGCGCTCGTGGTCCCAGAGCATGACGATCGACGACTGGGCGCCGAGCACCGCGGGCACGGCCTCCGCGAGCTTCGCGGCGACGTCGTCGGGACCGGACAGGTCGGCCAGGGCACGGGCCAGCCGCAGCAGAGCGTCAGAGGTCGCGCCGCGCTTGCGCGCCTCGTCGAGCGCACTGGCGGCGTCGAGCGCGGCGGCCGCCGCGCGTGCGTAGGCGGCGAGCAGCCGGCGTTCGTGCGGGAAGAAGTCGTGCTCGTCGTAGAACGCGGCCAGGAGTCCGTACGAGTGGCGAGCCGACGCGACGTCGATGACGATCCGGCGGCCGTCCTCGACCGTCGTCGTGCCGCCGGCGAGGTCGGCGGCGAGTGCGCGAGCGTCCGCGTCGGTCATGCCGTCGTAGTGCACGTCCATCGGCCGGTCGTCGTCGAGGCGCACCGCGAGGAGGTAGCGCGTCGCACTGACGGCGGTGGCCGCGCGCGCGACGATGCGTGCGAGCACGGTCTCGAGCTGCTCCGACGAGACGAGGTCGGCGGCGGTCGATTGCAGCGACTCCACCTGCGCGGCGAGCGCGGTGACCTGTTCTTCGAGATGCGCGCGGCGCGACCGACGCCACGGCAGGCGCGACCGACGCGACCAGCTCACCCGGTACACGCAGTGCGCGGCTCCGGTCACCTGGCACTCGGTGTGCTCGATGCCGAGCGGCGGGAGGCCGAACAACGGTCCGATGACGCGCAGCAAGCCGATGTTCAGCTCGCAGTCGAGGCGGTGCGGGCGGTACCCGTCGTGGAGTCGGTACGTGACGATCGCGTGGTTGCGGTCGATCTCTTGTGCGTCCATCGACGCGACGGTGGAGAACTTCGGGCAGGCCTTCGCGACGTTCGCGAGGACGATGCGGGGAGAGCCGAGGGCGCGCAGCAGCACCCGGAGTCCCGCGCCGACCTGGTGCTCGAGCGCCGACTCGCCCATGTGCATCGTGACGTGGGGATCGCCGAGGACCTCGGCGGCGGCGTCGAACAGCGCGAGCTTCTGCTCGTAGGTGCTCCAGCGGTGCTCGTCCTCGAGCTCCGCGGCGGTCCGGGTCTCACCCGCGAGCGCGAGGAGGCGCGCCACGCCGTCGTCGCCGGCGTGACGGCGCACGTAGCGGACGATCAGGGTGGTCGTCGCGCCGGCAGTCTCCCGACTGGCCGCCTCCATCACCCCTGTACATCGGCCGACGGGCCGCTCGGGGTGAGGAGGAGTTGTCCCTGGGCGAGGTCGGTCCGCGAGACTCGCCGGCGTGGACTTCGAGCTCTCCGCCGACCAGGTCGCCCTGAGAGAAGCCGCGGCGGCGCTGCTCGACGGCGTCGCCGGCCCGGCCGAGGTGCGGGCCCACACCGAACGGGGCGACGCCCTCCACCAGGCGCTGTGGGCCGCGATGGCCGAGCAGGGCTGGCTCGGCATCGAAGCGCCGGAGTCGGCGGGTGGCCTCGGGCTCGGCGCGGTCGAGGTGGCGGTGCTGGCCGAAGCGGTCGGCGCGCACATCGCCCCGGCGCCCTTCGTGTCCTCGGTGCTGGCGGTGGCCGCGGCGCACGCGGCGGGGGCCGACGATCTCGTCGCGCGCCTGCTCGACGGTGCCGTCGCGTGCATCGCGTGGAGTCGCGACCAGCAGGCCGTGGTCGCCATCGAGGGAGCGGCGACCGGCGACGTGGCGGTCACCGGCGTCGCCGATCCCACGCCGTACGCGCCCGTCGCCGACGTCGCGGTCGTCGTCGCGCGTGACGCGGGCGGTGCCGACGGCCTCTTCGCGGTCGACCTGCGCGCGACGGGGCGTCCCGCGCGTGAGCCCGCGATGGACGTGACGCGACCGGTCGGCTGGTTGCGGTTCGACGCGACTCCGGCGCGCCGGCTCGGCGGGCCCGATGCCGTCGTCGAGCTGGTCGACCGTGGCGCGACGTTCGTGGCGGCCGAGCTGCTCGGGTCGGCGACGCGCGTGCTCGATCTCTCCGTCGAGTACGCGAAGGAGCGGGTGCAGTTCGGGCGGCCGATCGGCAGCTTCCAAGCGGTGAAGCACCGCTGCGCCGACATGCTCGTCGACGTCGAAGGGATGCGCTCGACGGTCTACTGGGCCGCGTGGTGCATCGGTGCTCGCGATCGTGACGCGTCGATCGCGGCGTCGAGCGCGAAGTCGTGGTGCTCCGAGGCGTCGAAGCGCGTGATGGCGTCGGCGCTGCAGGTGCACGGTGGGATCGGCTTCACCTGGGAGCACGACCTGCACTTCTTCTTGAAGCGGGCACAGCTCGACCAGCTGCTGTTCGGTGACGCGTCGTTCCACCTCGCGCGCCTCGGCGCGCTGCTGCGACCGCGGGTGGCGGCGGGCGAGAGCGTGGTCTGAGCTACGAGATCGGCGCGCCGGTCGGGTCGACGACGAACCACACGTCGGCGATCCCTTGACCGTTGGTGTCGCCCGGCGCGGCGTCGGGCGCGTAGCGGTAGAGCGGCTGCTCGTCGACGGTGAGCTGCGTCGTGCCGTCGTCGCGTTCGATCGTGCCGAACTGCGCGGCATCGAGCCCGTCGCCGACGACGACGTCGCCGTCGACCGCGACTGCGGGCCACGCCTCGATGCACCCGGTCGCGCATGTGCTCTCGTTCGGGCCGTCCTCGGTGAGGATGTAGAGGGTGAACCCCTCGCCGTCGACGAGCACGGTGCCGAGGTCGGTCTCGCCGGCGGCGACCGTGACGGCGTCGCCGTTGGCGCCCGTGGTGTCGGGCGAGGTGTCAACGTCGACGGTGGTCGTCGGGTCGGCGGCGTCGCCGGGGTCGTCGTCGCTGTCGTCGCCGCAGGCGCCGAGCGCCAGCGTGGCGGCGGCCGCGACCAGCACGGTGACGAACCGGAGGGAGGGCGTGCGGCGCATGGCGGGCTCCTCGGACGAGTGGCGGCCAGGTTACGGCCGCGCCGGCGGCGGCGGACGGTCGCCCTCGGCAGCGAGGCGGCCGGCGCGATCGCGCAGCGCCGCCCGGTCGGGCTTGCCCGTCGGGAGCAGCGGGAGGGAGTCGAGCACCACGACGCGCTCGGGGACCTTGAACTTCGCGACGCCGCGTTCGGCGAACCACTCGCCGCACGCGGCCACGTCGAACGTCGGGTCGACGGTGACGACGAACGCGCAGACCCGCTCGCCGAGGCGGCGGTCGGGTGCACCGACGGCGACCGCCTCGCGCACCGCGGGATGCGCTTCCAAGTGCGACTCGACCTCTCGGGCGCTGATGTTCTCGCCGCCGCGGATGATCACGTCGGCGCCGCGACCGACGATCGTCAGCCAGCCGTCGTCGTCGAGCGTCGCGAGATCACCGGTGTGGAACCACCCGTCGGCGTCGAACGCGGCGGCGGTGTCGTCGGGGTCGAGGTAGCCGCAGCACACCTCGGGCCCGCGTACCACCAGCTCGCCGACGCTCCCCGCGGGCAGGTCGGCGCCGGACCCCGGATCCGCGATCCGCAGCTCGACGGCACCGATCGCGCGCCCGTCGTGACGCCGCGCCGCGTGCGCCGGATCCGCGGGACGGCTCGTCGCGACGGTCGGTGCCTCGGTCGATCCGTAGGTGCGCTTCACGACCGCGTCGAGTCGGCGGCTCGCGTCGTCGACGAACGACTCGGAGACGCCCGCGCCCCCGCTCGACACGAGCCGCAGGCTCCGCACCGACTCCGCCGTGAAGCGCGCGCTGTCGAGCAGCGAGATGAAGAAGGTCGGCGGACCGACCATGAACGACACCCCCCACTGCGCGATCAGGTCGAGCGCGCGGTCGGCATCCCACCGGGCCATGAGCACGGCTCGCAGCGCGGCGGCGCCGGGGAGCGTCACGCCGTTCAGGAGACCGGAGACGTGCGCGAGGGGCGCGGGCATCAGCACGGCGTCGTCGGCGCCGAGTCCGTGGACCGTGCGCATCTGGAGCGCCTTCGTGGCGAGCGTCTCGTGACTGTGCAGCACGCCCTTCGGGCTGCCGGTCGAGCCCGAGGTGAACAGGACGGCGGCCAGCGCCGTGCGCTCGGTCCACGGTGCGTCGTGCGGGTCGTCGGCGAAGAGCGCGTGCCACGACTCTGTCCCGACTTCGATCGCGCCCAGCCACTCGAGCAGCGCACTCCCCGCGTGCCCGAACACCGCGGCCGGACCGACGCGGTCGATGGCGGCACGCGCGTCGCCGGGTCCGGCGTGGTGGTGGATCGGCACACCGATCGCGCCGAGGCGCCAACACGCGCGCCACAGCAGCACCGCGTCGACGGAGTTCTCGATCTGCCACGCGACCGCGTCGCCCGGGCCGACGCCGAGGCGCGCCATCCCGCCCGCGAGCCGGGCCACGAGGTCGACGAGCTCGGAACCGCTGACGGCGCGCGTGTCGTCGACGACGAGCGTGCGGTGGCCCGCGTCGCGCGCGGCGGTGGTGAGCAGCTCGTCGAGCGTCGGGACGTCCCACGGCCCGCCGGGGGCGCGGTACTCCGACGCGCGCGCGTGGACGTGCGTGGCGTGCAGCACCGATCAGTCGCGCTGGGGCTTCCAGCCGTCGGACGCCGGCGCCGCTCCCCGCAGCACGCTGCTGCCGATGAAGTTGCGCTGGATCTCGACGGTGCCCGCGCCGATGCACAGCCCGCGGATGTCGCGGTACACGCGCTCCACCGGGTACTCGCGGCTGAAGCCGTAGCCGCCGAGGAGCTGGATCGCTTCGTCGCACACGAACTTCGCCGCGAGGTTCGCGGCGGCCTTCGCCATCGCGGTCTCGAGTGCCGGCGGCGTGCCACCCGGTCCGGCGAGGTGCAGCGCGCGCTGCAACAGCAGGCGCGCGCCTTCGAGCTGCGTGGCCATGTCGGCGACCTTCCACTGCAGACCCTGGAAGTCGGCCAGGGTTCGGTCGCCGACCTTGCGCTCGTTCATGTAGCGCACCGCGTACTCGAGCGCGCCCTGCGCGGCGCCGATGCACATCGCCGCGTTGCCGCACCGTTCGTGGTTGATGTGCGAGATCAGGGTCTTGAACGCGTCGCTCGAGTCGGGGTCACCCCAGAGCAGCACGTCGTCGGGCTCGATGCGCACGCCGTCGAACGCCAGCTCCGCTTCGCTGGTCCCTCGCAAGCCCATCTTCACGTGCGTGCCCGTGACCGAGACGCCCGCCGACTCGAGGTCGACGACGACCGCGCCGATGCCCTTCGTGCCCACGCTGCCGGGGAACCGGCACCACACGAGGCACGCGCGGGCCTTGTGGCCCCCGGTCACGTAGTTCTTGTACGCGTCGAGCCGGAAGCCGTCGCCGTCGGGCGTCAGCCGCGCGCGCATGTGCCCGACCGCCGAGCCCGCTTCCGTCTCGCTGATCCCGATGCAGAACAACGCGTCGCCGGCGGCGGCCATCGGGAGCCACCGCTGCTGCAGCGTGGTGTTGCCGAGGTGCTCGATCGCGCGGGGCGGTCCGTTGAACGTGAGCTGGGCGAGGATCGCGCTCGAGACGTCGGCGCGCGCGAGCTCCTCCAGCACGATCGCGGCTTCGATGTCGCCGAGACCCATCCCGCCGAACTGCTCGCCGATCGTGATCCCGAACAGCTCGGCGCGCTTGATCGCTTCCCACGACGCGGTGGGGAACTCCTCGGTCTCGTCCCAGTGGCGCGCCGAGGGCAGCAGCTCGCGTTCGGCGACGTCGCGCGCGAGCGCGCGCAGCGCGGCTTGGTCGTCGGTGTCGGCGAACGGGTTCGTGCCCCGCGAGTGTGCGGCCATCGCGGCGAGCGTACAACGCACCCTGACGCACGCGTCAGGGTCACGGAGAGGTCGGATAGGTTCGCCGCGTGCGTGCCGGACGTGTGAGCAGCCGGTTGGCGGAACGCTTCCCGCTGCTCGCCGCGTTCGCGTTCCCCACCTACCGGCGCGTGTGGACCGCGAGCTTCGTGTCGCAGCTCGGCGACTGGATGCAGATCTACGGCCGGGGCGTCCTCGCGTTGGAGCTCACGGGCAAGGCATCCGCGGTCGGTGTCATCTACTTCGCGACGTACCTGCCGCAGCTGCTCCTCTCGTTCTGGTCGGGCGTGGTCGCCGACCGGTTCGACCGGCGGCGCGTCATGTTGCTCTCGCTCGGCGGTCAGGCCGCCGGCGCCGCGGTGATCGCCGCGCTCGTCGCGTCCGACACCGCGACGCTGCTCAACGTCGCGGTGGTCTCGTTCGTGCAGGGCTTCTTCTTCGTGTTGATGATTCCCGCCGGTCAGGCGCTGCTGCCCGCGCTCGTGCCGCCGAGCGCGTTGCACAGCGCGATCTCGTTCGGCACCGCGACGAACAGCGTCACCCGGGTCGGGGGGCCGCTGCTCGGCGCTGCGATCACCGTCGTGCTCGGACTCGACTGGGTCTTCTTCGTGAACGCCTTGACGTTCCTCGGCATCATCGGCGTGTGGTGGACGACGGTCGTGCCTCGCCAACCGCCGCTCGTCGAGCACCGCAACCGCGACGCGATCGGCGCCGCGTTGCGGCTCGTGCGCTCGACGCCGGCGATCTGGGTCCCGATCGCGATCGCGACGTTCCTGTCGTCGATCGGGATCCTCTACCAACCGCTCTCGATCGTCTTCTCCACCGAGGTGCTCGCGAACGGCGACGAAGCACTCGGGCAGACCCGCAACGGGTTGTTCCAGGCCGCGATCGGGATCGGCGCCGCGGTCGGCATCGTGGGGCTCGCCGATCTCGGACGCCGCCGCCCGGCGTTCACGTTGTGGGCGAGCGGCATCGCGTTCGGGCTCTTCCTCGCATTGCTCGGGTGGAACGAGATCGTCCCCGTCGCCCTCGTGCTCGCCTTCGTGGTCGGCGCGTGCCAGTTCGGCAACATGACGCTCGCGATGACGATCGTGCAGCACGAGGTCCCCGACGCGATGCGCGGGCGCGTGATGTCGGTGATGATGCTCGGGCTGATCGGCTTCGTCCCGATCGTGTCGCTCGCGGGCGGCGCGCTCGCCGACGCGGTCGGCGTCGGCACCGTCATCTTCGTGACCGGCGTGGCGTGCTTCGCGTTCTCGGTCGTCACGCTCGGCTGGCGCCGCCACATCCCGACCGAGCTCGGTGCGCGCAGCGACGACACGATCGCCGCGATCGGCGTGCTCGAAGAGGAGGGCTGAGGCGCCGCCGCACACCTGACTACCGTGTCAGGGATGGGTTACGAGGAAGCCGGCGTCCCGATCGAGTGGCTGCGGGCGCAGCCGTACCCCGAGTGGGCGGCGCGACGAGCGGAGTGTCCGGTCGTGCTGGCCGAGGGTTCGGAGTGGGACCCTCGCGGTCACGCCGACGTGCTCGGGTACCGCGAGGCGGAGGCGGTCCTGCGCGACGCCGAGACGTTCCACAGCTCGGTCAACCTCGAGGTCATCGGGCAGTTCATGGGCGAGCTCATCGTCGGTCTCGACGGTCTCGAGCACCGCAAGTACCGCAACCTCGTCGCGAAGGCGTTCCGCCAGTCGCAGCTCGAACGCTGGGACGACCTGCTGGTGCGCCCGATCATCGGGCGGTTGCTCGACGCCATCGCGCCGGTCGGGCGCGCCGAGCTCGTCGACGCGGTCACGAGCCGCTATCCCGTCGAGGTCATCTGTGGGATCGTCGGCGTGCCGCTCGAAGATGCGCAGCAGTTCCAGCACTGGGCCGAGGAGATCAACACGGGTCCGCTCGCGCCCGAGCGTGGCTTCGCGGCGCGCGACGCGATGACCGAGTACCTGCGCCCGTTGATCGAGGAGCGTCGCGCGCAGCCGCGCGACGACTTCCTCTCCGACCTCGTGCACTCCGAGGTCGACGGCGAGCAGCTCTCCGACGCACGGCTCTACGGGTTCCTGCGGCTCTTGTTGCCCGCCGGCGCGGAGACGACGTTCCGGGTCATGGGGAACTGCCTCGCCGCGCTCCTGCTCCAGCCCGACGCGCTGCGCGCCGTCGTCGCGAACCGCACGCTCATCCCTGAGGCGATCGAGGAGACGTTGCGGTGGGAGACGTCGGTGACGATGGTGAGTCGCATCGCCGCGTCGGACACCGAGGTCGCGGGGTGCCCGATCGCGGCGGGGACGCCCGTGAACGTCATCACCGGCGCGGCGAACCGCGACCCGCAGCGCTACGACGAGCCGGAGGTGTGGAAGCTCGGTCGCCCGACCCAGCACCACCTCGCGTTCGGCACCGGTCCGCACCAGTGCCTCGGCATGCACCTCGCGCGCCTCGAGCTCACCGTCGGGCTCAACGCGATCTTCGATCGCCTCCCGAACCTGCGGCTCGACCCCGACGCGGAGCCCCCGATCATCGAAGGCACCGCGTTCCGCGGCCCCCGCACGCTCCCCGTCGTGTTCGACCCCACCCCCCTCACCTGACGTCGATCACGATCGGGACGGCGTCTTCCCGCCACGACTCGAGGTCGCCGTTGGTGGGCGCGTACTTCGCGTAGACGATGTCGCGTGCCCGGCGCTCCTCGTCGGCATCGCGTGGATCGCGTGCATGGCCCGAGAAGACCCGGTCTCCGATCTCCACGGTGCACCGCGCGTCGGCGCGCAGGTTGCGGATCCAGTCGGCCCGCTCCCCGTCGCCGGCCAGCATGTAGATCACGTCGTGATCGGGCGCGGCCGCGAACCAGATCTCGATCCGGTGCGCCGCTCCGGTGTGTCGCCCGGTCGTCGTCAGGTAGGCGTAGTCGAGCAGCGCCAACGCGTCGTCCACGGAGTTCAGTGTCGCACCCGGTCGCTACGTTCCGCGCTCGACTTCCCCGAGGTCTGTACCGAAATCCGGAAGGAGTCCGGAAGGATGTTCAATCCTCGGGTGTCCGCGCTGCTCCGCCAGCAGTGCGGCGCGATCTCAGCCGTCCAGGCCGCTGCTGTCGGCGTGTCGCGACATCAGCTCGAGTACCTCGTCCGTACCGGCGCGTGGCGGCGAGCGTTTCCCCGCGTGTATGTCGCGGCCGACGTTCGCGAGTCGGCGCGCACCGCCCTGTGGGCCGCGTACCTCTACGCGAGTTCGAAAGCGCTCGTGTCACACTCGTCGGCTCGTGTTCTGTGGCGTCTTCTCGATGAAGAGCGCCGCCTTCCCGAGGTTCGCATCCCGGCGAATCGGAATCTCCGGTCATCGGGCGTGGTCGTGCACCGGACGGCCCGCTTCGGACAGATCCCGGCGCGGACGGTCGACGGGTTGCGGGTCACGGCGCCGGAGCAGACGCTGCTCGACGCCGCCGCGACGATCGCTGACCCCGACGAGCTCGCATGGATGATCGAGCAACTGCGGGCACGACGGCTCGTCACGGTGGAATCGATCGAGAGGTCGGTCTTGCGGTCGGGCACCGTCGGGCGAGCGGGCGCGGCGCAGCTGCGGGCGGTGGTCGCGAGCCTCGATCCGGTTGCAGCGGAGTCGGCCCTGGAGGTGAAGGTCGCCCGAGTGCTGCGGCGCAGCGGCCTCCCGATGCCCGAACGCCAGGTCCCGGTCGTCGTCGGTGGTGAGCAGTACCGGCTCGACTTCGCGTGGACATGGCGGCGGGTCGCGCTCGAGTGCGACGGTCGTCGGTTCCACAGCGATCCCGAGGTGTTCCGGCGCGATCGCGAACGTTGGAGCGGGATCGCCGCGACGCTCGGGTACCGGATGCTCTTCGCGACGCGGTTCGACGCGACCGAACAGCCGGCGTCGATCGTGACCAGAGTGGCCGACGCGCTCGCGGCCTAGAACCCTTGGTGGCCGAACATCTGGAGCCATTGCTCCTTCGTCTTCGGGCGGAAGACGTAGTTGCGGGCGCGCACCGCGCCGAGTGGTGCGTGCGGCTCGGGGGAGTAGAGGTGGCCGGGATACAGCACGGTGTCGTCGCTCACCGTGCCGAGCACCGTGGTGAGGCTGTCGTAGAGCTGGTCGGGGTCGCCGCCGGGGAGATCGGTGCGGCCGCAGCCGTCGAGGAACAACGTGTCGCCGGCCACGAGCTTGCCGTCGACGAGGAAGCACTGGCTGCCCGGCGTGTGCCCCGGCGTGTGCAGCAGCGTGATCGGGATCGCGCCCACGTGCAGGACGTCGCCGCCCGCGTGCTCGACGAGATCGCCCGCCGACACGCCGGTCACGCGCTGCACGCCCCACGCCTCCTCGCGCTGCACGTGGATCTTCGTGGCGACGCCGAGCTCGAGCAGATCGCGCACGCCCTCGATCGACCACCCCATCATCTCGCCGCCGACGTGATCGGGGTGGTAGTGGGTCGCGAGCACGCCCGTGAGGCGCATGCCGTCGGCCGCGAGCACCTCGACGAGCTCGCGCACGCCGTACGCGGGATCGATGGCCACGGCGTCGCCGGTCTCACGATCGCCCACGAGGTAGACGAAGTTGACCATCTGGCGCGCGAGCTGGTCGCCGGTCGCGAAGTCGCGGCCCGCGAGCAGCTGCTTGAAGTAGAGGCGATCGTCGGTCACGACGAGCAGGCTACGGCGCGCCGGTCAGCGGAAGTCGAACGCCACCTTGATCGCGCCGGTGCGGTCCTGGCGCGCGAGTGTGGTGAACGCGTCGCGCCACTCGTCGAGCCGGAACGTGTGGGTGAGCATCGGCGAGATGTCGACGCGCCCGTCGCGCACGAGGTCGAGGTAGTGCTCGATGGCGTGCTTTCGCACGCCATCGACCTCCTCCACGCCGAACGCGTTCGACCCGACGATGCTCACCTCCTTGAAGTACCACGGTGACCACTCGAACCGGCCGGCCGCGTACACGCCCGTGACCGAGATGACTCCTCGGGCCGCCATCACGCGCAGCGCGAGCTCGAGCGTCTGCGGCGAGCCGATCGTGTCGTAGCAGCGGTCGACGAATCCCGGGTGCGCGATCGGCAGTCCCTGCCACGGCGTGCGCAGCACCCCGCCGGAGAACTCGGCGAGCGCGCGCACGAGCGTCTCGCCGTCCTGCTCCGACGGGATCACGACGTGCGCGCCCATCTTGGCCGCGGTCGCCTGCTGGGCCGCGGTGCGGGCGACGACGGCGACGTCGACGGTGGGGTAGAGCGCGCGCAGGATGGCGACCGCGGAGGTGCCGAGGGCGCCGGCGCCCCACACGATCACCTTGCCGTGCTCGGGTGGTGCCGCGCGCGTGATCGAGTGCAACGCCACCGCGAACGGGTCGGCGAGGACTGCGACCTCGTCGGAGATCTCGTCGGGGATCGGGATCGCCATCGAGTCGTGCGCGGGGAGGAGCTCGGCGAACCCGCCGGTGCCGTCGCTCGAGTTCCCGACGTGGATCCCGGGCGTGATGCGGCCGTCGGTGAAGCTCCAGCACTGCGAGTAGTCGCCGGTCGCGCACGCGGGACACAACGGCGTGATGCCGCGCGGCGCGCACGACAGCCAGCACTGCAGGACGACGCGCTGGCCGGGTTCGACGCCGCGGGCGTCGGGTCCGACGCGCTCGACGGTGCCGACGACCTCGTGGCCGAGCACTTGGGGGAACGAGATGAACGCGGTCATCGAGAAGTCGGAGGTGTCGCCGCCGGTGTCCATGAACACCTGCTTGGAGTCGGAGCCGCAGATGCCGGTGAGCCGCGTGCGCAGCACGACCCAATCGGGCCCGAGCGGTTCGGGGTCGGCGAGATCCTGCAGCGCCATCGGGGTGCGCGCGAGGTGGCGGAGGAGCCGTTGCGCGTGGTCGTCGTCGGGACCGAGCCCGGCGGGATCGGGAGCGGGGGCGACGTCGGCGCCGGGTTCGACACCGAAGACGAGTGCGCGCACGGAGCCTCCCAACCGACCTGACACGGGCGTCAGATCGACACTAGCCCTGTGCCGCGCGCGCCCGTACCCTTCCGGCATGGCGACCACGAACGACACCTCGGCGACTCGGATCGCGTACCGCACCTGCCACCTCTGCGAAGCGACGTGCGGCCTCGAGCTCCACCTCGACGGACGCGAGATCACGCTCGTGCGCGGCGATCGCGACGACGTGTTCAGTCACGGCTACCTGTGTCCGAAGGGCACCGCGCTGCGCCATCTCGAAGCCGACCCCGACCGGGTGCGACGGCCGCTCGTGCGCCGCGGCGACCGTTTCGAGGAAGTGAGCTGGGAGGAGGCCTACGCCGAGATCGACCGCCGGCTCTCGCCGATCCTCGCGGAGCACGGACGCGATGCGGTCGCGGTGTACCTCGGCAACCCGAACGCGCACAACCTCGCGGGGATCCTCTACGGGCGCGCGTTCCTCCAGACGCTCGGCTCGGGGAACGTGTACTCGGCGAGCACCGTCGACCAGATGCCGAAGCAGATCTCCTCCGCGCTGATGTTCGGTGGCGGACTCACGGTGCCGATTCCCGACATCGACCGGACCGACTACCTGCTGATGCTCGGCGCGAACCCCTTCGCGTCGAACGGCAGCCTCATGACCGCACCCGACATCCCGGGTCGGCTCCGCGCGTTGCGCGCGCGTGGCGGCAAGCTCGTGGTCGTCGACCCCCGGCGCACGAAGACCGCCGAGGAGGCCGACGAGCACCTGTTCATCGTGCCCGGCACCGACGCGCACTTCCTCGTCGGCATCGTCGCGACGCTGGTGGAAGACGGGCTCGCCGATCCCGGACCGCACCTGCGCGCGCATCTCAGCGGGCTCGACGAGGTGGTCGCCGTCGCCCGCCGCTTCACGCCCGAGGCGGTCGCGCCGATCTGCGGCATCGACGCGGCGACGATCCGCCGCGTCGCGCACGAGCTCGCCGGCGCATCGACGGCCGCGGTGTACGGCCGCATCGGCACGTGCACGCAGGAGTTCGGCACGCTCGCGTCGTGGTTGGTCGACGTGGTCAACGTGCTCACGGGCAACCTCGATCGCCCGGGTGGCGCGATGTTCCCGTTGCCGGCCACGGGGCCGGCGGCCGGCGCGGGCGGCGGTCGCGGTCGCGGTCGCGGCGTGCGCCTCGGTCGTCGGCACAGCCGCGTGCGCGGCTTCCCCGAAGCGTTCGGCGAGCTCCCCGCCGTCGCGCTCGCCGAGGAGATCGAGACGCCCGGCGAGGGTCAGGTGCGCGCGATGGTCACGATCGCGGGGAACCCGGTCGTGTCGAACCCGCAGTCCGAGCGCCTCGAGCGCGCGATCGAGTCGCTCGAGTTCATGGTGAGCGTCGACATCTACGTGAACGAGACCACGCGCCACGCCGATGTGATCCTGCCGCCCGAAGGCGAGCTGGCGCGTCCGCACTACGACGTCGGGTTCTACAGCCTGTCGATCCGCAACATCGCGAACTTCTCGCCGCCGATCGTGGAGCTCGAGCCACACGAACAGCCGGAGTGGCGCACGCTCCTGCACCTCGCCGCGATCGTGGGCGGGCAGGGACCCGACGCGGACATCGACGCCCTCGACGACTTCATCGTGTCCGGTCTCGTCCAGAAGGCGGTGACGCGCTCGGGGTCGAGTGTCGAAGGGCGCGACGTCGACGACATCATGCGCGAGCTCGCGCCCCGCCGGGGACCCGAACGGATCCTCGACCTCATGCTGCGCACCGGCGCGTACGGCGACGGGTTCGGTGCCGATCCCAAGGGCCTGTCGCTCGACGTGCTGCTCGCGAACCCGCACGGGATCGATCTCGGCCCGCTCGAGCCGCGCATCCCCGACGTGTTGCGGACGCCGAGCGGAACGATCGAGCTCGCGCCCGAACTGATCGTCGCCGACGTCGATCGCCTGTACGCGTCGCTCGAACGCGCCCGCAACGGTTCGCTCGTCCTCGTGGGCCGGCGCGACCTGCGTTCCAACAACTCCTGGATGCACAACCTCGACGTGCTCGTGAAGGGCAAAGAGCGCTGCACCGTGCACGTCCATCCCGACGACGCCGCGCGCCTGGGCGTGGCCGACGGCGCGCTCGCACGCGTGTCCTCGCGCACCGGCGAGGTCGTGCTCCCCGCGCAGGTCACCGACTCGGTCATGCCCGGCGTCGTGAGCATCCCCCACGGATGGGGTCACGGCACCGACGGCGTCGCCATGCAGGTCGCGCAGCGACGACCGGGTGTCAACAGCAACGTGCTCGCCGACACCGAGCTGTTCGACCCGCTCTCGGGCAACGCCGTGCTGAACGGCATCCCCGTCGAGCTCGCCCCTGCCTAGGGAGACTCGAGGGAGCGGGCGAACTGCGCCATGCCGCGCAGGTAGCCGTCGGTGTCCTGGGTCTTGCCCACGACCATCGCCTTGGCGTCGAGCCCGCCGGGGAAGATCGCGGGGACGTAGTGCTCGAAGGTGTCGCTCGCGAGCGCATCGGCGATGCCCGCCGCGCACTCGGCCGCGGAGACCTTCTCGATGTCGAACAACGCCGGGAGGTTGCCGGGCACGTCCCAGATCTCGGTGTCGATGGGGCCCGGGAGCACGAGCTTCACGTCGACGCCGGATCCGAACAGGTCGAGGTACATCGCTTCGGCCCAGCCGCAGAGTGCGAACTTCGCGGCGTTGTACGCCGCTTCGTGCGCGATCGGGACGCGCCCGCCCATCGACGAGACGAACAGGATCGTGCCCGAACCGCGCTCGACCATGCGGGGGAGGACCGCGAGGCTCATGCGCACGGGGGAGTGGAAGTCGACGCCGACGACGTGCTCGACGTCGCCCGGGGTCAGGTCCGTGACCTTCGCCCGCTTCGGGATCGCCGCGTTGTTCACGAGCGCGTCGAGTCCGCCGAACGCGTCCCAGGCTTCGAGCGCCACCCGCTCGGCCGCGTCGAGGTCGGCGAGGTCGGCGACCCAGAGGCGGGACGCCGGCGCGTGCTCCCGGCAGTGCGCGAGCACGGCTTCGAGGCGGTCGCGCCGCCGGGCGACGATGCCGACCGTCGCGCCGCGCGCCGCCAGCGCCGGTGCGAGCGCGGCGCCGATGCCCGACGACGCTCCGGTCACGAGCACCGTCGATCCTGCGAGCTCCATGCGCCCTCCTCAGCGTTCGGTGAGGCGCGACAACATCGCGCTCAGCAGCTCGGCGTCGCCCTCGGGGTCGGGGTCACCGCCGACGATCGTGTGCAACATCGCGAGCGCGCGTCCGCTGCGCACCGTCGTGTGCGCGACCGCGAGCGACGACTGCGACTCGCCCGCCGTGAACCGACCGACGCCCTCGACGCGCACGCCGCCGTCGCCGAGGTCGACGTCGGTCGCCTCGATCGTGTCGAGGACCAGGAACGGGCGCGGGTTCTGTTCGGCGGTGGCCTCGATGAACGCGGCGTCGAAGAACGCCGAGAAGCAATCGAAGGACTCGAGTGAGCTGACCGACTCGAGTGCGGTGGTCGCCGCGGGCGCGTCGGGGAAGACCCAGACCGTGCTGGTGAGCCACCGCGACGTGTCACCGGCGACGAAGGCGTCCGAGCCGGCGCGCGCGACCGGCTCGGTGTCGGCGACGCGCTCGAGCGCCTCGCAGCCGTCGGCGGGGTCGACGAACGGCGTGTCGGTGTCGGGTCGATCGGCGGAGTCGTAGCCGCGGGGGAGATCGGTGTCGCGCACCAACGCGTCGCGCGCGAGCTGTTCATCGGAACCGGAGACGACGGACGTCCCGTCGTCGCACGCGACGAGTCCGAGGACCGCTCCCAGCGACACGATCGCGCCGAGCAGGCCGAAGCGCAGGCTCACTCGGTCGCAGCCTTCTCCCGCGACTCGGCCTCGGCCCACGCGAACACGCCCTTCGACATGGTCGACGCCTCCTCGCGCGCACGGAGCCCGAACACCTCGGCCCGGACTGCGTGGACGCCGGGGTCGTCGGGTGCGGCTTGTGCGGCGAGCTCGGCGAGGTGTCCCGCGAGTCGGAGGTCACCGTCGGCCGCGACCCGCTGGGCGCGCTCGGCGAGGCGGATCGCGCCCCCCGCGAGGTCGGCGAGCTCACGTGCGACCGCCGCGGCGGGCGCGGGCTTGAGGTGCGACGGGTCGCCGTCGTACCAGCCGCCGTACAGCCGCCAGATGTTGCGGACGACGAACTCCGGCTCGTCGTAGACCGGTCGGAGGTACGGGCGCTCGAGGAGGTGCGCAGGCGCGCGCACCGTCGCGACGACGTCATCGAGGCGGGCGCCCTCGTTCATGAGCTGCAGGGTCTGGTCGAGGAGCGATTCGAGGAGCTCGGCGCCTTCGGTCAGCGCCTGGTGCACGCGGTCGGCGCCGATGATGGGGAGGCCGTGGCCGGGCAGCAGCACCTCCGCACGGAGCTCGGCCATGGTGCGGAACGCCGCGGCCCAGTCGCGCGCGTAGCGCTGCACCTTCTGCGGGTTCCCGCAGTTGGGCGACGCCCAGATGAACAGGTCGCCCGCGAACACGACGCGGCGATCGGGCGCCCACACCCACGTGCCGTCGTCGGTCTCGCCACGCGCGTGGAACAGCGTCAACGCCTCGCCACCGACCGACAGGTCGAGGCGGTCGCGGTAAGTCTCGTCGGGATACCGGTAGTCGGCCGGCCACTCGAACGCGGGGGCGCGGAACTGCCGCTGGTTGATGATCGAGTTGTACCCGCGTGTCAGCAGGTAGCGGTCGAAGCGAGCGGGGAGCGCCTCGTGCGCGACGACCCGCGGCATCGGCCACCCGTGCTCTCGAGCTTCGGCTTCGTAGAGGTCGACGCCGAAGACGTGATCGATGTGCCCGTGCGTGAACACGGCGGTGTGCAACGGGCTGTTCGACCACGTGCGCATCGTGGCGTGCACCGCGGTCGCGTGGAACCGCCCGCTGGTGTCGACGGCGACGAGCCCGTCGTCGGTGTCGATCGCCGAGCAGTTCGCGAACGCGTCGATGAACACCAGGCCGGGTTGCACCTCGGCCAGCTGTCCGCTCGACGCGAACGGGTGGTGGTCCTCAACGGGGATCGTGCCGGTGAACAGGCCGTCGGCCAGCTCCAGCAGGTCGGTGGTCACCGCTTCCTCCTGTCGACACCCGGTGGGCGGGGCGGGCGCCCAGTCTGACACCCGCCACCGCCCCGGTTGCCGAGGAAATGAGAACGTGTTTCACTTCGCGACGATGAGCGCGCGAGGGGACACGAGGGTCGAGCTCGTCGGCGGTCTCGCTCGCAGCCAGGCGGCGCGCCGCCGACGCGTCATCGACGCGACGTTGCGGCTCGCGGCGGCCGGCGGGTTCGACGGTGTGCAGATGCGCGACGTCGCCGCCGAGGCCGATGTCGCCGTCGGCACCGTCTACCGCTACTTCACCTCGAAGGAACGGTTGTTGCTCGAGGCGATGGCGGAGCAACAAGCCGACTTGCGCGACCACCTCCGCGCGCGCCCCCCGACCGGCACGACGGCGAGCGAGCGGGTGATGCACGTGCTGCGGCGCGCCAACCGCAACCTCCAGCGTCACCCGGACGTGACCGCCGCGATGGTCCGCGCGTTCGGATCGGCGGAGACCGACAACGCCGATGTCGTGCGGGCCGTGACCGAGATCATGAACGAGATCATCACCGGCGCGATGCACGGCGACGAGCGACGAGTCGCGACCGACGGCGAGCTGCGGATCGCGCGCATCTTGCAGCAGGTGTGGCTCTCCTCGTTGAACGGCTGGGTGTGCGGTGTCGACCCCGCCACGCGCGTCGACGAAGACCTCGACGCCGCGTGCCGGCTCCTGCTCGACCGCTGAGCGAGCGCGCGTCCGTGGACACCGCTACCGGAGGAACCGAGGGCTCGACGGCGGCGCCGGCGTCGCGCCGCGAGATCCTCGCCGTGTTCAGCGGCTTGATGGCCGGCATGTTCGTCGCCGCGCTCGACCAGACGATCGTGTCGACCGCGCTGCCCACGATCGTCGGCGATCTGGGCGGTCTCGACCACTATTCCTGGGTCGTCACCGCGTACTTGCTCACCTCGACCGCGGTGATGCCGCTCGTCGGCAAGCTCTCCGACATCTACGGTCGTAAGACGCTCTTCCAGGCGTCGATCGCGTTGTTCACCGCGGCGTCGGCGCTGTGCGGCGCGGCGCAGGACATGACCCAGCTCATCGCGTTCCGGGCCCTGCAGGGTCTCGGCGCGGGTGGACTGCTCGTCTTGGTGTTCGCGATCGTCGGCGACGTCGTCCCGCCGCGCGAGCGCGGGCGGTACCAAGGGCTCGTCGCGAGCGTGTTCGCCGTGGCCAGCGTGATCGGCCCGCTCATCGGTGGGTTCATCGTCGACCACCTCTCGTGGCGGTGGGTGTTCTACGTGAACCTGCCGGTCGGGGCCGCCGCGCTCCTGATCACCGCCCGCGCCCTCCACGTCCCGTTCGTGCGCCGTCCGCACTCCATCGACGTGCTCGGCGCGATCCTGCTCGTCGGTGCGGTCAGCAGCGCGTTGCTCGTGTGCGTCTGGGGTGGCACCGAGTACGAGTGGGGGTCCGGAGTCATCGTCGGGCTCGCGATCGCCGCCGTGGTGCTCACCGTCGCGTTCGTCGTGCACGAACGTCGGGTCGCGGAGCCGCTCTTGCCGCTCTCGTTGTTCGCGAATCCCGTGGTCTCCACGACCTCGGCGGTCGCCGTGCTGCTCGGCATGGCGATGTTCGGCGCGATCGTGTTCCTTCCGGTCTACTTGCAGATCGTGCAGGGGCGCACCGCCACCAACGCCGGCCTGCTCGTGCTCCCGGTCATGGGTGGCATCCTGGTGGCGTCGACGATCTCGGGTCGGCTCATCTCGCGACTCGGCCGCTACAAGATGTTCCCGATCGTCGGGCTGACGCTCACGAGCGTGGGCTTCGTGCTGTTCTCGACGATGACTGCGCAGACCTCGTTCCTGCAGTCGTCGGTGTACATGGCGCTCGCGGGTGTCGGGATCGGCATGACGATGCCGACGATCATCCTCGCGGCGCAGAACGCGGTGCACCACGCCGAGCTCGGCGTCGCGACCTCGCTCGTCTCGTTCTTCCGCTCGATGGGCGGCGCGTTCGGCGTCGCGATCTTCGGTGCGATCCTCTCGTCACGCCTGTCGCACTTCCTGCCGCGAACGCTGTCGACCGACAGCCTCGCGGGCGTCGATCCCGAACGGCTGCTCGGAAGTCCGGCGCAGATCCGTGCCCTTCCGGTGACGGTGCAAGCAGGGCTCGTCGAGGCCTTCGAACGTTCGTTGCACGACGTGTTCCTCGTCGCGGTGCCGTTCGCGCTCGCCGCGCTCGCGGTCGCGTGCTTCGTCCCCGAGCGGCCCTTGCGCGAGACGTCGCACCTCGTGGAAGGGAGCGTCGGGTGAGTCGCCCGGCCGTCACCGAGGATGCTTGCGGGTCGCAATTGGAACGTGTTCTACTTCCGAACCATGACGGCCCACTACAACTTCGCTGACCTCTTCGAGCTCGCGGCGGCGAAGGTGCCGCAGCGCACCGCGCTCGTCGACACCCGACGACGCATCACGTTCGGGGAGCTCGACGAACGCACCACGCGCCTCGCGCACTTCTTCCTCGACGCGGGAATCCGACCGGGTGAGCACGTCGGCATCTTCGCGACGAACTGCATCGAGTGGGTCGAGGCGATGTTCGCGCTCTACAAGATGCGAGCGGTTCCGGTGAACGTCAACTTCCGCTACGTGGAAGACGAGCTGCGCTACCTCTTCGACAACTCCGACATGGTCGGCATCGTCTACCAGCGTGAGTACGGACCGCTGATCGCACGGGCGCGCGACGCGCAACCGAGGCTGCAGCACTTCGTTCGCATCGAATGGGACGGCTCCGACGTCGACGACCGCGCGCTCGACCCGACCGAGTTCGAGGCCGCGGTCACCGCCGGCTCGCCGCTGCGCGACCTGCCGGAGCGCTCCGGCGACGACATCTACCTCCTGTACACCGGCGGCACGACCGGGATGCCCAAAGGCGTGATGTGGCGCCAAGAAGACGTGTTCTACGCGCTCGGGGGAGGCATCGACGCCTTCACCGGCGAGAAGGTGCAGCGCCCCGAAGAGATCTCCGAGCGCATCGATCCGGCGCAGCCGAGCGGGCTCGTGATGATGCCGGTGCCGCCGTTGATGCACGGTGCCGGACAGTTCGGCACGTTCCGGTGCATGTTCGAGGGCAACACCGCAGTGCTCATCGACAAGTTCGACCCGGAGCGCGTGTGGCGTCTCGTCGCGCAGGAGCGGATCAACGTGCTCTCCGTCACCGGCGACGCGATGGCCCGTCCGTTGGCCGACACACTCGAGCGGCTGCACGACGAGCTCGACGTGTCGTCGATCGTGTCGTTCGGCAGCACCGCAGCGATCTTCTCCCAGACGGTGAAAGAGCAGCTCCAGCGCCTGCTCCCGGACTACGTCGTCATGACCGACGCGATCGGATCCACCGAGTCGGGAATGAACGGCATCCGCGTCGTGCAGGCGGGCGACGCGCCGAAGGAAGGCATCACGACGGTGCTCGCGTCGGCCGACACCACGGTGCTCGACGACGAGCTGCGCCCCCTCGCGCCCGGCAGCGGCAAGGTCGGTCGCCTCGCGCGCGGCGGCAACATCCCGCTCGGCTACTACAACGACCCCGAGAAGACGGCGGCGACGTTCGTCACCGATTCGGAAGGGCGCCGCTGGTCGATCCCCGGCGACTACGCAGTCATCGAGGCCGACGGTCGCATCACGCTGCTCGGGCGCGGGTCGGTGTCGATCAACTCCGGCGGCGAGAAGATCTACCCCGAAGAAGTCGAAGGTGCGCTGAAGTCGCACCCCGATGTGTTCGACGTGCTGGTCGTCGGCGTCCCCGACGAGCGGTGGGGCGAGCGCGTCACCGCGTTGCTCCAACCTCGTCCCGGCAAGCAACCGACGCTCGAGGAGCTGCAGGAGCACTGCCGCACGAAGGTCGCGGGCTACAAGGTGCCCCGCCAGCTGTTGCTCGTCGACGAGGTGCCGCGCCTGCCGAACGGCAAGCCCGACTACCGCGGCGCCAAGCGCCGCGCTGCCGATCTCGCGGCGGCCGGTTAGCCTCGAACCGTCCGCGGGCGGCGAGGGGCCTCAAGCGCCCGACCCAGCCGCCGATTGGGAAGTGATGGCTCTGTTCCACCGTCGCGTCGCCGCGCTCGTCGTTGCCTTCGCCCTGGCTTCCGTCGCGTCGGCGCTCGGCGCTGCCGCGCCGGCGGCCGCGGCCACCCCCACGACGCAGACGCCGGTGATGGGCCCGAACCTGCTCAGCGCCGATCAGCTCGCGGCGTGGTACCGATCGAAGCGCGGTGACACGCCGCCGAACGTTCCGGGCGTGAACTACGACGTGCGAGCGCTCGCCGCGCTGTTCATCGAGGAGGGTCGCCTCGACGGCGTCCGCGGCGACATGGCGTTCGTCCAGTCGGTCCTCGAGACCGGCTGGTTCTCCTACCCGGACTACGGCCAGATCCGTCCGTGGTTCAACAACTTCGCTGGCATGTACGCGTACGACGGGCGCGAGCCGGGAACCACGTGCGAGGCCGAGACCGCGCCCAGCCGGTGCTTCCCGACCGCGCGCATCGGTGTGCGCACACAGATCCACCTCCTGCGCGGCTACGCCGACGAGACGACCCGGTACATGACCGGTCGCCTGGCCAAACCGCCGAGCGACCGCATCGGCAAGGCGCCGATCTGGGAGCTGTTCGGCGGGTCGAGCGGCATCGCGATCTGGGCGACCGCACCCGACTACGGGTTGCGCATCATCTCGCTGTACTCGGACGCGATGGTGTTCAACGGCGCGCGGCGCGCGTGCTTGCCGTACTCGCCGTCGGCGGTCACCAGCCCGTCCGGGCGCGGCTACTGGCTGGGCACGACCGACGGCGCGGTGCACACCTTCGGCGACGCCTGGTACTACGGCTCGGCGAAGAAGTACCACCCGGCGGCACCGATCGTCGGCGGTGAAGCCACCTCGAGCGGCAACGGCTACTGGTTGCTCGGTCGCGACGGCGGCATCTTCTCGTTCGGCAAGGCGAAGTTCTTCGGGTCCACCGGGAACCTGCGCCTGAACAAGCCCGTCAACGGCATGGAACGGTCGCGGTGGAACGCGGGCTACTGGCTCGTCGCCGACGACGGCGGCGTGTTCTCGTTCGGCAACGCGCGCTTCTTCGGTTCGACGGGGAACCTGCCCCTCGTGAAGCCGGTGCAGGGCATGGAGGCGACGAAGACCTTCGGCGGGTACTGGCTGTTCTCGAGCGACGGCGGCGTGTTCTCGTTCGGCGACGCGCAGTTCTTCGGGTCGCTCGGTGGTCAGGCGATCGCGGCGCCGATCGTCGCGATGCAGCGGAGCGCGACCGGCAACGGCTACTGGATGCTCGGCAAGGACGGGCGCGTCTACACGTTCGGCGACGCCAAGCACTACGGCGACGTGCGCGGCTGCACGAACTACAAGGCGGCGGCCCGCCTGCTCGTCACGCCGACCGGCAAGGGCTACTGGATCGCGACGGCTGAAGGCACGGTGATCCCGTTCGGCGACGCTCGCCGGCTCGGCTCGCCTGCGTGGATCAACGGGGCCACGTCGTCCCTCATGCTGCGGCCGTAGGCGCGCGGGCTACCCTCGGGCGGAACCCACGGGGAGCTCGGGTGAGCCGGGCTGAGAGGGTGCCCACCGGAGCGCGCGAGCGCGCGACGCCGGCACCGACCCCTCGAACCTGCTCCGGGTAATGCCGGCGGAGGGAGGGAAGTGTCGTCCGAGTCCAGCACCCCGTCAGCGTGTCGGCGCGCGGTCGTCCTCGCGGGGGGTGACCCGGTCGGGTCCGAAGCGCAGCGATTCGTCCTCGGCGATGCGCTCGTCGTCGCCGCCGACTCCGGGGTCCACCAAGCGGCGGCGCTCGGCGTGCGCATCGACGTCGTCGTGGGGGATCTCGACTCGGTCGATCGAGCCGCGTTGGACGCGGCCGTCGCCAGCGGCGCGTCCGTCGAGGAGCACCCGGTCGCGAAGGACGCCACCGACCTCGAGCTCGCGCTGGCGACCGCGCGCCGTCTGGGCGCGCAGGAGGTCGTCGTCCTCGGTGCGGGTGGCGGCCGTCGCCTCGACCACTTCCTCGGCAACGTGCTCCTGCTCACGTCGCCGGACTTCGCGGATCTCCGTCTCACGGCATTCGTCGACGGCGCGCTCCTCACGACGCTGCACGCCGCGCACGGCGCGGTCGAGCTCGACGGTGCGCCCGGCGGGCTCGTGACCTTGCTGGCGGTCGGCGGTCCCGCCCACGGCGTGCACACCACCGGGCTGCGGTACCCGCTGCGGGGAGAAGTGCTCCACCCCGGTTCGACGCGCGGCGTGAGCAACGAGCTGCTCGGCACCCGAGCGTCGGTCGCGCTCGAGCGCGGGACGCTGCTCGCGGTGCAGCCTCTCGATCGCGAGTTCGCATGACCGGACGCCGACGTCGCGTGCAGGCCGCGCTGGCGACGCTGGTCGGGCTGGCGCTCGTGGTGTCCGCGTGCGGGGACGACGACGACGTCGACGCGACCGCTCCCGAATCGGTGAAGGTGCGCCTCCTCACCCACGATTCGTTCGCGCTGAGCGACGGCGTCCTCGACCGGCTGAGGGAGGAATCCGGGATCGAGCTCGAGGTGATCGCGGCCGGCGACGCCGGCTCGGTCGTGAACCAAGCGATCTTGACCGCGTCGGATCCACTCGCCGACGTGCTCTACGGCGTCGACAGCACGTTCCTCGGCCGTGCGCTCGCCGAAGACCTGTTCGTCCCCTACGAAGCTGCCGGACTCGACGCCGTACCCACCGCGCTGCAGCTCGATCCGCAGCACCGGGTCACGCCGATCGACGTGGGTGACGTGTGCGTGAACTACGACCGCGCCCACTTCGGGGAGGAGCTCGCTGCGCCCACGACGCTGGAATCGCTGACCGACGCCGAGTACCGCGGGCTCACCGTCGTCGAGAACCCCGCGACGAGCTCGACCGGTCTCGCGTTCCTCCTCGCCACCGTCGCCGAGTACGGCGCCGACGGCTGGCGCGACTACTGGCAGCGCCTGCGCGACAACGACGTGCTCGTCGCCGACAGCTGGGAGGACGCGTACTACGGCGCGTTCAGCGCCGGCGGCGGCGGCGATCGCCCGATCGTCGTGTCGTACGCGTCGAGTCCACCCGCCGACGTCGTGTTCGCCGAAGACGGGCGTACCGAACCGGCGATCGGAGTCGTCGAGCAGAGCTGCTACCGCCAGGTCGAGTTCGCCGGGATCCTGCGGGGAACGGCTGAAGCGGACGCTGCGGAGCGCGTCGTCGACTTCTTGCTGTCGCCCGCGGTGCAGGCGGACATCCCGTTGCAGATGTTCGTCTTCCCGGCGCGCGCCGACGTGGAGCTGCCGGAGGTGTTCGAGCGCTGGGCGGCACGACCGGTCGATCCGTACGAGCTCGAGCTCGACGTCGTCGACGCGCGTCGCGACGAGTGGATCGAGGAATGGACCGACCTGGTGGTGCGATGACGCGAGTCGGAGTGCGCGTCGCGATGATCGCGGTGCCGCTCGCGTTCCTGGCCGTGTTCTTCGTGTATCCCGTCGCGTCGATCGTCGGACGGGGCGTCGTCGCCGACGGCTCGCTCGACCTCGCGCCGGTCGCCGACGTGATCGCCGACGGGCATCTCCGCGGCGTGCTGTGGTTCACGACGTGGCAGGCGACCGTGAGCACGCTGCTGACGCTCGTCGTGGGGCTGCCGCTCGCCGCGGCGCTGGCGCAATTCGAGTTCCGGGGCCGGGAGGTGGTTCGTTCGCTCGTCGCGGTGCCGTTCGTGTTGCCCACCGTGGTCGTCGCGACGGCGTTCACGGCCGTGCTCGGGCGCGGCGGGCCGTTGGGCGCACTCGGTTGGGACCGGGGCGTGGCGCCGATCCTCGCCGCGCACGTCTTCTTCAACGTCGCGGTGGTCGTGCGCGCCGTCGGTGGGTTCTGGGCCAACCTCGACCCCCATCAGGTCGACGCCGCCCGGGTGCTCGGCGCGTCACGCACGCGCGCGTTCGTCTCGGTCACGCTGCCGCGTCTGGCGCCCGCCCTCGCCGCGGCCGCGACCATCGTGTTCCTGTTCACGTTCACGTCGTTCGGCGTTGTGCTCCTCCTCGGCGGCCCCGGCACGTCGACCCTCGAGGTCGAGATCTACCTCCAGACCGCCCGTTTCCTCGATCTCGAGGCGGCCGCCGGGCTCGCGATCGTGCAGCTCCTCGCCGTGATCGCGGTGCTCGTCGTCAGCGGTCGGTTCCAGGCGGAGCGCGCGGTCTCGCAGCGCCTCGTCGGCCGGGCCTCCACCGCGCGTCCGGTGCGCACCGGGACCGAACGGGGGGCACTCGTGGCCACGCTGGTCGCGGCGGTGGCGTTCTTGGGCGGCCCCCTGCTCGTCCTGGTCGCCCGATCGCTCGACGGCGGACTCGACTCTTACCGCGCGCTGGTGCGCGCGCCGCGCCGGTCGGCGTCGTTCGTGCCCCTCGACGAGGCGATCCGCAACTCGCTCATGTTCGCCGCGGCCGCGACCGCGATCGCGCTCGTCGTGGGCACGCTCGCCGCGGTGTTCGTCGCCCGCCGGACGTCGCGCTCGTCGCGCGCGCTCGATCTGCTCGTGATGCTGCCGCTCGGCACCTCGGCGGTGACGATCGGCTTCGGCTTCCTCGTCGCGCTCGACGAACCACCGCTCGACCTGCGGACGTCGCGCTGGTTGATCCCGATCGCGCACGCGCTCGTCGCGATCCCGTTCGTCGTGCGGATCGTCGTACCCGCGCTCCGCAGCATCGACCCTCGTGTCCGCGACGCCGCCGCCGTGCTCGGGGCGTCGCCGGCTCGGGTCTGGCGCGAGGTCGACCTGCCGATCACGGCCCGCGCGCTGACCGTCGCCGCCGGGTTCGCCGCCGCGATCTCCCTCGGCGAGTTCGGCGCCACGATCTTCATCGCGCGCCCCGACGTCCCGACGGTGCCGATCGCGATCGCGCGCCTGCTCGGCCGGCCGGGCAACTTCGGGACCGCGATGGCGATGGCCACTGTGTTGATGGCGATCACCGCCGCAGTCGTCCTGCTCGTCGATCGCGTGCGGATCCGCGACGTCGGGGAGTTCTGATCCGTGTTGTCGATCCGCGACGTGAGTGTTCGCTACGGCACGACGACCGCAGTCGATCACGTCGACCTCCACCTCGCCGCGTCCGAGACGCTCGCGATCCTCGGGCCCAGCGGAAGCGGGAAGAGCACGTTGCTGCGCGCCGTCGCCGGACTCGAACCGTTGGCGCACGGTTCGATCAGCTGGCGCGGCAACGATCTCGCCGGGACTCCACCGCACGAGCGTCGCTTCGGTCTCATGTTCCAGGACTACGCGCTGTTCCCACACCACGACGTGGGCCGCAACGTCGAGTTCGGTTTGCGCATGGCCGACGTGCCCGCGGCCCGACGTCGGGCGCGCGTGCGCGAGGTGCTCGACGTGGTCGGGCTCGCCGGCTTCGAGCGCCGTCCGGTCGCGCAGCTCTCGGGCGGCGAACAGCAGCGGGTCGCGCTCGCGCGCGCGTTGGCCCCCGACCCTCGCCTCCTCATGCTCGACGAGCCCCTCGGCGCGCTCGACCGGGCGTTGCGCGAGCACCTCGTCGACGAGCTGCGCGAGCTCCTCGACGTCGCCGACGTCCCGGCGATCTACGTGACCCACGACCACGACGAGGCGTTCACCGTCGCCGACCGCGTCGCGGTCATGCACGCCGGACGCGTCGTCCAAGTGGACGCGCCCGCCGCGCTGTGGCGGCGGCCGATCGACCCGCGGGTCGCGCAGTTCCTCGGCTTCGGCCCGACCGTCGACGCCATCGCCCGCGACGGTGCCGTGCGCACACCGTGGGGGGTCGTGCCGTGCGGCGCTCCCACTGGCCCGGTGATCGTGGTACTGCGTCCCGGCGCGTTCGCGGTGCGCGACGGCGGTCCCGTCACCGGGGTCGTCCGCAGCCACCGGTTCGCGGGCGAGCGCGTCGTGCTCACCGTCGATGCAGCAGGCGCACCTGCCGTCGACGTCGCGGTCGCGCCGACCGCGGCACCCCCCGACGGCACTCCCATCGCCCTCGCCCTCGACCCCGACGCCGTCCTGGTGTACCCGCGCGACTCGTAGTCTGCGCCGGTGCCGCGCATCCGCAAGGTGGTGGTAGAAGCCACCGACGAGCTCGCCCGACGCGACCGCGGGATCCGGCGCATGCTCGCCGTGCACGGCTACCCCGAGCTGCGCCGGAAGAGCGACGGTCGCACGCACTTCGCCGCGCTCGCGCGCTCGATCTGCTACCAGCAGCTCGCAGGGCGCGCCGCCGCCGCGATCCACGGTCGGTTCGTCGCGCTGTACGACGGCGACCCCACCCCCGAGGCCGTGCTCGCCACCCCCGTCGACACGATGCGGGCGTGCGGCCTGTCGGCGTCGAAGGCGGCGTCGATCCGCGACCTCGCGCTCGCCGGCGACGACGGCCGGGTCGCGTTCGACCGGCTCGGTCGGCTCCCCGACGACGAGGTCGTGCGCGAGCTGGTGCAGGTGCGCGGCATCGGTGAGTGGACCGCCCAGATGTTCTTGATGTTCCAGCTCGGCCGTCTCGACGTGTGGCCGACGCTCGACTACGGGGTGCGCAGCGGGTTCACCAAGCTCTACGCGCTCGGCGAGATGCCGAGCCCGAAGCAGCTGGCTCCCCTCGGCGACCCCTTCGCCCCGTACCGGTCGGTGGTCGCCTGGTACTGCTGGCGCGCCGCCGACACCGAGCTCTGACCCCGCCCACCCGCCACCAACCCGCCCCCACCCCGAGCAAGGGACGTGAAGTGACACGGGGTGTCACCTGGTGTCCTTTGCTGGGCGTTCGGGGGGTCGCCAGGGGTGTGCAAGGGCCACGACAGCGGCCGACAAGGTGCCTCCGCCACGGTGGCCAGGACCCGCAGCTCCCGCGGGCCTGTCACCTGGAGGTACCCATGTCCGGTTTCCTGTTCCGTCTCGGGCGCTGGTGCGCTCGTCACCCGTTCCGCACGATGGGCGCCTGGTTGCTCGTCATCGTCGCGGTCCTCGGGGTCAAGGGTTCGATCGGCGGCGACTACGCCGACAACTACACCGTCCCGGGCGTCGAGTCGCAAGAAGCGAACGACCTCCTCGAGGAACGGTTCCCCGACCAGTCCGGCACGTCCGGGCGGGCGGTGTTCCACGTCGAGGAGGGTCGCATC